>SLDT01000148.1 GCA_007125125.1 Gemmatimonadota bacterium | reverse complement strand
TCGCCCTCGGAGCCCTCGCAGGCGGCGCGGCGCTCGGCCTCCTGCTCCTCCTCGGGGCACCCTTGCGCGAGGCGATCCTCCCCGAGCTCGTCGCGGAGTCGCTCGAGGCCAGCGGGGTCTCGAACCCCGTCACCGCAGTGCTCCTGAACTTCCGGAGCTACGACACCCTCCTCGAAGTCGTCGTTCTCCTCGTCGCGATGGTCGCCATCTGGTCGATGGACCGGGGGAGCCGCCTCCTCGCACGGGAAGAAGACACCCTGGCCGACCCCGTTCTCGAGGCCCTCGCCCGCTTCACGATGCCGCTCGCCGTCCTCGCCGCCGTCTACCTCGCCTGGGCGGGCTCGCACCGGAGCGGGGGCGCCTTCCAGGCCGGAGCCCTCCTCGCCGGGGCCGGGGTGCTCCTCGCCGCAGCCGGGTTCCTGAGGCCCCCGACCGCTGCCTGGCACCCGGTGCGGGTCGGGGCGGCGATCGGGGTCTACCTCTTCGTCGGGGCCGGGCTCGCGGTGATCCCCTGGGGAGGCACCTTCATGGCCTGGCCGGAGGGATGGGCCTACGGTCTGATCCTCGCCGTCGAGGCCGTGCTCACGATCTCCATTGCGGTCGTCCTCGTCGAGCTCTTCGTCGACGTGCCCTCCGTTCCCGACCCCGACCCGGCACTCGAGGGGGTCGACCCGACCGGCGATCCCCTCGGGCGCCTCGTCGTGCCCGGGAGCGAGGCGGAGTGACGCCCCTCGACCTCTACACCCTGGCCGGCGCGGTCCTGTTCGCGCTCGGGTTCCACGCGCTCCTCGGGCGCGCCCACCTCCTCTGGAAGGTCCTCGGGGTGAATGTCGCCGCGGGCGGGATCTTCCTCATCCTCCTCGCCGCGCCCCCGCGGCTCGACCCCGCCGTCGCCGACCCCGTGCCCCAGGCGATGGTCCTCACCGGGATCGTCGTCGCGGTCGCCGCCACCGCCGTCGCCCTCGGGATCGCCCTTCGCGTCACCGCCCGCACCGGCCTCCCCTTCCTCGACGAGGACCACCTCGAGGAGGACGACCCCGCATGATCCGGGACCCCGCGCACTGGAGCGTGCTCGCGGTCATGGCGCCCCTGGTCGGAGCCCTCGTGGCGCTCCGGGGGCGTCCGGTCGCGCTCCGTGCCGGGCTCCTCCTCGGCGCACTCGGCTCCGGGGGCGCCGCCTGGTCGCTCGCGCGGGCCGTCCGCGCCGAGGGCCCCCTCGTCTACCCCCTCGCCGGCTGGGGGGCGCCGCTCGGGATCGAGCTCCTCGTCGACGGGTTCTCCGTCGTCATGCTCGCCGTCACCGCCCTGGTCGGGACGGGCGCGAGCTACTATGCGACCGCCTACTTCGGGGATCTCTCCGAGGCCAGCGTGCGCGAGTCCCCCGCGGGGCGCGGCGCCCGCTACTTCGCCCCCCTCTGGCTCCTCCTGTGGGCGTCGCTCAACGGGATCTTCGTCTCCGGGGACCTCTTCAACCTCTACGTGCTCCTCGAGATCCTCGGGCTCTCGGCCGCCGCGGTCGTCACCCTCGCCGTCACCTCGAAGGCGACCGTCGCGGGGATGCGCTACCTCCTCGTCTCCCTCGCCGGCTCCCTCCTCTTCCTCCTCGGGGTCGCCCTCCTCTACATCGCGGGCGGCACCCTCGCGATCGGGACCCTCGCCGAGGCCGGCCTCGAGGGGCCGCTCCCCCTCGTCGCGCTCGCCCTCATGACCGTCGGGCTCGCCGCGAAGACCGCGCTCTTTCCCCTGCACGGCTGGCTCCCCCCCGCGCACGCCGCGGCCCCCGCACCCGGGAGCGCCGTGCTCTCGGCCCTCGTCGTGAAGGGCTCCTTCTTCATCCTCGTGCGCCTCTGGGTCGACCTCCATGGGGGAGGCACCCGCGAAGCCCTCCTCCTGCTCGGATTCCTCGGGGCCGGAGCCCTCCTCTGGGGTTCGCTCCTCGCCCTCCGTCAGCGGAGCCTGAAGCGCCTCATCGCCTACTCGACCGTCGCGCAGCTCGGCTACCTCTTCATCCTCTTCCCCCTCCTGTACCCGGTCGCCGGGGGGTGGAGCGCAGATGCCTGGGCCGGAGGCGTCGTCCATGCCCTCGCGCACGCCCTCGCGAAGGCGGCCATGTTCCTCGCGGCGGGGAGCATGACCTACGCCGTCGCCCGTGACGACATCCGCGCCATCTCGGGGATCGCCCACCGCCTCCCGATGACCTTCTTCGCCTTCGGGCTCGGCGGGCTCAGCCTCGCGGGGATCCCCCCCTCGGGCGGCTTCGTCGCGAAGTGGCTCCTCCTGCGCGCGGCGATCGAGCAGGGGGCGTGGGGGTGGGCGATCCTCATGACCGCAGGAGGGCTCCTCACCCTCGCCTACGTCCTCATGGTCCTGCGCCATGCCCTCGACCGGAGCGAGACCCCGCCCAGCTTCCGCCCCGCCCCCCGCCGCCTCGAGTGGGCGGCCATGGCGCTCGCCCTTCTCGCGGTCGCCCTCGGGGTGCGCGCCACCGAGCTCATCGAGCTCCTCGCGATCGGTTCGGGAGGAAGGCTCCCATGAGCTACATCCTCGCCTGGGAAGCCCTCCCCCTCGCGATCGTCCTCAGCTCCTTCGTGCCCGGGATCGCGATCATGTTCCTGGGCGAGGAAGACCGCCGCCTCCGGGTTGGGCTGAACATCGCAGGGGCCACCGCGAAGCTCGCCCTCGTCGCCGTCATGCTCGTCGGGGTCGCCGCGGGGCGCGAGTATGCCTGGCGGCTCGAGGTCCTCCCCGGACTCGAGCTCTCCCTCGTGGGCGACGCCCTCGCGCTCCTCTTCGTCGCTCTCTCGGCCGTGCTCTGGTTCGTCACCACGATCTACGCGATCGGCTACCTCGAGGGCTCCCCGAACCGGCGCCGCTTCTTCGCCTTCTTCAGCCTCTGCGTCACCGCCACGACCGGGCTCGCGATGGCGGGCGACCTCTTCACCTTCGTCCTCTTCTACGAGGCGCTCACCTGGACGACCTATCCGCTCGTCGTGCATCGCGGTACCCCCGAGGCGATCCGGGCCGGCCGCACCTACCTCGTCTACACCTTCGCCTCGGGCGCCCTGCTCGTCCTCGGGGCGGTCTGGTTCCAGGTCGAGACCGGGACCGTGGCCTTCGCCCCCGGCGGGGTCCTCGACCCCGAGGTCGCAGCAGACTCGGCGGGGCGGTTCGTCCTACTATTCGGGGTCCTGCTCGCGGGGGTGTCGGTCAAGGCGGCCTTCTTCCCGGTGCACGGGTGGCTCCCGATCGCGATGGTGGCGCCCGCGCCGGTGAGTGCGCTCCTGCACGCGGTCGCGGTCGTGAAGGCGGGCGCCTTCGGGGTCACGCGGCTCCTGCACTCCCTCTATGGGATCGAGGTCGCCTGGCAGCTCGGGGTCGCGCTCCCCGTCGCACTCCTGGCCGCCTTCACGATCGTCTACGGGTCGGTGCGGGCGCTCGGCCAGGACGACCTGAAGCGGCTTCTCGCCTACAGCACGGTGAGCCAGCTCTCCTACATCGCCCTCGGTGTGGCCCTGCTCGCGCCGGTCGCGCAGGTCGGGGGGCTCGTGCACCTCGTGCACCAGGGGCTCATGAAGATCACCCTCTTCTTCTGCGCGGGGATGCTCGCCGAGACCCTCGGGGTGAAGAAGATCAGCGAGATGCGGGGGATCGCGCAGCGCATGCCCCTGACCATGCTCGCCTTCTCGGTCGCGGCGCTCGGGATGATCGGGATCCCGCCCGTCGCCGGGTTCCTCTCGAAGTGGTACCTGGGGATGGGGGCGATCCAGGCGGGGGCGCCCTGGGTCGTGGGGGTGCTCCTCGCGAGCAGCCTCCTGAACGCCGCCTACTTCCTTCCGGTCATCCGGACCGCCTATCTGGACGATCCGGAGGGCACCTTCGACGACGGGACCGGGCGGCGCGGTCTCGAGGCCGACTGGCGGCTCCTCGTGCCCGCGATCGTGACCGTGCTCCTCGCCCTCGGGAGCGGGGTGCTCGGAGGGTTCGGGTGGAGCCCCCTCGGCTGGACGGAGTTCATCGTGGACCGGGGGGCGCTCTGATGCCCGAAGGACTCCTGCAGGCGGGGATCGGGGGATGGCTCCTCCTGGCGACCTTCGCCCTGCCCATCTTCGTGAGCCTGCTCTGGTCGGTGTACGCCGCGCGGGGGATCACGATCGCGCTGGCCCCCTGGGCCGCGCTCCCCGCCCTCGCGCTTGCGCTCCTGCATCTCGCGAATCCAGGCGCGGTGCCCTCGGTCGAGGCCCCGGGGCTCTTTCTCGGGGTGGCGCTGGGGGTGGATCCGCTCGGGGAGCCCTTCCTCCTGCTGACGGCGCTGCTCTGGACGGCAGGGGGGGCCTTTGCCCGGAGCCATCAGAGGGACGACCCGAGGCGGGACGTCTTCTTCGGGTTCTTCGCCCTCACGATGACGGGGAACCTGGGGGTGGTGCTCGCGGGGGACCTGCTGACCTTCTACCTCTCCTTCGCGGTCATGACCTTTGCGGCCTACGGGCTCGTCGTGCACCGGCGCGACGAGGAGGCGCAGCGGGCCGGGCGCATCTACATCGTGCTGGCGCTCGCCGGGGAGGCGATGATCCTGCCGGCGCTCTTCGCGCTCGGTGCCGGAGGGGGCGGGGTGGTGACCTTCGGGCCGGCGCTGGGCGCGGCCTGGGAG
>SLDT01000029.1 GCA_007125125.1 Gemmatimonadota bacterium | reverse complement strand
GGCGATCGCGGGCGCCGCGGGGGGCGTCATGGCCGGGCGGCACGACCTCGCCGGGCAGCGCGAGAAGCTCCGCGTGAACATGGAGGGGATCCTCGACCGGCTCGAGCGGGGAGAACGGCTCCTCGACCCGGGCCCCTCCTGGCGGGAGCGGCTCCTCGGTCGGTAGCGGGAGCGGCTCCTTCGCAGGGTGCCGGAGCGCATCGGACGGTAGCGGGACCCCTTGCCGAGGTGGGAGGGTGGGGCGTACCGTGCGTTGGATGGCCCGGCCACCCTTCCTCCCGGAGCACGATGAACGACCGACTCGAAGCCTCGCGGCGCGTCCGGCGGCCCGTTCGGGGCCGCGCACCTGGCGCCCGAGCCCTGCGCGCCCGATCCCCGCACGCCGCCCTCCTCCTCGGCGCTCTCCTTCTCGCTGCGCCCGCGCCCGCCAAGGCCGATCCGGGTGCGGAAGGCGTGCTCCCTGCCGCGGGCCCGCTCGCCTCCGACACCCTCCCCGACCTGCAGGCCGTGGTCGCGGCCCTCGAGCCGGAGATCCGGCGGGCGATGGTCGAAGGCCGGATCCCTTCCCTCACGATCGCCCTCACGGTGGGAGAGGAGATCGTCTGGATGAACGGCTACGGCGAGTCCAACCTGCGGGCGCGCACCCCGGCCACGCCCGAGACGGTCTACATCATCGCCTCGACCTTCAAGACGATGGGGGCCACCGCGCTCCTGCAGCTCATGGACGAGGGGCATTTCGAGCTGGACGACCCGGTGCGCGACCACCTGCGGGGGCTCCCGATCCCGGGCGAGGACCCCGCGCGGCCGATCACCTTCCGGCATCTGCTCACGCACACCTCCGGCCTCCCGACGATCTTCTCCGGGGTGCCGGTGTGGGCCGACACGGTGCCCCTCGCGCTTGACGACTACCTCTCGCGCCGGCTGCGCATCGAGGGGCCGCCGGGGGAGCGGGTGCGCTACTCGAACATGGGCTACACCCTGATCGCGCGCCTCGTCGAGGACATCACCGGCGAGGACTTCCGCGATGTCGTGCGCGAGCGGATCTTCGCGCCCCTCGGAATGGAGAGCACCGACTTCGCCCCCACCCCCGCGATGGAGGAGCTCCTCGCCGTGCCCTACCAGCCCCATCCGGAGACCGGCGCGCAGGTGCCCGCCGCCCGCGTGCGCTTCGCCGAGTGGCCGGCCGGGGGCGTCTGGGGCACCGTCGAGAACCAGGCCCGCTGGCTCATCGCCTCGCTCAACGGAGGAAGCTTTCGCGGGCACCGGATCCTTCGCCCCGAGACCGCCGAGCTCATGCAGACCCGCCAGTACGACCGCTTCACCGGGCCGATGACCGGGGGGTGGGGTGGCCCGGACACCGGCTACGGGCTCGCCTGGTGGACGACGACGCGCAATGGGGAGCGCTACATCGCGCATTCGGGGAGCGTGCGCGGGTACACCGCCTTCATCCATGGGAATCGGGACCGGCGGCTCGGGGTGGCCATCCTGACGAACGGACAGCGGGCGCACCCGCACCTCGTGCGGCTCTCCTTTCTCGCCACCGACCTGATGGCGGGCACGCGGGTGGTCGAGGCGGGGAGCGGGGGGCGCTGAGATGGTGATCCAGGACGAGGGATCCGAACGGATCGAGTTCCGGGGCGGGCCATGGGTGAGCGTGCTCCCGCACTTCCGTGGTCTTCCACCTGTCGCTGAGGTGGAGCGGCGCGATGCGCCGCCCATATCCGTTCCTGTTCCGATTCCGAAGTGAAGCGGGACTGGGGCGCGCGCTCGGCGCGCGCCATCCTCTCTCCTCGTTGCGGGGGCCGGTGGGGTGTCGCTCCCGCGTGGGGGGAGCTTTCCGCGCCTATGAAAGGGAGCCCGTCAGAACGCGATGCTCTTCGTAGCCTGCTCGCCTGCCGCGGGACCAGTGCGGGGTCGGAGCGAGGTCGGCGGGCTCCCGCCGGCGAAAACGTCTGCTCTCGAGCCCGCCCGGACGCAAGTGCAGACGTTGACCCCCATATTCGGCCACAACGTCTGCACTCATCACCAGGCCAGCCTTCAAGTGCAGGCATTCACCCCCATATTCGGCGAGAACGTCTGCACCTGTGCTCCTGAGCGAACGTGGGCAGACGTTCCCGTCGCCGGGAGGGCGCGCGACCCGTCGGCCGCTCATGTGGGGCTCGCGTGCCGTCTCAAGGGGTGTCACGGCGTACACACGCGGGCGAGTCATTGCCCAATAATTGTGCAGTCAACGCATCGCGTTCACAATTTCTGTGCAACGAGGTGTCCCTGTAACCGGCCCACCCCCCCGCCGGCACTATCGAACAGTCCGCCGAATCCGATCCCTCATCGATCGCCCTTCCCCGGGAAGCCGAATCAGGGGTACCCGTGTATCCGGCCCCGGCGCGCACGAACGCTTGCGCCTCGAATCATCGCGCCGCAGGTTCGGCCAGAGCGGGACATCCTCCCGCGTCCCTGGCCGGGCCACGGCTCCCCCCTCAGAACCGGATCTGCTCGGGGCCCCGCGCTTCGATGCGGGGCACGCCCTGGTGCGTCGTGACGCGGCCGGCGGCGCAGATCTCGCGCCCGAAGTAGAGCACCTCGGGCGGGGTGGCGAAGCGGCCCCGGTCCCTTCCCCAGACGACGACGTCGAAGGGCTGGTCGGGGTAGGCCCGCTCGAGGTTCAGGTAGGTGGGCTGCCCCCCGGTCGCCTGCGCGAAGACGGTGTTCACGACCCGCCCGCAGACGACGGCATCCTGCCCGACGTAGGCTCCGGCCTCGAGGGCCGAGACGCGGGGCCCCTCGTCGAAGAGCGAGGCGTCAAAGGCGGGCGCCGTACCCGGCCCGACCCCCATGCGCCGTGCCAGGAAGGAGGCGGCGACGAGCAGCGCGACGATCGCGAGAAGTACCCTCCGGCGGAAGGCCCGGCGCGAACCGCCGGCCCTGCCCCCGCTGGAGGCCCGCTTCCGGGGACCCTTCTTCCTGCTCATCGGTGGCGAGCCCCTACCGCACGAGCTTCCGGTAGCGGATGCGGTGCGGCTGGAGTGCCTCGGGGCCGAGCCGTCGCTTGCGGTCGTCTTCGTACTCCTGGTAGTTGCCCTCGAACCAGGTGACCTGCGAGTCGCCCTCGAAGGCGAGGATGTGGGTGGCGATCCGGTCGAGGAACCAGCGATCGTGCGAGATGACGGCCGCGCAGCCGGGGAAGCCGAGGAGCGCTTCTTCCAGTGCGCGCAGGGTGTCGACGTCGAGGTCGTTCGTGGGCTCGTCGAGGAGGATGACGTTGCCCCCCTCGCGCAGGAGCTTGGCGAGGTGGAGGCGGTTGCGCTCTCCGCCCGAGAGCACGCCGACCTTCTTCTGCTGGTCGGAGCCGCGGAAGTTGAAGGAGGAGAGGTAGGCGCGGGAGTTCACCTCGCGCCAGCCGAAGTCGAGGGTGTCGTGGCCCCCGGAGACCTCCTCCCAGACGGTGCGGTCGGATTCGAGCCCCGCGCGCGACTGATCGACATGGGCGAGGCGCACGGTCTGGCCGATCGTGATCGAGCCGGCGTCGGGGGTCTCCTGGCCGGTGATCATCCGGAAGAGGGTGGTCTTTCCGGCGCCATTCGGGCCGATGATCCCGACGATGCCCCCGCGGGGGAGCCGGAAGGAGAGGTCTTCCATGAGGAGCTTGTCGCCGTAGGCCTTCGTCACCCCGTCGAAGATGACGACGTCCTCGCCGAGCCGCTCGGGCTTCGGGATGAGGATCTCGGCGGTGCGGATCTCCTCGCGCCGGTCCTGCGACATGAGCTCGTCGTACGAACGCAGTCGGGCCTTGCCCTTGGCCTGGCGCGCGCGAGGGCTCATGCGCACCCACTCGAGCTCGCGTTCGAGCGTCTTCTGGCGGGCCGACTCCTGCTTCTCTTCCTGGCGCAGCCGCTCCCGCTTCTGCTCGAGCCAGGAGGAGTAGTTGCCCTCGTACGGGAAGCCGGCGCCGCGGTCGAGCTCGAGGATCCAGCCGGCCACATTGTCCAGGAAGTAGCGGTCGTGGGTGATCGCCACGATCGTGCCGGGGAAGCGCGCGAGGTGCTGCTCGAGCCAGGCCACGGACTCGGCGTCGAGGTGGTTCGTGGGCTCGTCGAGGAGGAGCAGGTCCGGTTCCTCGAGGAGGGTGCGGCAGAGCGCGACGCGCCGCTGCTCCCCGCCCGAGAGCTTCGTCACATCGGCATCGCCGGGAGGAAGGCGCAGCGCGTCCATGGCCACCTCCAGCTTCCGATCGAGCTCCCATGCGCCAGCGGCCTCGATGCGGTCCTGGAGCTTCGCCTGCTCCTCGATGAGAGCGTTCATCTCCTCGTCGGTCGAGACCTCGGCGAACTTCATGTTCACCGCTTCGAAGCGTTTGAGGAGGTCGCGGGTCTCCTTCACCCCCAGCTCGACATTGCCCCGCACGTCGAGCGACGGGTCGAGCTCGGGCTCCTGGGAGAGGTAGCCGACGCGGGTGCCCTTCGCCGCCCATGCCTCGCCCTGGAAGTCCGTGTCGACCCCGGCCATGATGCGCAGGAGGGTGCTCTTGCCTGCTCCGTTCGGTCCGACGACGCCGATCTTGGCGCCGGGGTAGAAGGAGAGCCAGATCCCCTTGAGGATCTCCTTCTTCGGGGGAACGACCTTGCGGAGGTCCTTCATGACGTAGATGAACTGCGGTCCGGACATGCGGGTGGGGCTCGGGTCGGGAGTGGGGTCTGTGCGGCCGGCGCGGGGCGGCCCGTGC
>SLDT01000202.1 GCA_007125125.1 Gemmatimonadota bacterium | reverse complement strand
GGCACGCGGCTCGGGTCGGGCTCGAATCCGCTCCGCGGATTCTCAAGGAATTCAGGATCGGCGAGGGCGATTCCTTCGAGGAGGGCCAGGAACTCACGGTGGAGCAGTTCCAGCCGGGCGACCGGGTCAAGGTGACCGGTACCTCCAAGGGCAGGGGATTCCAGGGGGTCGTGAAGCGGCACGGCTTTGCGGGGCGCCCCGGAGGCCACGGCCATCCCATGTCCCGGAACCCCGGTTCGCTCGGTCCGGGGACCGACCCTTCCAGGGTGATCAAGGGAAAGAAGCTGCCCGGTCAGATGGGGAACACCCGGAGGACCGTGCTAAACCTCGAGGTGGTCCGTGTCGATGCTGAACGCAATCTGCTCTTCGTGAAGGGCGGCGTTCCGGGGACGCGACACAGCTACCTCTTCATTGCGAAGTGACAGACATGGTCAAGGCGCGCTATTTCAAGGCAGACGGCTCGAAGGGTGAAGCCCGGGAACTCCCCGGCGATCTCTTCGATGGCGTCGTGAACGAGCCGGTGCTTCACCAGACGGTGAAGGCTTACCTCGCGAATCAGCGGCAGGGCACCGCGGCAGCCAAGAACCGGTCTGCTGTGCGTGGCGGCAGTCGCAAGCCCTGGCGGCAGAAAGGCACAGGGCGGGCACGCCAGGGAACGACACGGGCCCCGCACTGGACGGGTGGAGGGCTCGCATTTCCCCCGCAGCCTCACAGCTGGCGCCAGCGGGTGCCCCGTAAGGTACGACAGCTCGCACGTCGGTCCGCCCTCAATGCTCGGGCCACCGACGACAGGGTCCTCGTGGTCGACGCTCTCGAATTCGACGGGCCGAAGACCAAGCGTCTGGTCGAGTTCCTCGACGGCATCGGGGTGGAGGGGAAGGTTCTCATCCTCACCGACGCTCCGCGAGAGAACCTCCTCCTGTCGAGCCGGAACCTCCCATTCGTCCGGGTCATGCCCTTCGGGGAGGAGTCGGCGTATGACGTACTTCATGCCGGGACCGTGCTCATCGAGAGGCCTGCGCTGGAGCGTGCGAACCAGCCTCCCTCGGGAGGGGCCGACAGCACGGACGCCGGAGCAGACTCGGACACGGTTGACGACACCAAGGGGGTGAGCGATGCGTGATATCTATGACGTGATCCTTGCTCCGGTCGTCACTGAGAAGGCGACGCGACAGCAGGACGTCACGAATGTGTACACCTTCATCGTGCATCCGGACGCGAACAAGGCCCAGATCCAGGCCGCCGTCGAAGCTGCGTGGGACGTGGTTGTCGAGGATGTGCGGACGGCCAAGTACGCTGGGAAGGCTCGGCGCTCCCTCATGGGCCGCATGGCCCGCACGCGGAAGGTGGGGCGGCGCCCGGCTTTCAAGAAAGCGATGGTGCGTCTGGCGGAAGGCGATCACATCGAGTTCTACGAGATGGGCTAAGACTATGGCTATCAAGAAATTCAGGCCGATCACCCCCGGAACGCGCTTCCGCTCGGTCGTTGAGGGTGACGAGATTACGCGGAAGGGTCCGGAACGAGGCCTCACCGAGCCCCTCACCAGCAAGGGAGGCCGGAACCACCACGGCCGCATCACCGTCCGCAGGCGCGGCGGTGGCCACAAGCGGCGGTATCGCCGGATCGACTTCCGGCGCGACAAGCTCGGCGTGCCGGGACGGGTGGCGGAGATCGAATACGATCCGAACCGGACAGCGTTCATCGCGCTCATTCACTATGTCGATGGAGAGAAGCGGTACATCCTCCATGCCCGCGGAATGCAGCCGGGTGACGAGGTGGTGTCGGGCGCCGATGCGGACATCAAGGTAGGGAATGCCCTGCCCCTTGGCCTCATCCCGCTTGGGACGACGGTACACAACGTCGAACTGAAGCCTGGAAAGGGCGGGCAGATGGCTCGATCCGCCGGGGCGGGCGTCCAGGTCGTGGCCAAGGAGGGTGCGTATGTCTCCCTCCGCATGCCTTCGACGGAAGTTCGGCGCGTCCACCGTGACTGCATGGCCACAGTGGGTCAGGTAGGCAATGTGGATCATGAACTCACCTCCCTTGGGAAGGCCGGCGCTGCCCGCTGGCGGGGCCGGAGGCCCAAGGTCCGCGGGGTCGCAATGAATCCGGTCGACCACCCCCTGGGGGGAGGAGAGGGTCGGAGTTCAGGAGGCAGGCCGCCGGTCACCCCGTGGGGGAAGCCGGAAGGCGTGAAGACCCGCAAGAGAAAGAAGCAGTCCAGCAAGATGATCGTGCGCGGGCGTCGCCGGGGGAAGGCCACCCGCTGAGCCCGCACCTCGAGGAAGAGCCTCGGGGGCGACGGATCCCAGATGGAATAATCTCATGCCGCGTAGCGTAAAGAAGGGCCCGTACATTGACGAGAAGCTCCGCCTCAAGGTGGAGGCCATGAACGCCAGAGGCGAAAAGCGAGTGATCAAGACGTGGGCGAGAGCGTCCACGATTTCACCCGACTTCGTCGGACACACGCTGGCCGTGCACAACGGGAACAAGTTCGTTCCCGTCTACATCACGGAGAACATGGTCGGTCACAAGCTCGGTGAGTTCAGCCCCACCCGACTTTTTCGTGGGCATGGTGGGAAGCTGGCCGACAAGCGCGCCCGGGCGCGGTAGATTAGAAATCCATTTTCGGTGCTCCTGGCCCGGATGGGCCGGCACCTGCAAGAGGCGGAGATCAAGGAGCCATGGAAGCCAAGGCCGTTTCAAGATACATCAGCATGAGCCCGAGGAAGGTTCGGCTTGTGGTGGACCAGATTCGTGGGCAGTCGGTGAACGAGGCCTACGCGATTCTGAAGTTCTCCAAGAAGGCTGCGGCGGAACCGGTCGGAAAGACCCTCCGCTCTGCTGTGGCGAACGCACAGAGCCGAGGGGAAGAACAGGACCAGTTCGTGGATCTCGATGACCTCATGGTCCGTGAGGCCTTTGTGGATGAGGGACCCACGTTGAGACGCTGGCGAGCCGCGGCCATGGGTCGGGCTGCGCCGATTCGGAAGCGCATGAGCCACATCACCGTTGTCGTGGACACAAGGGATTAAGATGGGACAGAAGACACACCCGGTCGGGTTCCGGCTCGGCGTTCTCAAGGACTGGAAGTCCCGCTGGTACGCGGACAAGGATTTTCCGCGACTCCTCCGGGAGGACGAGACGATCAGGAATTATCTTCACCGGCGACTGGCTCACGCAGCGATCTCGCAGGTCGAGATCGAACGCAAGCCTTCCAAGATCGTGGTGACGATCCACACCGCTCGCCCCGGCGTGGTCATCGGTAAGCGCGGATCGGAGGTCGACAAGCTGCGGGATGAGCTCGGGGTTCTGACGAATGCCGAGGTTTCCGTGAACGTCGAGGAGGTGAAGCGTCCCGAATTGGATGCTCGCCTGGTGGCGGAGAACGTTGCCCACCAGCTCCGTCAGCGGATTTCCTTCCGGCGCGCCATGAAGCGTGCCGTCCAGGCGGCGCAGCGTGCCGGAGCCGAGGGCATTCGAATCCAGTGCTCCGGGCGCCTCGGGGGCGCTGAAATCGCACGGACAGAAGGCTATAATGAGGGGCGCGTTCCTCTCCACACGCTGCGGGCCGACATCGATTATGCAAATGTGGAGGCATTCACCACCTACGGAGTGATTGGGGTGAAGTGCTGGATCTTCCTCGGCGAGGTTGTGGACGAGCGCCGGGGCCGGACCTACTCCACGGACACCTGAACAGGGACGTACGACCATGCTCTCGCCCAAGCGAGTCAAATACCGTAAGACCCACAAGGGTCGGATGCGAGGAAAGGCGCAGCGAGGCAATCTCGTGTCTTTCGGTGAATACGGGCTTCAGACAACGGAGCCGGGGTGGATCACGAACCGCCAGATCGAGGCGGCTCGAATCGCCATGACCCGTCACATCAAGAGAGGAGGGAAGGTCTGGATCCGGATCTTCCCGGACAAGCCGATCACCCGGAAGCCCGCGGAAACCCGGATGGGCAAGGGGAAGGGTAACCCGGAAGCATGGGTAGCCGTCGTCAAGCCTGGGCGAGTGATGTTCGAAATGGAGGGTGTGCCGGTTGACGTGGCGAGGCGAGCGATGGAGCTCGCCTCGGCCAAGCTGCCGGTGAAAACGCGCTTCGTCGTTCGCGACCAGCAGCTGGGGGGATGAAGAGATGCTTACCGCCGAAGACATCCGGGAAATGACGGACGAGCAGATTCAGGAACGCATGGCCGAGCTTCGCGAGGAGCTCTTCCGGCTGCGTTTCCGCGGATCGCTCATGGAGTTGGAGAATTCCCAGCTCCCCAAGCAGATTCGACGCGAAGTAGCACGGATGAAAACGATTCTCCGCGAGCGCGAGCTCTCGGGAGGTGAAGCATGAGCGAGAACGAGGCCGGCGTGAAGACTCCCGAGACCGTCGAGCACCCGCAGCGAAACAACAGGAAGACCCGACGGGGCGTCGTCGTCAGCGACAAGGGCGACAAGACCGTGGTGGTGATGGTCGAGCGCCGCTTCGCTCACCCCCTGTACGGGAAGTCGGTGACCCGGTCCAAGAAGTATCACGCACACGACGCTGAGAACAGCTACCAGGTAGGCGACGTGGTCCGGATCCAGGAAACCCGCCCTCTCTCGCGCCTGAAGCGCTGGAGAGTGGTCGAGCTGCTGGATCGTCCCGAGCGGGTCTGATCGACCACGGCTCGCAACTCCAGGGGAATCACGAGGAGACAGGAAGATGATCCAGCAGGAATCGGTGCTCCGCATCGCCGACAACACAGGGGCCAAACGTGCCCTCTGCATCCGGGTGCTTGGAGGTTCCAGGCGCCGCTACGCTCGCGTCGGAGATGTGATTGTCGTTACCATCAAGGACGCGCTCCCGAATGCGGGGGTCAAGAAGGGTGATGTGGCCAAGGCAGTCATCGTCCGGACCGCGAAGGAGATGCGTCGCAAGGACGGCTCGTACATTCGATTCGATGAGAACGCAGCAGTTCTGATCAACCCCAACGGGGAGCCTCGGGGGACCCGGATCTTCGGCCCCGTCGGCCGAGAGCTGCGGGAAAAGAGGTATATGAAGATTGTTTCACTGGCGCCGGAGGTGATCTGATGGCGACGAAGAAGCAGGCAAAGCAGACTCGGCGAGCCAAGCGAAGGTCCCGAGTCGTGAAGGGCGACCGCGTGAAGGTGATCCGCGGCAACTATCGTGAGCTCGAGGGAACCGTCACACGGGTCGATACCGCCAACGGCAAGGTGACTGTGGAGGGGGTGAACATGCGCAAGCGCCACCTGTCTCCTACACCGAACAATCCGGAAGGGGGAATCGTCACCTTCGAGGCGCCGATCGACATCTCGAATGTGATGCTCATTGACCCATCGTCCGACGAAGCGTCGCGTGTGCGCATTCAGGTCGAGAAGGACGGGACCAAGGAACGCATCGCTGTGAAGACCGGAAATCCGATTCCGCGCCCATGAGCGCTGCGTCACCAAAGGAAGAGACTGACTGATGGAACCCAGACTCAGGAAGCACTACCGCGAGCACGTGCGGGCCCGACTCCAGGAGGAGTTCGGATTCCACAATCCGCTACAGATCCCGGCCCTCTCGAAGGTCGTCATCAATGTTGGCCTTGGAGAGGCATCGAAGAACCAGAAGCTCCTGGACTCCGTCGTTGCCGAGGTTGGCACGATTGCGGGGCAGCGCCCCGTAATAACCCGCGCCCGGAAATCCATTGCTGGCTTCTCGTTGAGGGAGGGCATGCCAGTGGGCGTGTGCGTCACGCTTCGGGGAAACCGGATGTATGACTTCGTCGACCGACTGATCTCGACGGCGATCCCCCGGATTCGGGACTTCCGTGGAATTCCCAATCGGTCGTTCGACGGACGCGGCAACTATACTCTGGGGATTCAGGAACAGATCATCTTCCCGGAGATCGAGTTCGACCAGGTCGAACAGGTGCATGGAATGGACATCACCTTCGTCACGACGACGGACAAGGACGACGAAGCTGTGGCCCTCCTTCGGGAGATGGGCTTTCCGTTCCGAGGATCCACACCGGTACCCATCGGCGCCGGCGCGGACTGACGACAACCAGCGTACCGAGCCGGTTTGCGGCCGGGACCAAAGCGATCCAGACCCCCAACAGTTACCAGGGACAGGCATGGCCAGGAAGGCACTAATCGAAAAGCAGAAGGGAAAGCCGAAGTACGGTGTGCGCGGGTATAACCGCTGCAACCGCTGCGGCCGTCCCCGGTCCTACATTCGCAAGTTCGGCATCTGCCGGGTCTGCTTCAGGCAGCTCGCGCTCCGGGGAGAGATTCCCGGTGTTCGCAAGTCAAGCTGGTAAGGGGAGAACAAGATCATGATGACGGATCCGATCGCCGACATGCTCACCCGCATCCGGAACGCCGGCCAGGCCGGCCATCGGTGGGCGGACATGCCGGTTTCCCGGCAAAAGGTAGAGATTGCTCGCATTCTCAAGGAGACACACTTCGTCTTCGACTACAAGGTCCTCGATGATGGTCGTCACGGGGTGCTTCGCGTGTATCTGAAGTACCACGAGGGCAAGCCGGTCATCCGGCACCTCGAGCGAGTGTCGAGGCCGGGGCGACGTCGGTATGTCGGGGCTGCGGAGATCCCGAGGGTCAGGAATGGACTGGGAATGGCCATTCTGTCCACCTCTTCGGGAGTGGTTTCGGACAGGACGGCGCGTGATCTGGGTGTGGGGGGTGAACTCCTCGCCCTCGTCTGGTAACCAGCAGGCTTGGAGTCTGGAACGACATGTCAAGAATTGGAAAGCAACCGGTCCCGCTCCCCCAGGGCGTCGAAGCTCGCCTGGAGGGGCACACACTGCTGGTGAAGGGTGCCAAGGGAAGTCTCTCCCTTGATCTCCATTCGGACGTCTCGGTCGAGGTCGATACCGAAGAGATCCGGGTGACTCGTCCGTCCGACGAGGCGAGGCATCGTGCCCTGCACGGGTTGACGCGCTCCCTGATCGCCAACATGGTCGAGGGCGTTACGAGCGGCTTCAGCCGAAAGCTCGAGATCATCGGAGTGGGGTATCGAGCCGAGAAGAAGCCCACGGGTCTCACCTTGCACCTCGGGTTCTCTCACACCATCGACTACCCGGCACCCGAAGGGATCACCCTCGAGGTGCCCACTCAGACGGAGGTGGTGGTCAACGGCATCGACAAACAGCTGGTAGGTCAGGTCGCAGCCGAAATCCGGAGCTTCCGTCCGCCTGAGCCATACAAGGGCAAGGGTGTTCGTTACGCTGGGGAGCAAGTGCGGCGGAAGGCCGGTAAGACCGCTGGCTCCTGATCAACACCCTGTCACAAGTCTGGAAGGAGAATCCGGTGAAGAAGCTGAAATATTCCAAGATCCGAACGAGCCGCCGCCTGCAGCGCGAGAGGCGGCATCGTCGGGTACGAAACAAGGTGTCCGGCAGTGCCGAGCGCCCTCGCCTCGTCGTCTTCCGGTCCCTGCGAAACATGGAGGGCCAGCTGATCGACGACCAGTCGGGCAAGACGATTCTCGGAACCTCGACCCTGGCGCCGGAGATTCGCTCCGCCGCTCGGTCCGACGAGAATCCGCGTGTGAAGCAGGCCCATGCCGCGGGAAAGCTGCTGGCCGAGCGGGCGCGCGAGAAGGGGATCGAGGCCGTCGTGTTCGACCGCGGCGGCTACAAGTATCACGGCCGGGTCAAGGCATTCGCCGACGGGGCCCGCGAGGGAGGTCTTGAGTTCTGATGTCGAAGAACAAGAAGCAGAGCCGAGGAAGAGAGCCGTCCGAGTTCGTCGAGAACGTGGTGCACATCAACCGCGTTGCCAAGGTGGTGAAGGGAGGACGGCGTTTCTCCTTCACGGCCCTCGTCGCCGTGGGCGACCAGAAAGGACGTGTGGGTGTTGCGCATGCCAAGGCCAATGAGGTCGCCGAAGCGATTCGCAAGGGAATGGAGCACGCTCGGCGTAATCTGATCGAAGTGCCCGTCGTGAACGGGACCATTCCCCACGAGATCGTTGGTGAGTGGGGTGCCGGACGGGTGCTCCTCAAACCCGCTGCTCCGGGAACCGGCGTCATCGCCGGGGGCCCCGTGCGGGCCATTCTGGAGGCAGCCGGCATCACGGACATCCTCACGAAGAGCCTCGGGACGAACAACCCCATCAACGTCGTTCGAGCGACCCTTGACGGCCTCGAGAACCTCGTGACCCTCGAGCAGGTGGCGCGAGAGCGGGGTATCACAGCCGAGACGCTGGAGGCTTATCGTGCCTGATTCCACCTTGGACAAACAGATTGCAGTGACCCAGGTGCGTAGTGTGAGCGGGCGCCCGGAGGCGCATCGTCGAACACTTCGTGCCCTGGGCTTCACGAAGAACCAGCAGACCCGTATCCACCGAGATACGCCTGCGATTCGAGGGATGATTGCCCAGGTATCGCACCTGGTCGAAGTCCGCGACGTCGAGGAGTGACGAGACGATGGCTGAGCTGCATGAATTGAAGCCGAGCAAGGGATCGCACCGGGACCGCAAGCGTCTCGGGCGGGGTCCCGGTTCGGGCAAGGGCAAGACGAGCGGGAGGGGCCACAAGGGTCAGAAGGCCCGGTCGGGTGCCTCCATTCCGGCCGGATTCGAGGGAGGGCAGATGCCCCTCCAGCGGCGCATTCCGAAGCGCGGCTTCCGGCCGCTCAATCGAGTGGAATTCCAAGTCGTGAACGTGCGCGCCCTAGCCGAGCTGGGTGCGGAGGTGGTCAACCCGGAGGTCCTGCGCAGGGAGGGGTTGATCGGATCGCTCCGCGAACCGCTCAAGATCCTGGGCCAGGGCGACATCGAGCGGGCGATCAACGTCTCTGCTCATGCCTTCAGTGCCTCCGCGCGCGCGAAGATCGAAGGGGCAGGCGGAACGGTCACCGTTCTCGACACCTGACTCAATCCAATCCTATACGCAAGCGTCTGAGCTGACGGGACTCCAGGATGGCCAACCCGATTCCCAACCTCTTCCGATTTCCGGAGCTGAAGGATCGCATCCTCTTCACGCTCTTCATCCTCCTGATCTATCGGATCGGTGCGCACATCACCGCACCCGGGGTGAACCTCTCCGCGCTGCAGGCGCAGTTCGGCCAGCTTGAAGGCACGCTCTTCGGGGTGTACGACATGTTCGTGGGTGGAGGATTGTCGCGCGCGACAATCTTTGCTCTCGGCATCATGCCGTACATCTCCGCAGCCATCATCTTCCAGCTTCTCGCTGCAGTATCCCCGACCATCGAGAAACTGCAGAAGGAAGGGGAAGAGGGGCGCAAGAAGCTAACTCAGTGGACCCGGTACTCGACCGTCGCTCTCTGTCTGGCTCAGTCCTATGGTTACTCCGTCTTCGTGAGTTCGATCGAGGGCGCCGTGGTGAACCCCGGGTTCATGTTCACCTTCACGACGGTGCTCGCGCTTACGGTCGGCGGGACCTTCATCATGTGGCTTGGTGAACAGATCACCGAGCACGGGATCGGGAACGGGATGAGTCTGCTCATCTTCTTCTCGATCATCGAGGGTTTCCCCGGCGCTGTTGTCAGGACCTGGGAAGCACTCATGATCGGTGAGATCGGCGTGATGGCCATGGCTGCACTGCTCGCCGTGATCATTGGTGTCACAGCGGCGGTGGTGTCCATGACGATGGGCGCGCGGCAGGTTCCGGTCCAGATCCCGAGAAAAGTTGTCGGACGAGGCCGCGTGCAGGAGGGCCAGAAAAGCTTTGTGCCGCTCCGTGTGAACGCAGCGGGCGTGATGCCGATCATCTTTGCACAGTCCTTCATCATTGTTCCGGGTACCCTTGCGGCTTTCACGAGCGCTGGATTCATCGGTGAGCTCGCGGAACTCTTTCAGCCGGGCAACTGGCTGTACTACGGCACCTACGGCATCCTGACAGTCTTCTTCACCTACTTCTACACCGCGATCATCTTCAACCCTGTCGATCTTGCGGAGAACCTCAAGAAGCAGGGTGCCTTCGTGCCCGGGGTCAAGCCCGGCGCAAGGACGGCCGAGTACATCGATCGAATCCTGACGCGGGTCACGCTGCCTGGTTCGATCTATCTGGCCCTCGTTGCGCTGCTCCCCTTCTGGATCTTCGACATCTTCAACATCCAGACGTTCTTCTTCGGCGGGACGGGGCTCCTGATCTGTGTCGGAGTCGGTCTCGACACAGTGCAGCGGGCGCAGCAGCATCTTCTGCTGCGGCACTATGATGGCTTCATGAAGAAGGGGCGTGTGAAGGTCCGTGGGCGGCAGAGGTACATGTAATGGTCGTGGTGTTGCTTGGCCCGCCGGGGGTAGGGAAGGGGACCCAGGGAGCCCGACTGGCCGAGGGTCTCGGGTGGGAGCGGCTCGCTACCGGAGACCTCCTCAGGCAGGCGAGGCGGGAGGGTACCGCGCTCGGACGGGAGGCGGAGGGCTTCATGGACAAGGGGGAGCTCGTTCCCGACGATCTCATCGTGCGCATGATGGAGGAGCGTCTGGATTCACTCGGGCCGGAGGACGGCGTCTTCCTCGACGGATTTCCTCGCACGCGAGCACAGGCCGAGGCGCTCGAGCGCATGCTTCCGCGCGTGGGCCGTAAGGTCCGCGCCGTCCTCCTCTTCGAAGCTCCGGATGAGGTGCTGGTGAAGCGAATCAGCGGCCGGCGTCATTCGCCGGACAGCGGTCGGGTTTACAACGTCCACTTCGACCCTCCGCAACGAGAGGGGATCTGTGACGAGACGGGCACTCCCCTGGTACACAGAGAAGACGATCGTCCCGAGACTGTCGAGCGGCGCCTCGTGGTGTACCGCGAGCAGACTGCCCCGCTGATCGCCTACTATGCCGAGCACGAGGCTCCCCTGCTCACTGTGGATGCCGACCGTCCCATCGACGAGGTCCAGGAAAATGCACGACGGGTCCTGACCGAGGCGCTCGAACAGAGTGAAGGCGCGCAGTGATCGAGTTGAAGTCCTCGGAAGAGATGGACGAGATCGCCCGAGGGGGGCGCATCATCGCTGCGCTTTACCGAGAAATGCAGACTCGGATCGTCCCCGGCGTATCCACCGGCGAGCTGGATCGGTTCGCCGAGACCTTCATCACGGACCACGACGGAGCCCTTCCGGCCTTCAAGGGACTGTACGGCTTTCCCGGCACCATGTGCTGTTCAATCAACGAGGAGGTTGTGCACGGGATCCCGTCGAAGAAGCGGGTCCTGCGGGAAGGGGACATCCTCTCCCTGGACACCGGGGTGCGCCTCAACGGCTGGTGCTCTGACTCTGCCTGGACCTTCGGTGTCGGTGACGTCGCCGGCGCTGTGGTTGACCTCCTGGATGCCACACGACATGCACTGGACCGGGCGGTGGACGCGGCGCGTGCGGGTAACCACGTCGGCCACATCGGACATGCCGTGGAGTCGGCGGTCAGGGGCCTAGGGTTCGAGGTGATTCGTGATCTCGTCGGTCACGGGATTGGCCGCAAGGTTCACGAGGACCCTCAGGTTCCAAACAGAGGGGAGCCGGGAGAAGGTCCCCTTCTGCAAGTCGGGATGGTGCTGGCCATCGAGCCCATGATCGCCATGGGAACCTGGAGGATAAGGACGCTCTCCGATCGCTGGACGATCGTTACTGCGGACGGCCAGCCCTCCGCGCATTTCGAACACACCATCGGGATCACGGAGGCGGGGCCGCGGATTCTGACTGCGGAGGTCAGCCCCGGCGCTGCCTCGGATTCGACTACCAGCCGGGGCTCTGAGCAACTCAGAGGGACGGCTTGAGCTTTTTGCCGAAGCGGGTTATACTTCCAAGCTCTGCAACGAACGCACCGTGAGGTCTCCATGAAGGTAAGAAGCAGCGTAAAGCCGATCTGTGAGCACTGCAAGGTGGTTCGCCGCCGCGGTGTCGTAAGGATCATCTGCAAGCGGAACCCCCGCCACAAGCAGCGGCAGGGTTGAGCCCTGTCACGCCCTGATCGAGTGAGCTGAGGAAACAGGATGGCACGTATTGCCGGGGTCGATCTCCCCAGAAACAAGAGGATCGAAATCGCACTGACCTACATCTTCGGAATCGGCCCGACACGGTCTCGGAGGATTCTGGAGGCTGCCGAGGTCGATCCCGACACGCGCACCCAGGATCTTGGCGAGGACGACGTCAACCGACTTCGCCGTGAGATCGAAGCGAACTACAAGGTCGAGGGTGCGCTTCGCACCGAGCGGTCAATGAACATCAAGCGCCTGATGGACATCGGGTGCTATCGCGGGCTTCGCCATCGTCGGGGGCTCCCCGCACGAGGGCAGCGAACGAAGACGAATGCGCGGACGCACAAGGGTAAGCGGCGCGCGATTGCGGGGAAGAAGAAGCCTCCCCGCAAGTAACGTTTCGGGCGCACCGCATGTGCGCGGTCCATCGGGAGCAGTTCGTTCCCATGGTCATCTTTGAGGCAACGGCTCAGCAAGGAAGGCGGGTTTGTCCCAGAAGAAGCAAGGGCGCACGAAGCGCTCGAAGAAGACGGTAGGGTCCGAGGGAGTGGCGCACATCAAAGCCACCTTCAACAACACCCTGATCACGATCGCTGATCCGAACGGGGACGTTGTGGCGTGGGCCAGTGCCGGTAAGGCCGGGTTCAAGGGGTCGAAGAAGTCGACCCCCTTCGCCGCCACCATGGCCGCGGAGCAGGCAGGGCGCGAGGCCTACTCCCTGGGGGTGCGGCGGGTCCATGTGCGCGTCCAGGGCCCAGGTTCTGGCAGGGAGTCCGCGATCTCGGCACTTGCCTCAGCTGGTCTCGTGGTGACGTCGATTCACGATGTGACGCCCCTGCCGCACAACGGATGTCGCCCACCGAAGAAGCGCAGGGTCTGATCGGCCGGCGCCAATCCGCAGTTGGGGTCGGCCAGAAAGGCCCGCCCCGGTGAAGTAAACCACACGGAAATCAAGGTAGCTCGATGGCTCGTTATACGGGACCGGTTTGCAAGCTCTGCCGACGCGAAGGGCAGAAGCTGTTTCTGAAGGGGCAGAAGTGTTACACGGAGAAGTGCCCGGTCGAGAGGCGGAACTATCCGCCCGGGCAGCACGGCCCCGCTCAGGCCCGCCGCCGCAAGCAGTCGGACTATGCGGTACAGCTGCGTGAGAAGCAGCGGGTCAAGCGCATGTACGGGCTGAACGAGCAGCAGTTCCGGAACCTCTTCCAGCGCGCTGCAAGGGAAGATGGGGTCACTGGCGCCAACCTGTTGATTAATCTGGAGCGACGCCTCGACAACGCGATCTTTCGGCTTGGACTTGCCTCGAGCCGCAATCAGGCTCGGCAGCTGGTGCGTCACCGGCACGTCGAGGTGAATGGCACGACGGTGGACATTCCCTCCTACCAGGTACGGGCCGGGGATGACATCGCGGTGCGCACGGGCTCGAAGGAGATGGAAGTTCTCGACGTGAATCTTGCTTCCCGGACAAGGCCGGCGCTGGTCGAGTGGCTTACGCTCGACGAAAAGAAGAGGGTTGCTCGCGTCGTTCGCATGCCCACGAGGGATGACATCCCGATGGACATCCAGGAACAGCTCATCGTCGAGCTCTACTCGAAGTAGTCGCAGACCAACGTGGCGGGCGCCCCCAATCAGGTGGGGACATCCGTTGCAGGACAGGCGCCCGGCCAGAGATGTGCCGGGCGCCGAACTCAAGAATGCGTCCCAGGGACAGGGAGATTATGGCGGACATCGATCTTACCGGACTTGTGCTTCCGGAGAAGGCCGAGGCAATTTACAGGTCGGACTCCGGCCGCATCGCTCGTTTTGTGGTGGAGCCACTCGAGCGCGGCTATGGCCACACGCTCGGAAATGCCGTGCGACGGGTCCTCCTGTCTTCACTGCCTGGCGCCGCGGTGTGGGCCTTTCGGGCCGACGGAGTCGTGCATGAGCACCAGACGATTCCCGGGGTGGTGGAGGACGTGCATCAGGTCATCCAGAACCTGAAGTCTCTCGTCGTCACGCTTGATGATGACGTTCTGCTCGGCGAGGCCCGCCAGCGCGCCGAAAGGGATGACGCGGATGCCGAGGCGGTGGCCAAGGCGGTCGCGCGGGTTCCCGAGGTCACCCTCGAGATCGAGGTGTCGGAAGCCGGCGCGGTGCGTGCGGGACACATCAAGCCGAGGGCCGGGGTCGAAGTTCTGGATCCGGACCACCACATCCTCACGCTGCAGGAGGATCGCCCGTTCCGGCTCGAACTGAGAGTGAGGAAGGGGCGTGGCTTCGTCCTCGCCGACCAGCACGTCGTGGAGCGGGGCGCCCCGGTCGACCTCGTCCGGGTCGACTCGATCTTCAACCCCGTGCGGCGCGCAAACTTCGAGGTGAATGAGACGCGAGTCGGAGATCGAACGGACTTCGACCAACTCCTGTTACACGTCGAGACGGACGGCTCGATCACTCCCGACGACGCGGTCACCCTGGCTGCGGAGTTGGTGCGCAAGCATCTGCAGTACCTGCATTACTTCGGACGTGGGGGTATTCCTCGTCGAGCACCGGAGGGGTCGATTCCGGTTCCCGACTCTGTTCTGGACCTCCTGAGCCAGGAGATCGAGCACCTTACCGAACTGAGCATTCGTTCGCGAAACTCCCTGTCGAAGGTGAACATCCTGACCGTGGGTGATCTCGTGCGGCGCTCGGAAGAGGAGATGCTCAAGATCGAGAACTTCGGGAAGAAGTCACTCGAGGAGATCCAGGAGTATCTCGGGGGGCTTGGGCTCTACTTCGGAATGCAGATCGAGGAGGCCGATGACGGTCGCCTCTACTTCCTGGATGGAGAGATGGCGTCCCGTGCGCTGGACTCCGCTGAGGGTGGTTGATACCCTCGGGGTAGACATCTCTGTCCCAACCTGATATATCGAAAGCTCAGTTCAGGATCAGAAGCCATGCGGCATCGAAAGAAAGGACGGAACCTGTCTCGCACCGCCTCTCACAAGAAGGCGACGATGCGGAACATGGCGACGGCACTATTCCGCCATGAGCGGATCGAGACCACCACAGCGAAGGCAAAGGAACTCCGGCCTTACGCGGAACAGCTCATCACCCTTGCACGTCGTGGCGACCTCCATGCGAGGAGACTGGCAGGGAGAAAGATCCAGGATCGAGATGTCCTCGGAAAGCTCTTCGACGACATCGCGCCCAGGTTCGAGGGGCGACCCGGAGGGTACACGCGAGTTCTGAAGCTGGGCCATCGCAAGGGGGATGCCGCCGAGATGGCGCTGATCGAACTGGTGGAACAAGGCGAAGGTTAACCACGCAAGCGGAGAACGGGATCCACCATGGCTCAAGAGAAGAAGCGCGGCTCACTGAATCTGCCTCTCATGATCGTGGCCTTTCTGGCCATGGGAGCGTTCCTCTTCTGGCTCAACGTCACATCCGAGCCTACGGAGTTCGCCATCGCCGAGGAGCGTGAGGCCGAGGAGGAGACTCCAGCGCAGCTCGTCCAATTGAGCGCTCTCCAGCAGGACGCGTCGACCTACGACCTCACGCGGGTTCGAGTGCGCGATGCTCGAGTCAGCCTTCTTGTGGGCTCCGGCGCCTTCATGGTCGAGAGCAGCGAAGAGGGGCTCCCGCCCTTCCTGATCCGAATAGACCCCGTTCAGGTCGACGAGGAAGTTACGGTCCTGCCGCAGGATCGGGTGACGGTCGCGGGCCTCATCCAGGCGATGTCCGACAGTGTGATCAGCGCGTGGGAAGAGCAGGGGGTATTCACTCAGGAGGGGCAGCGAGCACTCGCGGAGTTCGCGATCTACTTCCTCGAGGCGGACGAAATCGAGGTCCGGACGGCGACGCCTCAGGGCGACGGCGGTGGGACGGGCACAGACGACGAAGAAGACACCGGGAGTGGCGCCTGACGCTGCGACCCCACGAACAAGGGATCGGGAAGGAATCATGGCTCGAGTTTGCTACGTGTGCGGCAAAGGACCCTCGACGGGGAACCGTGTCAGCCACGCCAATAACAAGACGAAGAGGCGCTGGTTGCCCAACCTGCAGAGCTTTCGCATTCAGGACGACGATGGCACGCGCCGTCGAGTCCGTGTATGCACCTCGTGCATTTCAGCCGGCAAGGTGACGAAGGCTCCCGCTCTCAGCCGATCTGAAGGAGCCTGACGCAGAACTCCGCCACACGTCGTGCAGAATGAGGCAGCCGCCGCCTGCTCGTGACACTGACAGCCCCCGGGCATCCGAACGGAGCCCGGGGGCTTCGTCCAT
>SLDT01000138.1 GCA_007125125.1 Gemmatimonadota bacterium | reverse complement strand
TGCCGGGGGTGGCCGCGCAGGATGGAGGGGCGTCGGGGCCCTTCCTCCCGGACAGGAGCCTGGTCGAGGCGGACTTCGACGGGACGCTCCTGAACCTCTGGGTCTACAAGCCGGAGAACTATGTGGCGGACGGGTTCATCCTGCTCCTGCACGGGGCGTCCCGCGCGGCCGAGGCCTACCGCGACAACGCGCGGGGGTTCGCCGACGCACACGGGCGGCTCGTGATCGTGCCGGAGTTCGATTCGCAGCGCTTCCCGAACCGGCGGTACCAGTTCGGAGGGGTGTTCCGAGCCGATGGCACCTTCGCCGGCCTCGAGGAGCAGACCTACGCCTACATCCCGAAGATCGTGGAGTACATCCGGACGAGGGAGGGGGAGCCGGAGCTCTCCTGGGTCCTGCTCGGCTACTCGGCCGGGGCGCAGTTCGTCTCGCGGATGTCGGCCTTCCTCGATCTGGATGCCGAGCGGCTGATCGCGATGAGCCCGGGATCGGCGCTCTTCCCGACGCGTGACATGGAGTTCGGCCTGGGCTTCGGCGGGCTCCCCGAGGAGTGGGCCACCGAGGAGCGCATCCGCCGCTACCTCGCGCTCCCCATGACGGTCGCGATCGGCACGGCCGACATCGAGGAGGGCGCACTCCCGCGGGGCGACGCCTTCGACCAGGGGGTGCACCGGTACTCGCGCAACCTCCGCTGGTTCGTCACCGCGATGGACCTCGCCTTCCTGAACGACTGGGAGTTCAACTGGCGCCTCGTGATCGCGCACGGCGCCGGCCACTCCCCCCCCGAGATGTTCGACCACCCGCAGATGAGCAACGCCCTCTTCGGGCACCGGCTCGAGCGGTAACGTAGGAAGGCACCCCCGGGCGTCCCATGGCTGGCCGGCCGGTGGCCTCCTCGTTCGGGGTGGGCTGCGGGCCGGGGCCCCCCGCGGGTCAGCGGTCCGGACGCAGGTAGACCCGGTCGATGCGGCCGTCGCGCGTCGCGTCGTGGAGGTAGGCGATCGGAGCGTCACCCACCCGGATCTCGAGCGCGTGCCCGTCGAAACCCTGCTGGACCCAGCGCGCCCGCACCGGCTGGGCCTGCGTGCGGGTGCTTCGGGTGCGTGGGCGGGTGTCGCCGATCAGGCGCCCGAGGAGGACCTCCCCCACGATCGTGACGAGGTCACCCTGGCCGAGCCACTGGTCGTAGCGCACCGGCTGGCGGTGGCGGAAGCGGGCATCGTCCCACCGCACGCTCTCCCATCCACGGAGGAAGGCGGGCCCGTGCCAGGCAGGTGCGAACCCCTTCGACACGCACCAGGCGAAGCCGTGCACGGGGTGCCCCTGTCCGTTCTGGCAGAAGGGCGGGCCGCCGCCACGCACCCCCTGCTGCGCGAGTACGGGCGTCGCGGCAAAGCTCAGCGCGACGAGGGCGAGGCCGGTGGCGAGTGCAATCCGAGTCATGGCTCTGTCTCCGGTTCGGGTCGGGACGACCGGGTGCGGCAGCGGCTCGATCGCTCGGCGACGGTGCCCCTGCCGGTGGCAGGGTCGGCGCCGGCGGGCGCTGCCACGCCCGGGCTCTGCCATGAGTGAAAGCAAGGGGTGTGCCGGAGGGCGTGGTGGCGTGCCAAGTGTTTGTGCTGCAACGTGAAGAAGCGTGCGCTCGCGCCCGGTGGTCACCCCTCGCCTGCCCTCTCCCCGGACAGATCGTGTGCAGCGGAGAGGACAGAGTTGCCGGGGGAGGTCGCCGAAGGGCTCCTCCTCGACGGCGTCAGTCGTCGTCGCCCCCCTCGCCCTCGAAGATCCCCTCCATCGCCCCCTCGAGCGCCGTGCGCAGCTCGGCCTCCGTGGCTCCGAGGTGGAAGGCCGCGACCGCGACCGGACGCAGGAGCCCGACGAGCACCTCCGGACGCTCCGTGTCCGTCACCCGCTCCCGCGGACCCTCGGTCACGAAGGAGCCGCGCGTGCCCCGCGTGACGACCAGGCCGCGCTCCTCGAGCTCGCGGTACGCCCGAGCCACCGTGCCCGGCGCGATCCCGAGCCGATCGGCCAGCTCCCGCAGGGGAGGAAGGCGCTCCCCCGCCCGCAGCCGCCCCGTCGCAGCCGCCTCCTTCAACTGCCCCACGATCTGTTCGTAGATCGTCCGGTCCGAGTGGTCGTCGATCGAGAGAGCGAAGGCCGCGCCGGACTCGGCCGATCCTGCCCGGTCCTCTGCGGCGCCGCCCCCGGTGGCACCCGGGGACCCGGCCCGGCCGCGGGAGCCCGGTCCCGCCTCCCCGCGGAGGCGCTGGAGCTCGGAGCGGACGCTCCCGAAGCCGACCCCCGACTCGTCGAGCGCGAGCGCGGCGATCGACCGCACGTCGCGGGTGAGCCCGAGCAGGAGGTGCTCCGTATCGACCAGGGAATCGCCCAGTTCGCGGGCCTCGGCGATCGCCGCGTCGATCGCCTTCTTCGCGCGCGAGGTCCAGGGAAGCGACTCGCCCCCGCCGGTGGCGGCCCCGCTCCCGGCCCGCTCGGGACCGCCACCCGGGAGGGCGTCCTCGACGCGCAGGCCCAGCTCCTCCCCGTCGACGCCCAGACGCGTCAGGATCGAGGCATGGACCCCCTCGGCATCGAGGAGGAGCCCCAGGAGGAGGTGCTCCGTGCCCACGTAGTCGTGCCCGAGTCGCGCGGCCTCGGCACGCGCGAGGTGGAACACGCTCCGGATGCGGGCCGAGAACATCGCCCCTTCCGCCCCGCGCTTCTTCTTTCCAAACATCGATCGGTCTCCGGTCGGGGGTTGTGCACTTGTATCAATACAACTGAACATGCCCCGCGCGCCAGCTTGCGTCAATGGGCCTGGCCCAGGCCCGGTGCGCCCCCCCAGCCCACGCCCTCCCGCCTGCCGCCGGGTCGCCCCGCGGCCACCCTCGTGCCCGGGAAGGAGCGCCCCCCAGCCCCTCTCGATGCCAGCCGCGCGAAGACAGGGCACCTCCGGCGCGTAGAGGAGACGACGGAGCTGCCCGGCCGCGTGCGCGCGGGGGGCAGCTCTTCCGATTCGACCTGAAGCTCCGGCGGCGGGAGGCGCGAACGCCCCCGTCCCCGGGGAGGAGCCTGACCGACGATGGAAGCCGACTTCGGCATGGCGGGGGCCGACACCCGCCCTCTCACCCTCGGAGAGTGGATGATCACCCTCCTCGTGCTCTGGATCCCCCTGGTCAACATCATCATGTACGTGGTGTGGGCGATCTCCGACACCGGGAACGTGAACCGGAAGCGGTTCTGCCAGGCATCGATCCTCTGGTTCCTCATCGTGGTCGCCTTCGGGGTCGGGTTCGGGATCCTCTTCACAGGGCTGGCGCTCGTCTCCACCGGCTTCTGACCGGGAGGAAGCGCGTCCGCCGCGACCACCCCCGTCCGGACCACCCACCTGCGCGGCATCCGCCTCGGGTCCGGCCGCGCACCATCCGCTTGCGCACCCGGCCGCCGGTTGCCCGGCACGGCGCCGCCGGGTACCTTGGCCCGCGCTCAGAGGGTGTTTGCATACTACGAATGGGTCCCGTTGGGAGCGCAACGGGGCCGAGTCGGAGGCGATTCGGCGAAGACATAGCCGTAGCTACGTCGAGGCGAACCAACGACCGAGGCGGCCCCGTTCCGCCCCAACCCGAAGGGCGCAGGGGGGTTGCGGGCCCATAGGTCGTCGCTCCTCGCTCGCCGTAGCGGTGCTACGACTCGTCGTCGCTCCTACTCTGGACACACGCAAGACCCCTGCGCGGGACCCATTCGTAGTATGTAAACACCCTCTCACGGGAGGGGGCCGGAAACCCTTCCTCCCATGCCACCTCGACCACGGACCCGCCCCGGCACCTCATGCCCGAACCCGACGACCTCACGAACGCCTCGGCCTACGGGGGCGCGGGCTGGGAGCCCCGCACCCGTTCCCTGCGCGACGAGCTCGGAACCCTCTGGGGGCGGTGCGGGATCGCGTCGGAGTGGGGCCCGCTGAGGGCCGTGCTCCTCCATCGGCCGGGCCCGGAGCTCGAGACGCTGGACGACCCCGGGGAGGCGCTCATGCTCGCACCGCTCGACCCGGGGGCGGTCCGGGAGCAGCATGACGCGATGGCCGAGGCCTACCGCGCGGCGGGGGTCGGCGTCCACTACGTCGAGCCGGCCGAGGTGCCTCCACCGAACCAGATGTTCTGCGCGGACCTCATGCTGATGACGCCGTCGGGGGCCATCGTGGGGCGACCCGCCTCGCCCGTGCGGGCCGGCGAGGAGCGCTGGGTGGCGCGGCGCCTGGGCGAGCTCGGGATCCCGATCCTGCGGACCGTGGCGGGTACGGGGGCCTTCGAGGGGGCCGATGCCCTCTGGCTCGACGAGGAGACCGTCCTCGTGGGCCGGGGTCTGCGCACGAACGAGGAGGGTGCGGCGCAGGTCGAGGCGACCCTGGCCGAGCAGGGGGTCCGGACCGTGCTGGTCGACCTGCCCCACGCCTCGATGCACCTCATGGGCGAGATCCGGATCGTGGATCGTGACCTGGCCTTCGTGCGCAGGGGCCGCTGTCCCTGGCGGGCGGTCCAGGCGCTGGAGGCGGCGGGCTTCGAGATCCGCTTCTTCCCTTCGGAGGAGGAAGCGCGGCGGGGCATGGCCCACAACTTCGTCGTCCTCGGCCCCCGCAGGGTCCTCATGCCGGCGGGAAACCCCCGCTCCCGGGGGGCCTACGAGGCCGCAGGTGTGGAGTGCGTGAGCGTTCCCCTCGACCAGATCGCGCGGGCGGCCGGTGCGATCGGCTGCCTGACCGGGGTGCTCGAGCGTGGCGCCGACTGACCCGACGGGGAAGGGGGTGTTCTACGCCCTGGCATCCGACGAGCCCTTCGTCCGGCGTGTGGGCTCGGTGCACTTCCGGTACGGCACCCCCCAAGTGGCGGTGGCGCCGGCCTCCGACTACCGGCGGTCGGCCGATGGGCCGGCGCCGAGCGCGACGCCCTGACGCCTGGGGTCCGAGGCGCCCCTCCACATGACGCCGTCCCAGAGGAGGACCGGCACGGCGCCCCGGTCGCTCCACTCCTCGTCCATGTCGTGGCCGAGGGCGCGCAGGGCATCGAGCACCTCGTCGGGCACGCCGAGCTCCCAGCTCCCGCCCGAGGCCACCCTGGGCTCGGCGATGGCGTGGGCCGGATCCAGCCCGTGGTCCAGGACGTTCAGGAGCACCTGGACGTGCTGCATTCCGGCCGGCGAGGGCGAGCCGACGCTCACCACCGGACGCCCGTCGCGGAAGGCGAGGGTCGGCGTCATGCTGCTGCGGGGCCGCTTGCCGGGCCTCACCTCGTGCGCGCCCCCCGGTGCCGGGTCGAAGTAGGCGCCGGTGATGTTCAGGATGAACCCGTAGTCGGGGACCATGTGCCCCGCGGTCCACGCGGTGCCGAGGGTCGAGGTCACCACGGCGACGTTCCCCTCGCCATCGACGATCGTGAAGTGGTCGGTGCCCTCCGAGGCGCCATCGGGCGAGGCCACCTCGTCGCGCGGCTCCTCGTAGGCGGGGTGGTGGGAGCGGGTGCGGTAGGGGCCGCCCGGCTGGAACGCCCAGGGATCGGTCGCCTCGATCGAGGGGTTGCGCCGGTCGGGGAGGATCCGGGCGCGCCGCTCCGCGATGAACTCCTCGGAGAGCACCGCGCGCCAGGGGCGGTCGACGAACTCAGGGTCGGCGAAGAGCGCACCGGCCCCCTGGCCCGCCACGCGCGCCGCCTCCATGAAGAGGTGGTAGCGCTCCGCGGAACGCGGCTCGTGGGCCGGGAGGTCGAACCCGTCGAGGAGCCGCAGGAGGATCGCGAGCGTCGCCCCTCCCATGTTGTTCGGCACGGTGGCCACCTGGTGGCCGCGGTACTCGAGCCAGAGGGGAGGATCGACGCTCACGTTGTAGCGGTGGAGGTCCTCCTCGCTCAGCACCCCGCCCAGCTCCTGCACGTGCCCGGCGATGGCGCGGGCGATCTCGCCCTGGTAGAAGGCGGCCGAGCCCTCCTCGGCGAGGAGCCGGAGCGACCTGGCCATCCCCGGCTGGACGAGGAGGTCGCCGGGTTCGAGGGGCACCCCCTCCGGCAGGAAGACATCGCGTGCGGCGGGCTGGAGCTGCCCCTGCGTCTGGCGAATGCGACTCGCCAGCTCCCGGTCGACTTCCCAGCCCTCCTCGGCGAGGCGGATCGCGTCCGTGCTCAGCTCGTCGAAGTAGAGGGTGCCCCAGCGCTTGAGCGCCACATCGAAGCCGCGGACCATGCCGGGCACCCCGACGGCGAGCCCCTGCGCCCGGATCCGGGTGTTGGACAGGGGTTCGCCGTCGTCGTCCAGGAAGACGCCGGGATGCGCCTCGGCGGGGGCGCGCACGTTCGCGTCGATCGCGACCGTCTGCCCCGTTGTCGCGTCATGATGGAGGATGTACCCCCCGGCCCCGAGGCCCGTCTGGTTCGGCGAGACCACGGTGAGCACGAGCCACGCGGCCGCGGCGGCGTCGATGGCGTTGCCCCCCTGCTCGAGCACCTTGACGGCCGCACGGCTCGCCTCCACGTTGAGCGTCGACGCGATCCCGTGGCTCGAACGCACGACCTCGATCTCGTCGGGCGTCGGGATCGTGCGCGCGAGGGGGTCCCCCGCATCCTGTGCCGCGGCGGAGGCGGGCGGGGCGAGGCCGACGAGGAGCCAGGCGGCGGCGAGGAGGGCGAGCACTCGCGCCGCCGCACCGAGGGTGCCGCCAACGGGCAGGGCCCGGGCGCGCGGCGCGCCGCCGGCAGGAGGCAGGGCGGGGAAGGGCATGGTCGACTCCGGAATCAGACGAGGATGCACGGGTCCGGCGGCCCGGGCGCCGGCGGTCGAGTCGGTCCACCGCCGGCCGTGACCCACCGGGGAGGCGCAGGCAAACGTAGGAGCCGGGCTCGCGACGAACAAGGCGAGACGGCTGCCCGGCAGCGCGAGTCCGGGGGCCGTCGCCGGTCGGGGGGCGGTCGGTCCCGGCTAGCGTCCGGTCCAGATCGAGATCACCTGGCAGGCACCCGCCACGTCAGGCGGCGTGAACGCCCCCTCCCGATAGAACTCGATCCCCTCGAGGTCTTCCACACTGAGGTGCCCGATGCGCTCGACGATCATCTGGTTCGATTCGATCCGACCGCGGTCGACCCCGCCGAAGCCCGTGGCACCCTCGAGGCCGAGGTGATACCCTCCGATCAGAACCCCGTCGAGGTAGACCGTGATCCCCGCGCAGCGATCGGAACGCGAGCCCGAACGGGGAAAGGTGTGCGTCTTCATGAACTCGTAGGCGCTGAGCGCACCCCAGTCCTGGAGGTACTGCCCGTCGTAGAAGCGGCCGATGGCCAGGCGCTGGTAGAAGTGCCGGCGCTCGTAGTAGGGCCAGACGAAGACGGACTTCTCCTGCTGCCACCAGAAGATCTCGCGGCGCCCCTCGGCGGTGATCGCCTCGAGTTCGACGGGGTCCGAGATGAGCTCGAGGGTGAGGGAGAGCCCGCGCTCCGTGGAGCCCTCGACGATGAGGGTCTCCGAGCGGCCGAAGTCGCCCAGATCGGCGCGCAGCCGATACGTCGTGGTCGCGGGGACGCGAAGGCGAAACTCTCCGCCTGGGCCCGAGGTGACGGTGGCGATCCGTTCGTCGTCGCGCCGGGCGAGGAGTGCGACCGTCGCACCCGGGAGGGGCCGGCCGCTCGAGGCGTCGATCACCCGGCCCGCGATCTCGCCGGCCCCGGCCTCGACCTCGGGAAGCCGCGGTCTCGACTCGGGCATCTCGCGGGGTGTGACCTCGAGGCGGATCTCGGTCGGTCCGTCTGGATCGAGGTCGACACGCTGGAGTTCGGAGCGGGCGAAGCCCGGGCCGGCTGCCGAGACCACGAACGTTCCCGGCTCCTCGAAGGCGATCCGGAACCGCCCGTCTGCGCCCGTCGTCGCCTCCGCTACGAACTGCCCGTCCCAGGTCTCGACGGTCACCGTGGCACGGGGCACCGGCGCGCTGTCGGCGGCGGAGACCACGATCCCCGTGAGCACGGGCTGGGCCGCGGCAGGAGCAGTGCCTCCGAGGGCAACGACCGCGACGCCCCAGAGCGCGATCAGCACCCTCGCGCCCGAGCGGGGCGGGGACCCGATGAAGGGAGCGGTCAGGGACATCGTTGGCGGCCACGTGTCAACGGGGGGGGCGTACTACAAGCCTGATCCATCATGACACCCGGACCGCATCCGGTCAAGCCCACGCCGACCTGCCCGGAGGACATCGGGCGGGGGGGACCCTGACGGCCCTGCACGCGCGGTCGCCCCACCGCTGGGCGAGATCAAGGGACGGGGGAACCCCCGGAGAGCGAGGGCCCCGCGCTACCGTCGGTCCCCGCATCGGGCTCTTCCGTGGACCCGGCGGCCTGGCGGGCCCGGTTGGCCTCGGCCATGGCCTCCTGCCGCTCCCTTGTCTCCCGCGTCACGTCCTGGACCACCTTCATGCGTGCTGCGAAGAGGCCGCCAAGGACGAGGCCGTAGAGCACGAGAAGGGGCGTGGGATGGGGCACGCCCAACCCCAGGTGAAGGACGGCTCCGACCACCATGGTTGCCGCAAGGGTATCGGTGAGAACCCTCGGAAGGTCTGCCCTGGCACCTGAACGTCGATAGCGTGACACGCTGCTCACGAGAAAGACCAGGGCGATAATGAGAAAGACCCCCCAGAGGAGGTGGCCGGATCGGAAGAGCTCTGAGAGGTTCATCGGGACTTGGTGGGAGGAGAAGTCCGAGGGCGGCCGTTGCACGGTGAGCGAACCGGAGGGCGTGCTGCGCGCACCCTGGCGTGACGGCCCGGAGTCCTTGGTCCGGCGCGGCGCGCGGCATCCCCGCCGAGCGTCCCACGGGTTCCCGGGCAGGAGAGAGCAAGGTAGGTGGACGGGTTGCGGGGGGCAATCAGGAGCCCCCGGGCAGGAGTGTCGTGCTCGAGGTCGAGGTCATGGCGTCACCGGCGTTGTCCTGCCACCTTGTTGCGAACATGATCATTCGTTCGCTACTTCTCTGTTTGGCCCTCATGGCTCCAGTATCCGACGAACAGCCCACGGAGGGAGGACGTCCGGTTGCCGACGCCCCGGACGATCACCGGTTGAGCGCCGCCCCGGATCCGAGACTCCTTGCAGCGGATTCCCTTTTTGCCCGGGGTGAGTCGAGGGCCGCGCTCCGTGAGGTGGAGGCGGTTCTTCGCTCGCTGAGCGGCTCGGCGGGTGATCACACGGCTCGTGGCGCGGGGGGCGACCCGTCCCTCGCTTACGAGGCCCTCTGGCGCGCGGCATCCTTGGCCGTGGCGCTTGGCGTGGAGCGGGAGTCGGGCCCCCTGGCGGGCGTTCCGGAGCCTCCCTCGCACTGGTACGCTGTGGCCTACGACTGGGCCGAGGAGGCGCTGGCCCTCGATCCGCAGGGGATCGAGCCCCGGTACTGGATGATCGCGGTCCTCGGTCGCCAGGCCCTCGGGGCGGGCCCACGAGAGGCTGCGGCGATGAGCGACCGAATGCTGGCCCTCGCCCGGGCCAACCTCGCGCTCGATCCCGAGCATGCGCCGACGCTCAACGCACTTGGCCGCCTCCACCTCGAGATCATGTCCCGAAGTGGCATGGTCCGCCTGCTGGGCCGCGCCTTCGTGGGGGGCGAGGCCCTCGAGCAGGCGAGCTGGGCCGAGGCCCGCCGTCATCTGGAGCGGGCTGTGGCTCTCGGCCCGGACCAGTCCATGTTCCTCCTGGACCTCGGACGCTACCACGCCCTGCGCCGGAACCGCCGGGAGGCGATCGACCTGCTGCGAAGGGCCATCGACGTCGGGGAGTCCCGGCCCTCCGACCGAGTCTTTGTTCGAGAGGCCCGTGCCCTGCTCCTGGAGCTCGGCGTGAACGACGGCGGTACCTGAACACGGCGGAGTTGGCCGCTCGGCCTTCTAAGGATGGCGATGCGGTTGCGAGCGGGAGCGGGTTGGCTGGAGGGCATCGTGAGGCGGGGTGTCCAAAGCTTTGGACACTTTACGTTGACCATGATACTTGACAAGGCGCGGCGCCCTCTGTATCATGATGGTGCGGGAAGATAGGCTTCCGACCGAGCGTGAAGCCAATGGCAAACCATCACACTCCAGCTTGGGGAGGCAAGACATGCCGAACGACCTCGACGATCCGGACCGCGTGTGGCCGACCGGATTGACCATCAAGGAATCGGAAGAACTGCACAAGCACGTCATTGACGGGTCTCGTGTGTTCTTCGCGATTGCCGTGGTCGCACACATCCTAGCATTCATCTACACCCCCTGGCTGGGCTGAGGAGGCGACCATGAACCAAGGACGAATCTGGTGCGTCGTGAAGCCGACGGTGGGCCTCCCCCTTTTCCTGGGGTCGGTTGCGCTCATCTCGCTGCTCGTGCACTTTGCGATCCTGAACAACACCGAGTGGTTCGCTGCCTTCTGGGGCGGCTGACCGCAATGTTCGGCCTCGTGGGCAGATGTCCACGAGGCCGGGCATTGTCATGAAATGAGTTCCTGAAGGTGCGGGGCCCGATCCGGAGACGGATCGTGCCGAGGGCGGGTCGTAACGCGATCCGCGCGGGCCTTCTTCCAACCACGCTTGCGGGAGTTCCACGATGGCACCCATCGGACGGATATACGAGACCGAAGCCCAGGCGCGCGTCGCCATGGAGATGCTGCAGGACGAGGGCTTTGCCGAGGACGTCATGACGCTCGTTCCCGCAGGCACCTCGGCGGACGCGATGCCGGCTGGAGTTCCCCGTGACCAGGCGATCACCTATGCCCGGAGGCTCGAGGGGAGCTACACGCTCCTCCTGGTGAGTGCCGGGTTTGGTTGGGGCGCCCGGATCAACCGGGTCATGGACGCCTGTGGACCGGTTTGGACGGGAGACCTCCCGGTCACCAAGCCGCGCAACCCGGCGCCCTTCTCGAAGCTGTTCGGCATGCCGACCCTGTCGACTCGTGGACGCAGCTACTTCTCGAGAATGTTTCCCGAACTCGCGAGCCCCGGGTTCCATCTCTCGGAAAAGTTTGGAATGAAGCTGCTGTCCAGGAAGGAAGGCCCCTGGGAGAAGAGCTTCGGAATGAAGCTTCTGTCCCGCAAGGAGGGTCCCTGGGAAAAGAGCTTCGGGATCAAGCTCCTCTCCAGGAAGGAGGGCCCCTGGGAGAAGAGCTTCGGCTTTCCTCTTCTCCTGAAGCGGCGCCGTTGAGCCATGAGGCTTTGCCGCCTTCCGATCCGCGGGAGGCGGCCCAAGCCCGGGGCAGGGAACGCGTGATCGAGTTGACGTGAGGGGATCGCCGTGAAGGGACTGGCCGGCCGAGCCGTGAAGACGTGGGTCTCGCTGGGCCCCCGCTTCCTGCCCTTTGCCGACGTTGCCACCGAGGACCTGCCACTGAGTCGCCTCCTGCGGCTCTCTCTCTTCCAGGTGTCGGTGGGCATGGCGCTCGTGCTCCTCGTCGGGACCCTGAACCGGGTCATGATCGTGGAGCTCGGGGTGCCGGCCTCCCTGGTCGGCATCATGATCGCCCTGCCGCTGGTGTTCGCCCCCTTGCGGGCGCTGATCGGCTTCCGCTCCGACAATCATCGCTCCGAACTGGGTTGGCGCAGGGTCCCCTTCATCTGGCGGGGAACGCTGGTCCAGTTCGGTGGCTTTGCCATCATGCCTTTCGCTCTCCTGGTCCTGGCGGGTCAGGGAGAGGCTGCTTCGGCTCCTGCCTGGATCGGTCAGGCATCGGCCGGCCTCGCCTTCCTTCTCGTCGGAGCCGGCGTGCACACCGTCCAGACGGCCGGCCTGGCGCTGGCCACGGACCTCGTGCCGCAGGAGTCCCACCCGAAGGTCGTGGGGCTCATGTACGTCATGCTCCTCCTCGGGATGATCGCGAGCGCCCTCGTCTTCGGCGCCGCGCTCGTGGATTTCACTCCGGGCCGGCTGGTGCAGGTGATTCAGGGCGCTGCACTGGCGACGCTGGTCCTGAACACGGTGGCGATGTGGAAGCAGGAGGCTCGGCGCCCGCGCCGCGGGGCCCCCGAGCCGGTGGCCGATCCTTCGTTCGTGGACTCTTGGAAGAGCTTCTGCCGGGGCGATCGCGCTGTTCAGCACCTCGTCATCATCGGTGTGGGGACACTCGCCTTCGGGATGGCCGACGTCCTTCTGGAGCCCTTTGGAGGGCAGGTCCTGGGCATGGACGTGGCGCAGACAACCCGCCTCACCGCCCTCTTCGCGCTCGGGGGCCTCATCGGCTTCGCCTTCGCCTCGCAGGCTCTCGGTAGGCCCGGCGCCGATCCGAATCGCATCACCCTCGCGGGCGCGGTCACAGGCATTCCGGCCTTCGCCCTCGTCATGGTCGCGGGTCCGATGGACCTCGTTCGCATCTTTCAGTTCGGCAACTTCCTCATCGGGTTTGGTGCAGCTCTCTTCGCCCATGGGACCCTGACAGCAAGCATGAACAGGGCCCCGAAAGACCAGATCGGGCTGGCTCTCGGGGCCTGGGGATCGGTTCAGGCGACGGCGGCCGGTGTGGCCATCGCGCTGAGCGGGACCTTCCGCGACCTGGTGAAGGCGGTGCTTGGATCGACTGGCGGGTTCTGGGGCTTCGATGCGATAGCCAGCAGCTATGTCGCCGTGTTTGCGCTTGAGATCGTCTTTCTCGTCATCGCAATCGGGGTGACCGTGCCTCTGCTCCGGAAGGGAAGAAGGGACCTCGCCCGAGCAGCGTCCGCGCTGCCGGAACCCGCCGGGCGCTCCGGGCCGACCCCGGTGCCTGCCGCGGGTGCGGCTTCAGGGGCAGCGTCGAGCCCTGCGGGGTCCGCCGCAGGTCGCGGGGCGACCTCGGCGCCCTGAACCGGCACTCTCATGCCCCGGCGCAGCATTCTCCTGTATCCGGACCCTCGGCTCCGAATGCCCTCCGCTCCCGTCGATGACTTCGATGCCGATCTGGCCTCCCTCGTTCAGGACCTGGTCGACACGCTCCACGGGACAGCCACGGGCATTGGGATTTCGGCGCCGCAGGTGGGCGACCTTCGCCGCGTTCTGGTCATGGACCTCACCAACGACCGCAACGGGCCGGAGGTCTATGTGAATCCGGAGATTCTGTCCAGGAGCACCCCTGGCCTCGTGGAGGAGAGTTGCCTCTCGATTCCCGGCGTGGTCGGAAACGTGGTGCGGTCCACGGAGCTGCGGGTGCGAGCCCTGGATCGACACGGGGCACCCTTCGAGCGAGCACTGACGGGGATGCACGCCGTGTGCCTTCAGCATGAGCTTGACCACCTCGACGGCAAGCTCTTCATCGACCGGCTCTCCCTCCTGCGGCGCATCGGGTTCCGTCTGAAACGGGCCCTGGGCGCCGCGTCCTGACTTCGGGTTTCGGCGAGGTCGGACTGCCTCGAGCCGGTCTCAGATCGGCCCGATCTCCCGCATGAGTGCCCGCCAGAGCGGGCTGCCGCTCGAGCTGTTCGTCATGATGACGATGCCGTTGCCGGTGGCGGGTGCGAACTCCGAGTAGCACTGGAAGCCGGTGCTGTTGGAGCCGCTGTGCGAGTATCGCGGACCGGTCGGATGCTCCTCCATGCGCCAGGCCAGGGGGCGCGAGCGGTCGCCGGGGAGCTCGTGCGGCGAGAGCATCTTCTCGATCATCGCCGCGCTCAGGGAATGGGGTGCCGATCGGTCGGCGCGCATGACCTCCATGAGAATCTGGGAGAAGTCGCGCGGCGTCGTGTACAGGGTGTAGGCGCTGTTCGGATCGGAGTAGGGTCTGCGCTCCCGCGGCTCCCCGGCGGCGGTGTGGCCGGTGGCGTAGGTGCGCTCGTACTCGGGCTGCCAGACGAAGCTGCTGCTCGTCATGCCCAGGGGGCGAAGGAGATGGCGCTGCGAGAACTCCTCCATCGACATCCCGGTCACCGTCTCCGCAGCCGTCTGCAGAAACTGAAACCCTTCGCCGGAATAGCGGACGTCCGTGCCGGGCCGGAAGCCGACGGTCAGCTCCCCGTCGCGCCGCCAGTTCGGGAATCCGGTCGTGTGAACGAGGACCATGCGCGCGGTGATGAGCCGGTGCAGCTCCTCGCCCTCGATGTAGTCGCCGCCGAGGTAGTCGACGAGCGGGACGTCGAGCTCCATGCGGCCTTCCTCCACGAGGCGCAGGAAGGGGTAGGCGTAGGCGGGCTTCGACATGGAGGCGGCCTCGAAGACGGTGCCGGCGTCGACTCGCTCGGTCCCTCCGCTCGTCTTCACGCCGAACTGTCCGAGCCAGTCGAGCTCGTGACTCTGGACGAGCGCGATCGAGACGCCGGGCACGTCGAGGGCGATCATGAGCCGGGGCGTGAGCTCGGCCAGCACCTCGGTGGTCGACAGCCCCGTGTAGTCGTAGGCGAAGCCGGGCGAGGCCGGGTGCAGGCGCACGGTCTGCTCGTAGCGGCGGAGCTCGAGCAGGGTGGTCTCGCCCTCCGGCACACCCGAGAAGGCGATGTGGAGCTCCGGCACCGCCCAGCGGTTGTCGCCCGTGGCTTCGACGGGGTGCGCATCGCCCTCCCCGATGCGAAAGCTCAGCCCTGCGCCGGCGCGCGCGATCACCACCTCGACATCGTTCGTGAGGGCGTAGGCGCCTTCGGGGAAGGCCTCCTCGGCCAGGGCGGCGCAGCAGGCGCCCCCGGCGGGAGCGGCCTCGGCCTGCATGGCCGGGAGGGTCGAAGCACCGAGCAGGAGAAGTCCTGCGGAAAGCCAGGATACGAGCACTGTATTCACCTCGCTACAGGAGTCGGGAATGAGTCCTCCAGCCGCAGTCTACGCACCCCCCGGGGGGCGGGCAAGGCGGCCCGAGCGGGGGCTCCGGACTCTCCGGCATCCCCCACGGCGGAGAAAGCGCATCCGGTGACCGCCAGCGGCAGCTCCGCCACCACCCATTGCCACCGTCCCGGGGAGCTCATCGGGGGCCGCTCTACTTCTTCAACTGCCTTCTACGGCCTCGCCGCCACACCCCCTCGGTTCCAGTCCGGCGGCGGGGTGCCGAGCAGGCGTTGCCCTCCGAGCCGTCGTGGCTCCGCATGAGCACCGAATCCGACCCGGCCGCGCGAATGACCACGTTGTGGTTCTCGATCGAGGCCTCGACCTCCCGACCGGGGGAAGGGCGGCCGGGCGCCTCCCCCGGAAGTCACTGACGGACATGGGAGGCCTTGGGGTGCAGGGAGCGGTCGAAGGTTGGAGCTTCGGGCTATGCTGCTGGCCGGCGAGCGTGGCGGCAAGCGGCGGGGTTGGGCAGGATTCGGTTCCTCGTTGTCCCGGCCTCGCGCCTCAGCCGCCCCGGTACCACGCCTCTTCGAGGAAGCGCGCGTGGATCATCTCCGCGATGCGGGCTCGTCCGGCGGGGCTCGGATGCACGCCGTCCTGGACGTAGTCGGTGCGCACGTAGCAGTGACCCGATCCGTTCGTGATCCCGGTCCCGCAGTCCGGCGCCCAGAGGTAGGGGCCCCAGAGGTGCCGGACCCCGGCCACGGTCGGGTTCTGGGCGAGCCAGGCGTTCAGGGCGTGTCCGCTTTCGTAGCTCAAGGGCTCGCCGCGGGCGGGGTTGCCCGCATACCCCCCGTAGCTGCGGGACGAGGTGTAGGTCGCGACGACCGCGGGGAACCACTCCGGAACCCGCTCGGCAAAGGTCCCGAGGTTCTCGCGAAACCGGAAGAAGTCGCTGTCGGGGTGGGGGTACGGGGGACGGACGCCCATGCCAGGAATCGTCGTGAACTGGTTCGCTGCCTTGTGGTAGAGCACGCGCACCTGGTCGGGGTGGAGTCCGGCCTGTGGGAGCACTTCGGCCAGGCACCGGCCCCAGAGCGCACCATCGTAGGCGGGGTCGATCCAGCGCTCGAGCGCGTGGCCACCCACGGCGCAGTTTGCGACGTGGACTGCGGGGTTCACGGTCCCGGCCGACCCGGCGGCGAGGAGCTGGATCCAGGCCTCGCACTCCTGGCTGGAGTTGCTCATCCCGATGCAGACGACGCCAATGCGGCCGTCGACGGGTTCGGGGGCGGGCTCGTCTCGAGCCACGAGCCGAAGCGGAAGCCCCTTGTAGCTTCCGGGGGTCTCGGGCCCGTCATCACCCCGGTCGATGGGGAAGGGAGTGCTCACGTCGGGGCCCGGGGGGCGGTCGCCCGCCGGCTCCGGGGGGTCGGTCGGGGTCGCGGAGCTGCACGCGGCTGCGAGGCAGAGAGCACCGATGAGGGTGAGGGCGCGGAGCGGGGCGGAGCGGGGCGGAGCGGGGCGGGGCGGGGCGGGGCG
>SLDT01000118.1 GCA_007125125.1 Gemmatimonadota bacterium | reverse complement strand
CCGCGGGCTGTGCCGCGCTGCACACCCCGTGGAGCGAGCCCCCCCGCCCCGCGCCCCGCGACCTGCGGGGTCTTCGCTGGGTTGAGGGAGGCCTTTTGGGGCGCCGCTCGCTTACTGACTGAATGTTCAGTCAAGAACTCCGAAGCACGTCATGCAGTGCATGAGACCGAGCGAGTTAAGTCACAGGCAAGCAGAAAGCTGATCGCCAGAGGAGCATAGCCGGCCCTGGCGCCGAACCCCGGCCGAAGGCCGAAGAAGGCGGGCACCCCCTTCTTCGGCCCCCCGGCAACCCGGCCAGGCCCCGGCAAGCCTTCCTCCGTTCGACGGGCCGTGGTCCCGGGCAGGGGTCCTTGCCCCGGGCGGCCCCCCGGAGTATCGTGCCCTTCAACCTGAAGCGAACCCTGCGGCAAAGAGACCCGACCATGCATGACCAGACCCCATCGAGATCAAGGACCCCGAGCCCCACCGCCCGCCGAGGGCTCCTCACCCTCGTAGCCGTCGCCGCCTTCCTCGTCCTGAACGTCGGAGAAGCCCTCGCCCAGATCGCCCCCGGCACCCGGGAGATCCCCGCGCGCGTGCTGGGCGGAGTGCCCATGACCGCCGCCGACTCGATGGTCGCGCAGCTCGTCGACGAGCTCGACTTCGACAGCTACAAGCAGCTCATCCGGGGGCTCGCCGACTTCGGGGATCGCCGCGAGGGGACCGAGCGCAACATCCGCTCGAACGAGTGGATCGAGGAGCAGCTCCAGGGGTGGGGCTACGAGACCGAGCGGGTCCACTACGAGTTCCGGGGACAGCCCCGCTGGCAGGTCATCGCCACAAAGGTCGGCACCACCGTGCCCGAGGAGATGGTCATCCTCGGCGCGCACATGGACGGGATCGGGGGTGGGGAGGCCGTGAACGACAATGCCTCCGGGACCGCGCTCGTCATGGAGATCGCCCGGGTGCTCGCGCTGCCCGGTGTCGAGACCGAGCGGTCGGTGCGCTTCGCCCTCTGGAACAACGAGGAGACCGGGCTGAACGGTGCGCGGGCCTACGTCGAGCAGCGTGCCGAGCTGCAGGGGATCGAGGATCCCCCCGGGTCGGGGAATTACCCCGAACCGCGCTGGATCGCGATGATCCAGCACGACAAGGTCCTCTACGACCGGGGGAACCCGCCCGGACTCCACCAGGCCTGGAATGCCGACGTCGACGTCGAGTACCAGCTCGTCTCGGAGGAGTGGGAGGCCTCGGCCGCGCTCGGGCTGCGGCTCCTGAACTCGAGCCGGAAGTTCTCCACGGACTACCCGGCCGTGCTCAGCAACTCGATGAGCAACACCGACTCGACCCCCTTCATGAACCATGTCGCGGCCGTGAGCGTGCGGGAGAACCGCCGCCTCTACGAGATCGGCTGGCGCGGGCCGGCCGGGTACGGCGCGCGCGGCTCGGACCCCCACTGGCACCGCCCCACCGACCTGTACGTGAACTACACGGACTGGGACTTCCTCCTGGGCTTCAACGCCATGCAGATGACCCTCGGCGCAACCGCCGAGCTCGTCGGCGCCAGCTTCGTGCGCACCCCTGCCGGCAGCGACGGCTGAAGCTACTGTGCCCGGGCGAAGGGGGGGCCGCGTGGTCTACCATCGAGATGTGCTGGAGCCTACTTCCGATGAGTGGTCCTAGGCGTGATCCTCCTCGACACGCACGCACTTCTCTGGTGGGCTCTCGACCCGGAGGAGCTGTAGCAGCGCGCGGTGGAGGTGCGCCGAACCATGGAAGACGTGGGCGGCTTCGCGAGCGCGATCTCGATCTGGGAGCTCGGGGTAAAGGTGCAGCGTGGCCACCTTGAGCTACCGATCACCGTGGACCGGCTCGCGTGCCGCGTTGAAGGCGGTGGCGTCGTCGAGCTCTTGCCGGTGGACACGACGACGTGGCTCCGCACGCTCAGCATCGAGTGGACCCACCGCGACCCCGCGGACCGCTTGGGCGGCGGGCCCTCACGGGATGGGAATCTGGAGGATCGTACGTAACCCTCCCGGCAGCACCTCCGCCGCGAGCTCGCCCTCGGGGGTCCGGCGCACATCGACCAGCGCGTTGTATCCGTAGCCCTCTGCGTGACCACGCCCTCCCACCATCAGCGCTCCCACCACCACCGTAAGGGAGACGCGTACCCGCACCGTGGCTTCATCCGGTGGCTCGGGGTCCACCAGCAGGGACATAGGACTCCCGGGGTGACCCCACCGGCAACGCACTTCGGCGTCGTCGGCCTCGGCGCAGACCAGACCCCGAGCGAACTCGTCCCCGGCGACAAAGTGAGCTCCGATCCGGCTGGCGAGCGCCTCGAGCTTCGCTTCGTGCGCTTCGACCTCGTCGAGGGTCATCCGTGCGCGGTCGTCCGCTCCGATGCCGAGGCTCAACTCCCGCCGAAGCGCGAAGAGCCAGAGCGGGTACTCGCTCGTCAGTTGCTCCAGCGCCAGCTCCATCGCGTCGGACACGTCCGGTGCCTGAGCGGCGACCGGGACGATCGACGCCCAGCCAGGAGCGCCGACACCGAATGCCAGCACGAGCGCAACCCGGCCGACCCGAGGGACGCGTCGGCGAGGGCGGGTTGGAAAGCGGGTGATCATGGGAAGTGCAACTGGCTCATGACGATCCTCGAAACGGGACGGGCCTCCCCTCAGGCCGAGCCGTGGCCAAGTGCTCTACTCGGAGTCACGATGGTGTCCCGCTGTCGGCTTCGCAAGACCTGCGGTTCGACCTCGACGGGCCGGTACGGGAGGGCCCGGCTTACTGACTGAACGTTCAGTCAGTAGCTCCGAAGCACTTCATGCAGTGCATGAGATCCCTCGAGGTAAGCCGTGTGCGCGCAGCAGGCTGATCGCCATGAAGGGATAGCTGGCCCTGGCCCCGAACCCCGGCCGAAGGCCGAAGAAGGTGGGTGCCCGCCACGGGGTGTGCAGCGCGGCACAGCCCGCGGGCCGGGCGGCCGCCCGCGAACCCGGCTGTGCCGCGTTGCGAGCGAGCCCCGCACCCCACCCGACCGGCAGGCGAGTGCGCCCCGTGGCGGGCGCCCCCTTCTTCGGCCCCCCCGGAACCCGGCCAGGCCCAAGCGTGCCTTCCTCCGTCGCAGAGGCCGGCATCCGGTGAGGTTGACGCCCCCCGGAGTCCGCGCGAATGTGAGGAGTTCCGATTCCAAGAACCGTCCAGACTCCGGTGCCGATGAGCGACGTCCCCACGATCCAGTACACCCTCACCGACGAGGCCCCCGCCCTCGCCACGCATGCGCTCCTCCCCGTGATCCGGGCCTTCGCCGGAGCTGCCGGGGTCCCCGTACGCACGCGCGACATTTCGCTCGCCGGGCGCGTCCTCGCCGCCTTCCGCGACCGCCTCGAGGGGGGCGAGACGATCCCGGACGACCTCGCCGAGCTCGGACAGCTCGTCGAGCGCCCCGACGCGAACGTCATCAAGCTCCCGAACATCAGCGCCTCCGTGCCCCAGCTCAAGGCGTGCATCGCGGAGCTCCAGGCGAAGGGGTACGCGCTCCCGGACTATCCCGACGACCCCTCGAGCGACGAGGAGCGGGAGGTTCGCGCCCGCTACGACCGGGTGAAGGGGAGTGCGGTGAACCCCGTGCTGCGCCAGGGGAACTCGGACCGGCGTGCGCCGCGGCCCGTGAAGGAGTTCGTGCAGCGCAACCCGCACCGGATGCGCCCCTGGGCCGAGGATTCGCGCGCGCGCGTGGCCTCGATGGACGAGGGTGACTTCCGCTCGAACGAGCGCTCCCTCACCCTTTCGGCCCCCACCACCGCCCGGATCGAGCATGTCGACACCGAGGGGCGCACCACCGTGCTGAAGGAGGGGCTCGCCCTCGAGGCCGGCGAGGTGCTCGATGCCTCCTTCATGAGCCGGCGGGCGCTCCAGCGCTTTCTCGGGGAGCAGATCGAGGCGGCGCGCGAGGAGGGGCTCCTCCTGTCGCTCCACCTGAAGGCCACGATGATGAAGGTCTCCGACCCGATCATCTTCGGGCATGCCGTGCGGGTCTACTTCGGGCGGGTCATCGAGCGGCACGCGCAGACCCTTGCCCGCATCGGCTTCGATCCGAACAGCGGGCTCGGGGACCTGGAGAAGCGGCTCGCCGAGCTCCCCGGGACCGAACGCGCGGCGATCGAGGGCGAGGTGCGGGCCGCGCTCGCCGAGGGTCCTCCGCTCGCGATGGTCGACTCCGACCGGGGGATCACGAACCTCCATGTGCCGAGCGACATCATCATCGACGCCTCGATGCCCCCGATGATCCGCGACGGGGGCCGGATGTGGAACCCGCAAGGGGAGCTCCAGGACACCCTCGCCCTCATCCCCGACTCGAGCTACGCCCCGATCTACGACGTGATCGTGCGCGACTGCCAGGAGAACGGGGCCTTCGACCCGGCCACGATGGGCACCGTTCCGAATGTCGGGCTCATGGCGCAGAAGGCCGAGGAGTACGGCTCGCACGACAAGACCTTCGAGATCGAGGCGCCCGGGACGGTCCGGATCGTCGATGCCGAGGGGCACACGCTCCTCGAGCATGCCGTGGACGAAGGCGACATCTGGCGCGCCTGCCAGACGAAGGACGTCGCGATCCGCGACTGGGTCCGTCTCGCCCTGGACCGCGCCCGTGCCACCGGAGACCCGGCCGTCTTCTGGCTCGACCGCACCCGCGCCCACGACGCCGAGCTCATTCGCAAGCTCGAGGCCGAGCTCCCGCGCCATGACACGGACGGGATCGAGCACCATGTCCTCGCCCCCGGCGAGGCGATGGCCTTCTCGCTCGAGCGGATCCGCCGGG
>SLDT01000206.1 GCA_007125125.1 Gemmatimonadota bacterium | reverse complement strand
GGGGGGGGGGGGGGGGGGTCGCAAACAACTTGCCAAAGTGAAATCACGACTCTCTAGCTGGAATTTGAATCTGAAGGAAGATCTTCATGGGGTCTCCGGAAGGGGGTCGCAGTCGAGAGGGATGTCGGGCGGGAGGGAGGGATACACGACCCGGGTCAGGAAGAGACCCCTCGCCGGTGCCGGGGGCGAGGTCGTTCCGTCCCCATCCGGGTCATGCAGGAGCTCGGCGAACTCCGCCTCCGGGCGGATGCCCCGGGCCGCTTCGATCATCGTGCCCACGAGGTAGCGGACCATGTGATGGAGGTAGCGGTCGGCACGGATCGTGAAGCGGAGCCCAAGGTCCCGCCAGGGCCTCCATTCGGCCGAGACGACCCGACATCGCTCGCCCCGCTCGGGCTGCCCCGCCTTCGCAAAACTCCGGAAGGAGCGCTCCCCGGGAAGAAGGGCAGCCATCCTTCCGAGCGCCTCCCTGTCGAGCATCGCGTTGGGCAGGGCCCAGCACCAACGGGCGTGGAAGGGAGAGTTGGCCATCCGCTCGGTTCCCACGAGGTAGTCGTAGCTCCGCTCGAGGGCATCATAGCGCGGGTGGAAGTCCGGGTGCACCCGGCGAACCTCGAAGATCCGGATCTCCTCCGGGAGGAGGGCGTTCAGGGCGCTGCGCAGCTTGCCGGCCCGCCAGCCCGCCGGAAGGTCGACCGCGGCAATCTGAGCGAGGGCATGCACACCCCGATCCGTCCGGCCCGATCCCACCACGCGTCGCGGGGCGCCGCTGATTCGGGTCAGGACCTCCTCCAGGGCGCCTTGGACCGTGGGCACTCCGGGCTGGAGCTGCCACCCATGAAAGGGGGAGCCGTCGTACTGCACCTTCAGGCGGAAACGCGTGGAAGATTCCGGGGGCACGTCGGAAAGGTAGGTGGCGTCGGGGGGGTGTCAAGGAACCGGAGGCCGTTGACCGGGGCCGAGGAACCGGATACCCTCTCGGCGTGTCTCCTGCACTTGGCCTGCCGCGGGCCCCACGGAGTGCTTCGATTCCCCGGACGATGAAGATTACGCATGCCCCTCAACAAGACGATCGCGAAGGTCACCGCAGGTGAGTCCCTCTCGGCTCAGGAGGCAGAGGCGGCCTTCGACGAGGTGATGCGGGGGGCGGCAAGCCCCGTCCAGATCGCTGCGCTTCTTGCCGGACTTCGAGCGAAGGGGCACTCTGCCCAGGAGGTTGCCGGTGGGGTCCGCGCGCTCCGGCGGGCCATGATCCCGGTCGAGCACGGGACGACCGATCGGCTCGTGGACACCTGCGGGACGGGGGGAGGGGCGATCACCACGTTCAACATTTCGACCGCGGCTGCACTCGTGGCCGCTTCGGCAGGGGCAAAGGTCGCGAAGCATGGGAACCGTTCCTTCACCTCGAGGAGCGGAAGTGCAGATGTCCTGGAGGCCCTGGGGGTGCCGATCGACCTCGACCCCGATGGTATGGCCCGGGTCCTCGATCGGGTAGGAATCGTGTTCATGTTCGCACCGCTCCTCCACCCGGCGATGCGCCATGTGGCCCCCGTGCGGAGGGAACTCGGAATTCCCACGATCATGAATCTCCTTGGACCCCTCACGAATCCAGCCGGGGTCAGGCGACAGGTCGTGGGGGTCGCCGACCCTGCGCTCCTGCCCCTCGTTGCGGGGGCGCTTCGCGAACTCGGACACGAGCGCGCGCTCGTTGTTCATGGCCAGCCCGGGCTGGACGAAATCAGCCCCCTCGGCGACACCCTTGTCGCCGAACTCGTCGAGGACGAACTCCGGGAGTACACGATCAGTCCGGAGAGTCTGGGGTTGACCCGAGCCCCGGTCGAGGAGATTTCCGGAGGGAGCCCCGGGGAGAACGCCGACCGGATCCGAGCCGTGCTCCTGGGCGACGACCGAGGCGGGGCGCGGACAGTGACCCTCCTGAACGCCGCCGCCGCCCTCTACGTTGCGGGAGTCGTGCCGGGCCTGCGGGCGGGCGTCGAGCTGGCCGCCGAAGCGATCGACTCCGGCGCGGCCCATCGGACGCTCGAACTCCTGAGGGAGCACTCGCGAAGGGAAGCGGAGGAGGCCTGAGCGGTCCTGGTCACGGCCTCGAGCCGCCAGGGCCCCGGGAAGGGACGTACTCGATCGCTCACCAGGAGGTAGCGCGTGCTTCGTCGATTTCTCGTTCCTACGACAAAGGGGATCCGCATCGGGCGTTCCTCGGTTGTTGAACTCAGTAGCGACGGATCACGCCGACCACGATTCCCTGAACCGTGATCTCGTCCGGAGCAAAGTACATGGGATCCAGGGCCTGGTTGGCGGGCTGCAACCGGATTCTCCCGTCGCCTTCCCGGTATAGCTTCTTCACCGTGGCGGCCTCTCCGCCGATGAGCGCGACGACCATCTCGCCGTCCTCCGCCACGGGCCTGCTGTTCACGATGACGTAGTCGCCGTCCCGGATCTGTTCCTCGATCATCGAGTTGCCGACGACACGGAGGACGTAGTTCTCGCCACCCTTTCGGAGGAGGTCCGGCGGGACAAGGACCGTCTCGGTGTCTTCGATCGCCTCGATGGGCTGACCGGCGGCGACTTCTCCGAGGAGGGGGAGTTCGACGGCGCCGGGGCGGGCAGTGCCCCGCACGAGCTCGATGGAGCGGCTCTGGTTGTAGGCCTTCCGGATGTAACCCTTGCGTTCCAGATTACTCACGTGTTCGTGAACGGTTGCCAGGGAGGCGTAGTCGAAGGCTTCCGCGATTTCTTCGAAGCTGGGTGCATATCCGTTCGCATCGATGTAGGACCCGATATAGTCCAAGATATGCTTTTGTCTCTTCGTCAGCGGCACGATGCCTCCTGAATGCGGGTGAGCAGGCGTCCGCCCGAGGGAGCACGAGCGGAATCCCGAACAGCGACCGAATGAAGAATAACCGAAGGTCACCCGAAGTGCAAGGCCGGAGAGCCACCGACCTGTCGGTGTCCCCGGCGGGAGAATCGCGTCGAGTGGACATCCTCACCCGGATCGTCCGGACCAAGCAGCGGGAGGTCGAAGCTCTTGGTGCGCGGGCCGGAGAACTGAAGAAGGAGGCTGCGAGGGCGCCGACCCCGAGAGACTTCGAGGGCGCGCTGGCGGGAGGAGGGCGAATCTCCCTGATTGCGGAGGTGAAGCGCCGCTCACCCGGCGCCGGTGCGATCGACGCGGCCCTGGACCCCGTCGACCGTGCCCTTTCCTACGAGGCCGGGGGCGCATCGGCGCTCTCCGTGCTCACGGACGCCGACTACTTCCAGGGGTCCCTTGCGGACCTTGTCGAGGTCCGGAGTGCCGTCGGGCTTCCGGTGCTGCGCAAGGACTTCATCATCGACGAACTCCAGGTCTTCGAGGCACGTGCGGCGGGTGCCGACGCCGTCCTCCTGATCGTGAGGATTCTCGACGACGGGCCCCTCCGCTACCTCCGGGAGCTCGCGGAGTCACTGGGGATGGCGGTTCTCGTCGAGGCACACGACGGGCACGAGGTGGAGCGTGCTCTCGCGTCGGGCGCACGGATCCTCGGTATCAACAACCGCGACCTCGGGACCTTCCACACCGATCTTGCCGTGACGCTCGGGGTCATGCCCGCGATTCCGCCCGGGACCGTCGTCGTTTCGGAGAGTGGGATCCATGAGTCCGGTCAACTTGAAGCGCTCGGTCATGCGGGGATCCATGCCGTGCTCGTGGGCGAGGCCCTCGTGCGAGCTCCCTCGGCGCGGAGCCTCGCCGGCGAGCTGGCCGGTGTGCGCCGCCGGCTCGTTTCGGCCGCGGGTCACGAAGGGCACCGGAACCGCGCACCCTTCGTGAAGATCTGTGGCCTGACGTCGGCCCGGGACGCCCGCATGGCTCGCGAGGCCGGAGCCGACCTGGTCGGGGCGGTCCTCGTGCCCGAGTCCCCGCGAGCTGTCGGTGCTGAGCGCGCGCGCGAGATCGCGGACGCCGCTGGGCGGCCACTCGTTCTCGTCGTGGCCGATCGAGGCCTCGAGGAACTTGTTCATCTGGCCGCGCAATCCGGTGCGGCGGCCCTGCAGCTGCACGGATCGGAGTCGCCCGAGTTTGTGAGAAGGCTTCGGGAGCGGACTGGTCTGGAACTCTGGAAGGCGGTGCGGGTCCGTTCCAGAGAGGAGTTCGACTCAGCCCTCGAGCAGTGGAGTGTCGAGGTGGAACTGATCCTGCTGGACGGATGGAGTGCCAGGGCACTGGGCGGTACGGGAACCCGCTTCCCCTGGGAACTCCTCGAGGCCCGTCGCGATGCGGTGCGTCCCGGGACGAGAATCGGCGTGGCAGGCGGGCTCGGACCGGAGAATGTCGGGGACGCCGTCTCCCGGATGTCGCCGGACCTCGTCGACGTCTCCTCGGGGGTCGAGTCCCGCCCCGGAGTCAAGGACCCCGAGAGGCTCCGCGCCTTCATCGAAGCTGCTCGCAGTCAGCACTGACCCACCGTCAACCAAGGACAGGACCAGGATAACGATGGCAGAACTTGCGATGGTCCCCACGACACCCTCGAAGTCCGAAGCGCGGCGTTTCGGTGCCTTTGGCGGCCGATACGTCCCGGAGACTCTGATCGGGGCCCTCGACGAGCTCGAGGAGGCCTTCGCCGCTGCCCGGGCAGACACGGGGTTCGAAGAAGAACTTCGAGCGCTCCTTCGGGACTTCGTCGGCCGTCCGACGCCACTGTACCGTGCCCGACGCCTCGAGGAAGCGGCCGACATCGGGCCGATCTACCTCAAGAGAGAGGATCTCAACCACACGGGAGCGCACAAGATCAACAACACGATCGGTCAGGCGCTTCTCGCTCGCCGGATGGGAAAGCGGCGGATCATCGCCGAAACGGGAGCAGGACAGCACGGGGTCGCGACCGCGACTGCCTGTGCCCTCTTCGATCTCGAGTGCGTGGTCTACATGGGAGCGGAGGATGTCGAGCGCCAGGCTCTGAACGTGTTCCGAATGGAGCTGCTCGGGGCCGAGGTGGTCCCCGTGCGCTCGGGGACGCAAACGCTCAAGGACGCGACGAACGAGGCGATCCGGGACTGGGTCACGAATGTCGGAGGCACGCACTACATCATTGGCTCCGTCGTGGGTCCTGCCCCCTTCCCGCAAATGGTTCGGGACTTCCAGGCTGTCATCGGACGGGAAACGCGGGAGCAGATCCTCGAGGTGGAGGGTCGCCTTCCGGGCGAGGTCGTGGCCTGCGTCGGCGGGGGGTCGAATGCAATGGGAATCTTCCATCCCTTCACGGAAGACGCCGGGGTTCGCCTCGTCGGGGTGGAGGCGGCGGGAGAGGGACTCGGCTCTGGCCGGCACTCCGCCTCCCTGACTGCCGGTCAGCCGGGAGTTCTCCATGGGGCCCTCTCCTACCTTCTGCAGGACGAGGACGGGCAGGTGGCGCCTGCGCACTCCGTGTCGGCAGGGCTGGACTACCCGGGGGTCGGGCCCGAGCACTCCTGGCTGAAGGACTCGGGACGGGCCACCTATGTCGCGGTCGACGATCAGCAGGCACTCGCCGCCTTTCACCGACTCTCGGAACTCGAGGGAATCATCCCTGCACTCGAAACCGCCCATGCAATCGCCTATCTTCTCGATCGGGAGATGCCCAAGGCCGACGGTCCGATCGTGCTCTGCCTCAGTGGTCGGGGTGACAAGGACGTAGCCCATGTGGCCCGGGTCGAGGGCCGGAGGCTCCCGCTCTGAGGCCAGACCACTTCCCCCGCATCCCTTCCAAGGAACTTCGGAGCGAGACGTGACGGACCAGACACCGGAGGTCGATGCGATGGCCGGTGCGATGGACTGGGAAGATCCCGCCTCCTTGCCCGTCGAGGAGGTCCGAACGCTCTTTCTCACCCTTTCGAAGGCACTTCGGTCGTACCAGCTCTACGACCGCAACAATCCCGTGTACCGCCGCTTCGTCGGCAACCTGGTCGAAGCCTTCGAGCGGGTCTGGGCGGTACGGGACGAGATCCAGGTCCTGATCGAGGAGGATCGACTGATCTGGATGGGAGAGGAGATCTACAGGGACGAGGCTCGCGGCTCCTCCCTCTCCTTTCTCCTCTTTCGAGATGGGCTCCGGGACCTGACCTTCCGGAAGGGGATCGAGCGGGACGAGCTTGAAGTGCTCCTCGACGTCCTGCACCGGGTGCGGTCAGTCCGTCAGGACGCCGACGACCTCGTGACTCTCCTCTGGGACATGGACCTGAACCACCTCCGATACTCGGCGGTCGACCTGCTGCCGGAGAGCGCACTTCTCGGGCAGCTTCCCGAGCCTGATCCGGACGCGCTCGACGTCGAGGGGATCCTCGAATTGGAGCTCGACGGCTTCTCCCCCTCGAAACTGGACGATGCGGAGGCCGTCAACCAGTCCAACATGCTGGACCAGATACGGGAGATCCGCACCGAGGACTTCAATCCGGCCTTCTACGCCCTGGACGACCGGGACCGAGCCTACATCGAGGACCTCTTCGCCCTCGAGACCTCGCGCAACCCCCGGCCGGCCGTCCTGAATGCCCTCTTCGACCGGCTGGACGACGGCGCCAAGAGCGAGACGCGGGAGAGCGAGATCGTGCGGGCGCTGGGTCAGCTCCTGCCGACCTTTCTGGGGCAGGGCAACCTGCCGGATGCGGCCGCTCTCATTGCCGGTCTCGAGAAGGCCCGTGTGCAGCAGGATCTGCTATCCCCCTCGGGAATGGCCGAAGCCGAGCAGATTCTCGAGGAGTTCTCTGCCCCCGAGTCGATTCGCGAACTCGTCCGGGCCATCGAGGATGGCAGCATTCGCGTGGACGAGGACGAGCTTGCCCTCCTCCTTCGCCACCTTCGACCGTCGGCCCTGGGACCACTCCTCGCGATGGCCGAGAAGATCTCGGACGACTCGGCCCGGGAATCCGTTCAGGCGGCACTGAGGGGGCTGGCCCGAGGGCAGGAGGCCCTCGTGATGCACTTTCTCGGTCATGGTGACCCGGCGGTGGTCGTGGGGGCCATCCGCCTTGCGGGCTCCCTCGGACATCGACCGGCCTCCGACCGTCTCGTGGGTCTCCTGGACTCCGGCCCCCGGCCCGTCCGGCTCGCCGTGATCGAGGCCGCGCGTCGCATCCCCACGACTCCCCTCGGCGAAGCACTTCTGCGCGTTCTTGAAGACGAGAGCCGGGACCTCCGAATCGCCGCCGCCCGCACCCTTGCCGAGATTCGTTTCGTGCCGGGTATCCCGGTGCTTGCCGCGATTCTCCGCTCGAAGGAACTTCATGCCTCCGACGTCTCGGAACAGATGGCCTTCTTCGGCGCCTACGCCGACCTCGCGGGGCCGGAGGGCGTGAAGCTCCTCGACCGGATTCTTCACTACCGGAGCTTCCTCGGGCGCCGGGAGCCCTCGCAGGCGCGGGCCTGTGCCGCCCTGGGCCTCGGGCGCATCCTCGGCCCTGCCGCGATCGCATCCCTCGAGCGTGCCGAGCGCGACGAGGATCCCGTGGTGCGCTCCGCCGTTCGCCGCGCACTCTCGCAGGAAGGCGCCCGTGGCTGAACAGGGATCCATTCTTCCCCCGAGCCCGCCATCCACCCAGGACCGTGGCCGGCAGATTCTCTCCGGCATCTACGCGACGCTCCGCGCCCTTCGCTTCTATCCCCTGGACAATGAAGTGGTGCAGAACGCGATCGTGCAGCTGGATCGGACGCTCGCCCCACTCCTCGAGACGGACGGTTTGCTCGAGCTCCAGCTCGTCGGCGACTTCTTCTTCCTGAACGAGGAGCGACTTCGACTCGACCTCCGGAACTACTCGACCTTCGGTTCGATGGCTGCCAGTCTTCGCGGTCACGGCATAGGGGAGGTCCGCGTCGAACGTGGAGTCGGGCCGCGGGAATGGCCGACCTTTCTCTCGCTCCTCCTTCGTCCGCCCGCCGAACACGATCCCCTCGAAGCCTTCGTGTCGGCCCTCGACGGGACGCCGGTGAGGCACATCCGGGTCGGGGCTCCACAGGACGAGCTGGACTTCGATCCGGACGACGATGTCGTGGAAGGGGCGCGGCAGACCTACTCCCGGTCGGTCCAGACCGCGCGTGACATCATGACGGACATTCGCCTGGGACGGGCGGCCAATGTTCGTCGAGTGAAGCGGGCGGTGCAGGGAATCGTCGACCAGGTTCTCTCGGACGAGCCGTCGATTCTGGCGATGACGCACCTCCGGGAGTTCGACGAGTATACCTTCACACACTCCGTCAACGTCTGCATCCTCTCCGTGGTCATTGGACAGCGCATAGGCCTCGGCCGAGCCGAACTCTATGACCTGGGGCTCGGGGCCCTGATGCACGATGTCGGGAAGATGCGGATTCCCCTCTCGACGCTGAACAATCCGGGCAAGCTGAGCGATGAGGACTGGAAGCTCCTGCGTGAGCACCCGACGGACGGCCTTCTCATGCTCTTCCAGGTGCATGGGCTGACCGACCTGCCTTACAGCCAGATGCTCATCGCCTACGAGCACCACATGAAGACGGACCTCACCGGCTATCCGCAGAACCGACGGCAGAGGAGGCTCGCCCTCTATTCGAGGATCGTCGCCGTCGCCGATGCATTCGACGCGGCGACCTCGGTGCGCAGCTACCAGTATCGTCCCGCGCCGCCGGACGAGGTCCTGAAGGGGATGCTGGACGATCCGAGGCGGGGCTTCGACCCGATCGTGGTCAAGGCACTGATCACCGCGACCGGTGTCTATCCGGTGGGAACCCTCGTGATCCTCGACACGTTCGAACTCGCGATCGTCACGAGGGCGAACCCGGACCCCGCGCGGCTGCACCAGCCCCAGGTGAAGATCCTCGCGGACTCGATGGGGACCCCGCTCGTGACCCCCGAGGTGACGACTCTGGATCGGATCGATCCCCGCACCGGAAGTCCGATCCGCAGCATCATCAAGACCGCCGACCCGAACCGATACGGCGTGCGTGTCGCCGATTACGTGATCTGAACCCCAAGCCGATGACGATGACCGAAACCTCAGCGGCCTCTCCGGCCTCCCTCATCCGACAGGCCTTCGAGGCGCGACGGAGCTCGGGCACGAGCGCGCTCGTGCCCTACATCTGCGCCGGCTTTCCAGACGCCGCGGCGAGCCTCGCCCTCATGGAGGGCGCCGCGCGAGCCGGAGCCGACGTGATCGAGCTTGGCGTCCCCTTCTCGGACCCCCTTGCCGACGGCCCCACGATCCAGCGCGCCACCTGGAAGGCGCTCGAGGGGGGAATGACCGTCGAGGGCACTCTGGCTCTCCTGCGACAGTTCCGCTCCCGGCACGACACGCCGGTTGTCCTCTTCACCTACCTGAATCCCGTCCATCGCTACGGGGTGGCCCGTTTTGTCGCGGCCGCACGAGAGGCGGGGGCCCAGGGAGTCCTCCTGACCGACCTGCCGGCCGGGGCCGACCCGGCCCTCGAGGGTGCCGTGGCGGAAGGGGGGCTCGCCCTGATCCGGCTCCTCGCACCGACAACCGCCCCCGAGCGGATCGGTACCGTGGCCGAAGGAGGTGACGGATTCCTCTACTACATCTCCCGAACGGGAGTCACTGGAGCGCGAATGGAGCTCCGGTCCGAGCTCGCCGACGAGATCACGGCGATCCGGGAGCGTGTCGAGCTCCCCATCGCAGTCGGGTTCGGAATCTCTTCGCCGGAGCAGGCGGCCGAGGTGGCCGGGGTCGCCGACGGGGTCGTGGTGGGGAGCGCGCTCATGGAACGGGTCGAGGCGGAGGGGGTAGAGGGCGCGGAAGCCTTCCTTCGGTCGCTGCGCGAGGCGATGGACGCCCGCTGACCCCGGTCAGCGGAGTCGGTCGGTGAGGGAGGGGTCGGGCTCCACGAAGAGGGTGCCGACCCGGTCGGGGACGACCGCACCCGGGGGGGCGCCCCGCGGCTTGCGCACGTACTTGCGGCGGGTCCAGTCCACGGCCACGGTCCCCGAGTGGCGGGCCTCGGAGTGGAGGGCGGCGAGGATCGCGGCCTCCACGAGGTCGGCTCGGGGCGGACTCCCCTCGCCGCTCCAGCGCAGGATGACGTGCGCCCCGGCGGCCTGCCGGGCGTGGAGCCAGATCTCGTCGGGGGCGGCGTGCCGGAAGGTGAGGTCGTCGTTGCGGGCGGCGCCTCGTCCGACCCGGATCTCGAAGCCCCCGGAGCTCCGGAAGCTGCGGTAGGGGAGGGCCTCGGCCTGGCTTCCCCGGCCACGCTCGCGGGTCGTGGCGGGCCCGAGCTCCTCGAGGACCAGGGCGGGGTCGATGCGGCCCTCCTCCAGCTCCCGGACCCGCTCTCGCCAGCGCTCGAGCTCGGCCTCGGCCTCGGCAAGTCGGGGTGGCAGCTCCTTCCTGGCCCGTTCGATGCGCCCGGCCTCGTCGTAGTAGCGCCCGGCATTCTCGTGGGGGGCCAGGGCGGGGTCGAGCTCGATCCGGACGGGCTCCCCGTCGAAGCCGGTGAGGGTCACCTCGGAGGCGCCCTGCGGGAGCTCCCCGTACCGGGCCAGGAGGAGGTCGCCGAGCGCACGGGTTGCGGCGGGGTCGACGGCGCCCTCGAGCTGGCGACGGAGCCCGCGGACCCTCCCCTCGAGTCGCCGGAGGTGGCGTCCGGCGCGCTCGAGGAGCCCCGGCGGGAGCAGGAGGGCCCGGGGGGCGGGGGCCTCGTCCGAGGCCTCGCGGGCGGCGGCGATCGCCTCGAGAAGGGTCTTGAAGCGGGTTGGCTCGGAGTCGGGGAGCTTGATCGGGTAGGGCTGGAGCCCACGCTTCGTCCGGACGAGGTGGCCCGCCTGCCGGTCGGGGTCGAGTGCGGCGCGCCAGGCCGCCTCCCCCTCGGGGCGGAGGAAGAGGGGGGCGTTCAGGGAAGAGCTCCAGGCGATGCCCGAGAGGAGGGCGCGCCGGCGTTCGTCCGGGTCGGCCTCCGGGGGCACGATGGAGGCCCAGGCCCCGGGGGGAAGGGTGCCGTAACGCCCCGCACGCTCCGTGGACGGGGGCGGGACGTATGGCGAGCCCGAACGCAGGGTCCGGGTTCGCTCGCTCCTCGGGACGAGGACGTGCCGGATGACTCCGCTCCGATGACCGGCGACGATGGCATTCCAGCGGTTTCCGGTCCACTCGACATGGAGCTCGACCCCCTCGTCCCGCCCGCGGATCCGCTGGATCCCGAGGCGGATCGCACTCTCGTCGGGGTGGGGCGCGACCTCGATGATGCGACCGGCAAGGGGACGGGCGCCCTCTCCGGGCTCGGCGGGGGGGCCGAGGGTGACCCAGCCCGCCTCCGGGTGGAGTTCGAGGACGAGGGTCGACTCGCGCATGAAGAGGAGGAGCCGGCGCGCGTCGCCATCGAGGAGGAGCGCCCGCACCCGTGCCCGGTGCAGTCGGTCGTCGAGTTCGCGCGCGAGCGCGGCCGCCATCAGGGAATCCCATCGCATCCGGGAAATCTACACACTTCGCACGCGTCGCGGGGCCCGGTCCGGAGGGTTTGACAGCGCCCCCCCTTCGCTCTATCGTCCGACGTTCCGGGATCCGCCGTCTTCTTCCATCCCATCGCCGTGTCCGCATCGTCCGACGTACCCCGCCGCCGCCGATCGACCCTCGACTTCGCCGCGATGAAGGAGCGGGGCGACCGGATCACGGTCCTGACCTGCTACGACGTCCTCTTCGCGCGCCTCCTCGAGGAGGAGGGTGTCGACATGATTCTCGTGGGCGACTCCCTCGGACAGGTCGTGCTTGGCTACGACTCCACGATCCCGGTGACCCTGGAGGAGATGCTCCACCACGGGAAGGCCGTGGTGCGGGGCGCGCCGAATACCTTCGTCGTTCTGGACCTCCCCTTCATGAGCTACCAGAGCTCTCGCCGCGATGCCCTGATCGCCGGAGGGCGGGCCATGAAGGAGGCCGGGGTCCAGGGGGTCAAGATCGAGGGGGGCGACCCGGAGAGCTGTGCGACGGTGCGGGCCCTCGTGCGTGCGGGTATCCCGGTGATGGGCCACCTCGGCTTCACACCGCAGTCGGTGCACGCCCTCGGGGGTGCACGGGTGCAGGGAAGGGGGGAGGATGCGGCTCGGACCGTTCACGAGGAGGCCGCTGCCCTCGAGGAGGCGGGTTGCTTTGCGCTCGTGCTGGAGCTCGTGCCGGCGGCGCTCGCAGCCGGGGTGACCGAGTCGCTGCGGATCCCGACGATCGGAATCGGCGCTGGGCCGGGGTGCGACGGGCAGGTTCTCGTGCTCCCCGATGCCCTCGGGCTGAATCCGGGATTCACCCCCCGCTTCCTCAAGCGTTTCGCCGACCTCGACGGGGAGGCCCGGCGTGGAGTCCGTGCCTTCGTCGAGGAGGTGAGCGAGGGGCGCTATCCGGGGGCGGAGCACAGCTTCGAGGGGGAGGGGTGAAGTTTCCCTTTCCCCTTCAGCCCGCTCACAGGCCGCGTCCCGGCTTCCAGGTCGTCCGGTCTCGCCGGGCTTTGCGGGAGGCGTTGAAAGAGGCCGCCGAGGCGGGGTGGCGGGTGGGCCTCGTTCCGACGATGGGTGGGCTTCACGAGGGTCACCTCCGCCTGATCGACATCGCCCGTGGACGAGCCGATCTGGTCGCCGCCTCGATCTTCGTGAACCCCCTGCAGTTCGGGCCGGACGAAGACCTCGAGCGCTACCCGCGCCGACCGCTCGACGACATCGAGCTCCTGCAGTCCCGGGGCACGAACCTCGTCTTCATCCCCGAAGAGGAGGAGATGTACCCGAGTGGAGGCTCGGGGATCTCGGTCGATCCCGGTCCGCTCGCGGCGCGCCTGTGCGGGTTGCACCGCCCCGGGCACTTTCGAGGGGTGCTGACCGTCGTGGCAAAGCTTCTCGGGCTCTTCGGGCCATCCGTCGCCGTCTTCGGGCGCAAGGACCTCCAGCAGGCGGTCCTGATCCGACACATGGCCGAGGAGTTCAGCCTCCCGATCGAGATCGTCACGGGCCCGCTCGTCCGCGAGGCTGACGGGCTGGCGATGAGCTCCCGGAACGCCTACCTGTCGCCCCTCGAGCGGACGCGGGCTCGGGCCCTCTTCGAGGCTCTGAGTGCGGCCGATGCATCCTTTCGAGCGGGCGAAGTCCGTCCCCACGTGCTCCTCGCGGAGGCGCGGGGAGTCCTTGCCGGCACCCCGGGGCTGCGCGAGGAGTACCTCGAGCTCGTGGATCCCGAGACCCTCGAGGAGGTGGAGCGCGCGCGCGCCGGGACCGTCCTTGCCCTTGCGGTGCACCTTGGTACGACGAGGCTCATCGACAACCTCGTCCTGGGGAGCGAGGTTCCAGATCCCCGGGTCGAGACCGCGACGCCGGACGAGGCCGACGGGTGAGCCGGCTCCATCCCCTCTTGGAGGCGGCCGCCGCGGGAACGCTTCCGCCCTGGACGAGGGCAGGGGAGTCGAGGCGGGCGCACATGGAACGAGTGGCCGAGCTCATGGAGCGGTGGGCGGGCCGAATGGGGGTCGATGCGGTCGAGGTCCGGCGCTGGCGTGCAGCGGGGCTCCTGCACGACGTTCTCCGCGATGCGCCGCCGCAGGAGCTCCGCCCCCTCCTCGGACCCGAGGAGGCGAAGCTGCCCGATGGCATCCTCCATGGCCCGGCAGCGGTGATCCGACTCCGGGATGAGGGCGTTCGCGACGAGGGCTTCCTCCTGGCCATCGGCTACCACACCCTGGGGCATCCGGGGTTCGACCTCCTGGGTCGGATGCTCTTCGCCGCCGACTTCCTCGAGCCGGGACGGAGCTGGAAGCGGGAGTGGCGAGGGGAACTCCGGGGGCGCATGCCGGAGGAGTATCCGGAGGTAGTCCGCACGGTGGCCGGCGCGCGGATCCAGCGCCTGCTGGCCGACGCCCGCCCGCTCGAGGCAACGACGGTGGGCTTCTGGAACCTGCTCATGGACGAAGTGACCGGGGAGCAGGAGGAACGGCATGGCTCGCTCGAAGAGTAGGAAGGGGAGAGGCCGCCTGAAGGGGCTGGCGTGGCTCCTGGGAGGCGGGGTGGTCCTGGTGGCGACCCTCATGGTGGCCGCGGAGCTCCTGGACGCTCCGGCCGGGGCGGAGCCGGCCCGTTCCCTCGAGGCAGGAGAGATCCCCGAGCCCCCTGCGGCATGGGACCGGGTGCGGGTCGAGGTCCTGAATGCGGGCGGGGTTCCCGGAATGGCTGCGGCGGCGCGCGACCTCCTGCGCGATGCCGGGTTCGATGTCGTGCACTATGGCAACGCAGGAAGCTTCGGCGCCGAGGAGACGGTCGTTCTGGCTCGAACCGGAGAGGTCGAAGTCGCACGCAGGGTGGCGCTTGCGCTCGGCGTACAGGGTATCCGGGACGAACCCGATTCCATGCGTTTTGCCGACATCTCCGTCCTGCTGGGCTCGTCCTGGAGCGCGCCGGAGCGGGGCGACCGCTGGGCGGGGGAGGCGGCTGGAGAAGGGCAGGGGGCGGGAAAGGGGCTCGTGCGCAGCCTCTTCGAGACGTTCCGACGATGATCGATTCACGAGAGACCACGAGATGAACGGGTGACGAAGAAGCGGGAGCAGCGAAGGGTGGCGCGCCGACGAGGACGGGTCGAGGAGCCCGGGCGCCGCTCGGGTTCGAGCGAGGTCTGGGAGTGGACGAAGTCGATCGGGATCACGATCGTGCTCCTGATCGTACTGCGCACTTTTTTCGTACAGACCTTCGTGATCACCTCGGGGTCGATGGAAGACACGCTCCTCGTCGGGGATTTCCTGGTCGTGAACCGACTCGCGATGGGAGCGCGCCTTCCCGGGAGCACGCTTCGAACCCCGTCCTACTCCGATCCCAGGCGCTGGGACGTCCTCGTCTTCGACCCTGCCCACGAGGACCGGATGAAGCTCGTGAAGCGCGTGGTGGGAATGCCCGGGGACACCCTCGAGATGAGGGACAAGCAGCTCTGGGTGAACGGGGAGCCCCAGGAGGAGCCCTGGGTGAGGTGGGACGACCCGACGGGCGACGACTTCCACCCCATGATGCTCTGGCAGCGGGACCATCTGCTCCAGCGCGGCGCGGCGGCCGACTACCAGCCGACCCGTGACAACTGGGGGCCTCTCGTCGTGCCGCCGGAGAACTACTTCATGCTCGGGGACAACCGGGACTTCTCCCTCGACTCCCGCTACTGGGGGCTGATCGAGCGATGGCGAATCGAGGGGCGCGCGCTCTTCTTCTACTTCTCCTACGACCGCGACTCGCGCACCCCGCTCCGCTTTCTGAGGGAGGCGCGCTGGGACCGGATCGGGAAGCGGATCAGGTAGTCGACACCCGGGCGCGGGGGCGGGCGGGCCTGCCTTCGTCCAGCTGGACGAGGGCATTCGCCCGGAGCTGGCCGCAGGCGGCGTCGATGTCGCGGCCACGGGGTTCGCGCACGGCCGCGGCGATCCCGGCCTTCTCGAGCACGTCGCGAAAGTACCGCACCCGCTCGGGTGTGGAGGGCTTCCAGTCCTGCCAGGGGATCGGGTTGAAGGGGATCAGGTTCACGAAGGCATCGACCCTCTCCGCGAGTTCGGCAAGAAGGGGGGCGAGGGCCGGGTCGTCATTCCTGTCCCGGATCATCGTGTACTCGAAGGTGATGCGGCGGCCCCCCTGGCGGCGGAACTCCTCGAGGGCCTGCATGAGTTCGGGGAGAGGGTAGCGGCGCTCGAGAGGGATGAGTTCGGCCCGGAGCGATTCGACGGGCGCGTGCAGGGAGAGCGCGAGTCCGAACTGCTCGGGGCGGGCCGCCAGTTCCCGGATTCCGGGAATGACCCCCACCGTGGACACGGTGATCCGTCGCGCGCCCACGCCGAAACCGGCGTTCAGGACGGTGAGCGCCGGATGGAGCGCACGCCGGTTCGCGAGGGGCTCACCCATCCCCATGAAGACGATGTTCGAGATCGACCCGAGCCCTTCGTCCAGAGCCCACCGGCGGGAGGCCCTGTACTGACCGACGATCTCCCCCGCGGTGAGTTGCCGCGCGAAGCCCCCCCATCCCGTTGCACAGAAAGTGCACCCCATCGCACATCCGGCCTGCGAGGAGATGCACAGGGTGAGGCGATCGGGCGTGGGAATGAGGACCGACTCGATGAGTTCGCCGTCGGCCATCGTCCAGAGGTGCTTGGTCGTTCCGTCGGCCGAGCGGTCGATCCGGTGGGGCTCGGGTTCGGAGAGGACGAAGGCCGATTCGAGCGAATCCCGTTCGTCCCGCGGGAGGTTCGTCATCTCGGCGAAGGTCCGGGCGTCCCGCTCGTAGAGCCAGCCCAGCACCTGCGAGACCCTGTAGGCGGGCTGGCCACGGGCGCCGAAGTGCTCGCGCAGCCGCGTCTCGAGCTCGGCGGGGGGGGTGCCGAGGAGTTCGAGACGGTCGGCGCCGTCGGTCGTCGCGGCCTTGGGGGCGGGGTTTCGTTCGATCATGGGGGCAGGGTCCGG
>SLDT01000272.1 GCA_007125125.1 Gemmatimonadota bacterium | reverse complement strand
GTGCCGCTTCCCGGGGTGCCGGTGCATCCTGAACCTCGTGCCCCACCACATCGAGCACTGGGTCCATGGGGGAAAGACGGAGTACTGGAACCTCGTGCTCCTCTGCCCGGTGCACCACCGCGCGGTCCATGAGGGCGGGTTCTCGGTGGAGCTGGCCCGGAGCGGGGATGCCTACTTCAAGGACCGGACGGGGATGCCGATCCCGGCCTGCGCGCCTCCGCCGCGGATCCCGGACCCGATCGAGCTGCTGCGGGCGCAGTGGAAGGCGGAGTGCAGCGAACGGGGGGGCGACCCGGAGACGCCGCGGGGGCTGGGTCAGGTGAGGAATGCGCGCTGGTTGCCGGATGGGTTGATGGAGCGGGCGATGGAGGCGCTCGTGGAGGAGCGGAATGACCGGAAGGAGCAGGACTCCGTGGAAGAGCGAGAGGACGAGGAGGGGCGAAAGGACGACAAGGAGCGGGAGAACGGGGAGAAGTGGCAGGGTGGGAAGGAGGGGAGGATCGGCAGCATTCAACGGCGGCGCCGGACCCCGAGGCCCGGTCCGTGCCCGGCCCTCGGAGACCTTGCATGACGGCATGACGCAGGATAGGGTGCAGGATGAATCGCCGACGGGGCCGAAGGGCCCCGTTCGCGGCACTCTGGCCTCCGGAGGGCTCTTGGCGCAAAGGTACTCGTTGTCTCGGGGTTGTGCGGCGCGCGGCCGGGTCACGCATGCTCGGGTCGCAGTGGGCCGCGGTGCACACCGCCGCCGCCTCCTGCTGGCAAGCCTCGCCCTCTTCTTCACCGGGGGGCTCCTCGCGGGCGAGGGGCACGCCCAGGTCGTGACGGGCACGGTCGTCGACCAGATCGACCGCCGGCCTCTCGAGGGGGTGCGCATCGAGGTCCGATCGACCGAGGGTGAACTCGCCGCCGCCACACTCAGCGATGCACAGGGGCGCTTCGTCATCTCCTTCTCCGGGGGCGAGGGGCCCTGGCGCTTCGAGGCAGCGGCCCTCGGCTACCTGGAGCGAGCCCTCCCCGCCTTCCGGGTGCCCGCCGGCGACACCCTTCGCCTCGTCGAGGTGCCCCTCGAGCGTCGCCCGATCCTGCTGGACACCCTCAGCGTGGAGCGCCGCCGCGGGAGCATCCTGGGTGTCACCCCGGGATGGGTGAAGCTCCGTGAGCGCCAGGCCGAGGGGAGGGGAATCTTCCTCTCGGGCGCAATGATCATGGCCCGCAAGCCGCCGAGCCTGACACAGTTCCTCTCCGAACTCCAGGACCTCCACGAGACGGCGGGCGACTCTGCTCTCGCAGGCCGGACGGAGCTCCGGTCGAGCGAGGGGCGAGGGTGCATGAGGATCCGCGTGAACGAGTGGATGTCGCCCGCCCAGGCCTTCGTCGACTCGATCGACGAACTCGATTACGAATCCATCGCCGCGGTCGAGATCTACACCTCCTTCGCCGATGTTCCGGATGACCTTGCGCACTGGGCACACCCCTGCGGGTTGGTCAACATCTGGTTCTGGGGGGCGTATTGCGGCTCGACGGGCTGCCCGGGGCAGGGAGGCCCGGCGCGCCCCGAGGAGGACCCCCTTGCATGAGCGCCCCAGCCCCGTAGTTTGTTGGGCTGTGCCACCCGCGAAGCCATGGCCGGCTTCGGCCCGGAGCCACCACCGGCTTCGGAAGGATCCGTTCCCCGCACCCGAGCTCCGCGCGTGCCCCAGATGGATGTCGCCTCCCTGACGCCCCGGCTCCTCCTCGGACCCGGCCCCTCCCCCGTCTCAGACCGCATCCTGAGGGCGATGTCCCGCCCGACCCTCGGCCATCTCGACCCCCAGTTCCTCGCGATCCTCGACGAGGTGAACGAAGGACTCCGGGAGCTGTTCGGCACCCGCAACCGCACGACCTTCCCCGTCTCGGGCACGGGATCCGCGGGGATGGAGGCGGCCCTCGTGAACCTCCTCGAGCCGGGCGACAAGGCGATCGTCGGGGTGAAGGGTGTCTTCGGCACCCGCCTCGCCGAGATGTCTCGCCGGATGGGCGCCGAGGTCATCACGGTCGAGGGCGAGTGGGGGCGTCCTCTCGATCCGGACCTCCTCGTCGCCACCCACCGGGAGCACCCGGACGCGCGCCTCCTCGCCCTCGTGCACGCCGAGACCTCCACCGGGGTTCGCCAGCCCCTCGACCGGGTGGGCGCGCATCTCCAGGAGTCCGGCACCCTCTTCGTCGTCGACGCCGTCACCTCGCTCGCCGGGATCCCCATCGAGGTCGACGCCGTCGGGATCGATGTCTGCTACGCCGGGACCCAGAAGTGCCTCGGCGTCCCCCCCGGCCTCGCCCCGATCACCTTTTCTCCGCGCGCGGTCGAGCGCGTCCGGAGCCGCACGGTCCCGGTGGCGAGCTGGTACCTCGACATCACCCTCATCGCCGGGTACCTCGGATCGGAGCGGCGCTACCACCACACTGCGCCGATCAACCTCGTCTACGCCCTCCACGAGGCGCTTCGCGAGGTCCGGGAAGAACGGCTCGAGGCCCGCTTCCGACGCCACGCGGAAATCGGTGCCCGACTCCAGGCCGCGCTCGCGGAGCGGGGCTTCCGCCCCTACGCGGGGCCCGAGAACGCGCGGCTCCCCCAGCTCACGGCGGTGCACCTCCCGCATGACCGGGCCGAGGGTCCGCTGCGCAGTGCGCTCCTCGAGGAGCACGGGATCGAAGTCGGCGGGGGGCTCGGCCCCGCCCAGGGAAAGATCTGGCGCATCGGCCTCATGGGAGACGGGGCACGCCAGAGCTCCGTCGACCGTCTCCTCGGTGCGATCGACAACCTCCTGAGAGAAGAAGAGGCCGCATGAAGCGCTCCATTGTCCTTGTCGCTGCCCTGTTCCTCTTCGCCGGGTGCCAGCGCGTCGGGATGGAGCCCCCCGGTACCACGCCGGCCCCCGAGGCCCGGCCCGGCCCCGAGGCGGGGGCCATACCCCTTCCCGAGCGTCCGGGGCGGCTCGTCGACGGGCCGGCTGCGCCGCTCCCCCTCCCGGAGGTCGACCTGCGCGGCGTCGATCCGATCCTGCACACCCCGGTGGCGAGGGACGCGCACCTCCGGGAGCGCACCGACTTCTGGGTCGCCTTCTGGAGCAACCAGGCCCGAGGCCATTTCGAGCGCTACCTCGAACGGATGGGGCGCTACGATGCCTTCGTCGACGCCGCGATCGAGGAGAAGGGGCTTCCCCCGAGCCTCCGCTACCTCCCGATCGTCGAGAGCGGCTACCACCACTCGATCGCGAGCCGCGCGGGTGCGGTCGGGCTCTGGCAGTTCATGAGCCCCACCGCGCGCTCGAAGGGACTCCTCGTCGACGGTATCGTCGATGACCGGCGCGACCCGATCGCCTCGACCTTCGCGGCGCTCGACTACCTCGAGGAGCTCTACAACCAGTTCGGATCCTGGTACCTGGCCCTGGCCGCCTACAACGCCGGGCCCGGCCGGGTCGGGGGCGTCCTCGCCCGCCTCGCGCCCGATGCCACGATGGATCCGGACGAGCGCTACCTCCGGGCCCTCCCCGGACTCCCGGCCGAGACGCGCGAGTTCGTGCCCCGCTTCTTCGCAGCCGCCACGATTGCCTCCGACCCCGAGGCGCACGGCTTCGCCCCCCTCGACCGGTCGAATCCCTTCGCCTTCGACGAGGTCCGGATCCCGGACGCGGCCTCCCTCGACGTGCTCGCCCGCGCGGCCGAGGTCGAGGAGGAGGTGCTCCGTGCCCTGAACCCGCAGTTCATGCGCGGGTTCACCCCCCCGGGGCAGGAGCGCACCGTGCGCGTCCCACCCGGATCGTCGGAGCGCTTCGCGCAGAACTTTGCCCTGATTCCCCCGAGCGAATGGGTCTCCTTCATGGAGCACTCGATCAGCCGGGGCGAGACGCTCGGGCACATCGCCCGGCGCTACGGGGTGAGCGTGGCCGAGCTCCAGGGGGCGAACGGGAACCTCGACCCCCGCCGTCTCCAGATCGGACAGCGCCTCATCGTCCCGATCGCAGGCCGCACCCCCGCGGCCGCGCCCGCCACCCGCGTTGCCTCGGCGGCCGGAGAGAGTGGTGCAGGCGAGGCCGATGAGAATGGCGCGGACGGGGTCGGAGGCCGTGCCACGAACGAGTCCGGACGGAGTGCCTCGGGCGAAGCCGCGAATGCGACGGCCCTCGAGAACGGGGAGGCCCCGACCGCCGAGCCCTCGAATGGCGCCCTTCGCCACACGGTCCGCAGCGGCGAGAACCTCTGGACGATCGCGCGCCGACACGGCGTCTCCGTCGAGGACCTGCGGCGCTGGAACGGCCTCTCCGAGCGCGCGGTGCTCCAGCCGGGCCAGGAACTCGCGGTCGGGAGCGGGGCCGCCCTTTACGTCGTCCGGTCGGGTGACACCTGGGGCGGTATCGCCCGTCGCCACGGGGTCTCCCAGGCCGAGCTCGCGCGGGTGAACGGTCGCACCACGCGCGACATCATCCGGGTCGGGGAGCGCCTGCGCATCCCCTGACGAGGGGGTGAGCTACTCCCCGGCGCGCCACTCGCCCGACTGGCCGCCCCCCTTCTCGAGGAGGCGGATCCCCTCGATCCGCATCCCTCGGTCGACCGCCTTGCCCATGTCGTAGACGGTCAGGAGGGCGAGGGAGACCGCCGTGAGTGCCTCCAGCTCGACCCCCGTGCTTCCCTGGATCCGGGCCCGCGCCCGAGCCCGCACCCCGGGCAGCTCCGGATCAGGCTCGAGCTCGACGGTCACCGAGACCGCCGGAAGGATGTGGCAGAGGGGGATGAGCTCCCCTGTCCGCTTCGCTCCCTGGATCCCGGCGAGCTCCGCCACGCGCAGGACATCGCCCTTCGCGGGGCGCCCCCCGGCCTCGAGGAGGCGCTCGAGCGTTCCTGCCTCCATCACGATGCGGCCCTCGGCCACTGCGGTGCGCGTCGTCGGGGCCTTTTCCGAGACATCGACCATGCGAGGCCGTCCATCCGCGGCGAGGTGGGGCAACTCTTTCTGGGGTCGGTTCATGCGGCTGGCTGCAGGGTTCGGTTGAGTCGGAGGAGGAGCCCGGCGAAGAAGAGCTGGGGGTTCACATTCCCGGCAGCCTGGGCGCGGGTCTCCTCGACGGCGGCGACCGCGTCGGCCACCCCCGCGGGGCGGATCTCGAGCTCCTCCGCGACCCGCACGAGCCAGTCGCGCCCGTCCCGGTTCAGGATCGCCTCCGGCGCCCCCGCCGCCGCCGCCCCCAGGTCCCGGAGCCAGAGCTCGAGGGCCAGGAGGAGCTCGTGGTGCCCCCGTCCCCCCGAGGGGCGATAGCCGAGCGCCCGGGCGAAGCGCTCCTGCGGCCGCGCCGAGAGCCCGGCCCGCAGCAGGTGGAAGGCTTCCTTGCGGAGCGCCTCGAGCGGGCCGTCCGCATCGCCCTCGGCCAGGAATCCGAGCGCCCGGCCGATCGAGCCGGAGGCGAGGGCGGCGGCGGTGGCAGCCTCCTCGGCGGGGATGTCGCGCGCCTCCTCGAGGAAGGCCGCGACCCGCTCGACCGGGAGAGCGGGGAGAAAGAGCGACGAGGCGCGGGAGCGGATCGTCGGGAGGAGTCGTCCGGGCTCCGAGGAGGTCAGGATGAAGTGGGTCCCGGCGGGGGGCTCTTCCAGGAGCTTCAGAAGGGCGTTCGCCGCCTCGGGGCTCGCGTCCTGGGCGACGAGCTCCTCGGCCGAGGCCACGATGTAGAGGCGGCGGGGCGCCATCGCGGGGCGGCTCCCCGCGCTCCGTCGGAGATTGCGGACCGTGCCAAGGTGGAGGCCCCGGAGCTCCTCGGTGTGCGAGGGCTGCAGGGGGGCCTCCCGGAGCTCGGAGAGGCGGGTCTTCCGGGCCTCCTCCAGTGCCTCGTCGTCTCGCTCCCGCGACCCCTTCGAGGGGGGCTTCGGAACGGGGAAGTACCAGTGCAGGTCCGGGTGCTCGACCCGGCCGCTGAGCCGGCACCCGCGGCAGCCCCCGCAGGGGCCGTCGGCGCCCGGGGCCTCGCAGAGGAGGAGTGCGCCCGCCCAGAGTGCGAAGCGCTGCTTCCCGACCCCGCGGGGACCATGGAGGAGGAGGACCTGGGGGAGCCTTTCGCCGAGAAAGGCGGTGGTCACGGACTCGCGGGCTCCCTCGTGGCCGACGAGGGGGTGGAGGCTCATGGCCCCCCTCCCCGGGGGAGGAGCCAGTCGAGGGGGTCGCGTGCCTGGGGGGTGCCTCCCGCGACGGGGACCCGGATCTGGAACTCCATGTGCGGGCCCTGATAGGTGCCGCCGCCCCCGACCGTGCCGACGACCTGGCCTCCCCGCACCGCTCGGCCCTCCACGACTCCGATCTCCTCGAGGTAGAGATAGAGCGTGTAGAAGCCCTCGCCATGGCTCACGATCACAGTGGGCCCGTATCCCTCGAAGGGACCGGCGAGAACGACGGTGCCGTCACGGACCGCCCGGACCGGGGTGCCGATCGAGGCGCGGATCCCGACTCCGTTCCAGCGAAGCACGGTATTGTTCGGGCGGCGCTCGACCCCGAAGCGGTAGGCGAGTTCGCCTTCGACCGGCCAGTCGAGGAGCCCCTGGTCGGCCGGCGTGAGGGTGGCAGGGCCGGTGATGGCCCCCGCCTCGCGCGCGCGTCGCTCCATCTCGAGGCGGCGTCGCTCGAGGTCGGCCATCGCCGCGGTGAGACGCGCCTCCGTCTGCTCGAGCTCCTCGAGGGTCGTCAGGGTGCGCTCCTCACGGCTCCGAAACTGGGTGAGGGTCTGCTGCCGCTCGGCCTCGATCTGGCGGAGTTCGGCGACTTCGCCGACCTGGAACTGACGAAGCCGGTCGAGCTCGGCGAGGGACTCGCGCATCTCGCGCGACTGTGCCTCGAGCTCAACTTCGAGCGTGCGCACGGCCTCGACGAGGGAGCGGTCGTACAGGGCGATGAGGTGCAGGTAGCGGTACCGGTTCAGGAGGTCGGCGAAGGAGTCGGCACCCAGGATCACCTCGACCGTGTGCAGGGGGCCGCGCTTGTAGATCTCCCGCATCCGGCGCTGGAGGGCGGCCTGCTGGGCACGGAGCTCCGAGCGTGTGCGAAGGAGGTCGGCGGTCGATTCCCGCACGCGCTCGGCGGTCGCTTCGACCTGGAAGTCGATCTCGGCGAGGACGGAGCGGGATGCCGAGAGCTGACGCTCGATGTTGCGGAGCTCCCCGGAGACGTCGCGCACTCTCGAGCGGAGCTGCTCCATCTCGCGCTGGAGCCGTGCCCTCTCTTCCCGAACCTCCTCGAGGCGCTGCTGGCTTTCGATGATCTCGCGTCGGATGTCGTCGGTCCCCGTCTGCTGGGCACCCCCGAGGGTGGGGACGAAGGGGAGGAGGAGCAGCCCGAGGAGGAGCACGGGGGGCACACCCCGACCGGAGGGACGGCCGGGATGGCCGATTCCGGTCAGGGCGCGATGGGGCATCTCAGATCTCCCGCAGGTACTTCTGGATGGCGAAGGCGCTCGCGACGAGGCCGAAGAGGCCGCCCGAGACGACCCCGGTCACCACCCACTCGATCGGTATCCACTCCAGCCTGAAGATAAGGGTGGAGACCGCGTGGAAGGAAGCATAGGTGAGCGCAGCCGAAAGGAGCCCTCCGATCAGCCCGGTGAGCGCGCCCTCCAGGAGAAAGGGGCGGCGGATGAAGCCGTTCGTGGCGCCCACGAGTCGCATGATCAGGATCTCCTCGCGCCGTGCGAAGAGGGCGATGCGGACCGCGGTCGCGATGATGAGGGCAGCCACGGCCCCGAAGGCCGCGCCGAGGACTGCGGTCGCGATGCCCCCGATCCGGCGCAGGAGGTAGAGGCGGTCGACCCACTCGTCCCCGTAGCGGACGTCCTCGACGGAGGGGTAGATGGAGGCCCTTCCGGCGACGCGAGCCACCCCCTCCGGTGTCCGGAAACCGGGGACCAGTTCCACCTCCAGGCTCGCGGGGAGGGGGTTCACATCGAGGTCGCGGAAGAGGTCCTCGAACTCGGGGAGGTCGGCGCGTGCCCGGGCGAGGGCGTCATCCTTCGTGAAGTGGCGCACGCGCAGGACCTCGTCCATCCCTGCCAGGTCCTCCTCGAGCAGGCGGAGTTCCTCGTCACGCGCGTCGTCGCGGAGGTAGATCACGACCTCGACTCGCTCCTCGATTCTGCCGAGCGCCTCGTGAAGGTTGTACGTCGCTACAGCGAAGAGCCCCACCACGTAGAGGGCGAGGGCGACCATCGCGGCCGAGAGGACAAGGAGAACGGGAGCTCGCCGGATCGCGGCGACGGCCTCGCGGATGGCGTACATGGATCAGCCCTCTCCCCGGTCGCGGTCGCCGCTCCCGGCGGCCTTCGAGTCGAAGGCGAGCCGACCCTGGTTCAGCTCGATCACGCGGATTCCGGGATAGGCTCGAATGAGCTCGAGGTCGTGGGTCGCCATGAGCACCGCCATCCCGCGGGCGTTCAGGTCGCGGAAGAGCTCCATGATTCCGCGAGAGGCCCGCTCGTCGAGGTTGCCCGTCGGCTCGTCGGCGAGGAGTGCGAGCGGTTCATTCACGAGAGCTCGTGCGGTCGAGACCCTCTGCTGCTCGCCACCCGAGAGTTCGTTCACGAGCGCTCCCGCCTTCGACGCGAGACCCACCTGCGCGAGAAGTCGGTTCGCCCGCTCGAGCACCTCGCGCCTGGGCGTCCCCGTGACCTCGAGGGCGAACGCGACGTTCTGGAGGGCAGTCCGGCCGGGGAGGAGGCGGAAGTCCTGGAAGATGAAGCCCACCCGGCGCCGGAGCTTCCAGACCTCGCGCGGAGAGGTCAGCTCGGACGAGAAGCCACATATCCGTACCTCGCCCTCGGTCGGCCAGTCGGCCATGTGGAGCAGGCGCAGCGTCGTGGACTTCCCCGAGCCCGAGTGCCCCGTGAGGAATGCAAACTCCCCCTTGGCAACCTCGAAGGACACGTCGTCCAGGGCCTTCCCGCGGCGGGGGTACTCCTTGGTGACGTGCGAGAGCTTTATCACGCGCCTCGGGGTGGGGTGGGGACGACGGGGGCGGGACGATCCTGCGTGGGATCCGGGACCGCGAACAGACCGGAATCTACCGGCAGCCCCGAGGGGGTGTCAAAGGGCCGAAAGGCTGCGCGCGAGCGCGAGCGCCTCACGGGTCGAGTCCGGGCGCGCGCGGCCCGTCCCGACGATGTCGAAGGCCGTCCCGTGGTCGGGGGAGGTGCGCACGAAGGGAAGCCCGAGCGTGGTGTTCACCCCGCGCCCGAAGCCGAGGGTCTTGAAGACTGCCATCCCGACGTCATGGTAGGGGGCCACGATCGCATCGAGGGAGCCCTCGACCGCCCTCAGGAAGACGGTGTCGGCCGGGAAGGGGCCCCGGGCGTCGATCCCCGCCTCGCGTGCCTCCTCGAGGGCGGGAGCCATGACGCGCTCCTCCTCGTCGCCAAAGAGCCCTCCGTCCGAGGCATGGGGGTTCAGCCCGCAGAGCCCGATCCGCGGGTGCTCGATGCGCCAGCGGGTGCGGAGCTCGCGGTCGAGGAGGGTGATCTGCCCCAGGAGGAGCTCCCGGGTGACGACGTCCGGAACGAGCCGAAGGGGGACATGGGTCGTCGCGAGGAGGATCCTGAGGGGGGCGGCGCCGAGGCCGGTCGCGCGGGCATGCATGAGCATGCCGACGGCCGGCGCGCCCGTCAGCTCCTGGAGAAGCTCGGTTTGCCCCGCCCCTTCGAACCCCGCCGCGCGGAGCGCCGGCTTGTGTACCGGGCCCGTCACGAGTGCCCCGGCCTCTCCCCGGACGATGGCCTCGACGGCCAGGCGGATTCCCGAGAGGGAAACTTCGCCCGCCGATCCGACGGAGCCGTCGAAGGTGCCGGCCGGAAGGGTCCGGAAGCCGTGATCGGCGAAGGGTGCAAGCCCTGTCTCGTCCCCGAAGAGGATGACCGGTGGCGGCCCTGGAGGAAGGCCTCCTCCCCAACCCTCCCTCCGGAGGGCGGCGGCCACGACCTCGGGACCGATCCCTCGGGGATCACCCAGGGTGACCGCGAGGGGGAGTGCCTCGCTCAGAGTCGAATGTCCACGAACATCTGATCGCGCAACTCCCGGAAGATTCGTTCCTGGAAGCGCTCCTCCCGCAGGTTCGAGCGGAGCTGGTCGCGGACGTCCTCGAAGGTGAAGCGTCCCTCGTCCCGGAGTTCGAGAATCTGGACGATCGCGAAGAGGGTCAGCCCTTCTCCGACCGGAAAATCGACGGGGCCGACGGTCTCGCCCGGAGCTGCGGTGCCGATCGCCGAGGCCATCGGGGGCGGAAAGTCGTCGAGTTGCGCCCGAGCGATCGTCAGGGAGTCCGGGAAACCCAGGTCGAAGGCCTCGCCGCGGAAGGTGCGCATGGGCGTACCGCTGCGCACGGCTTCGGCGATCTCCTCGGCCCGCGCCCTGGCCATTCCCTCGTCATCGAGGGAGCGCTCCGCCGCGATGAGGATGTGCCGGATTCGCCGCTCTCCGCTCCGTACCCGCTCGATCTTGATGATGTGGGCCCCATAGGCCGTCTCCACGACCTCGCTCACCTGCCCCTCGCGGAGCTCGAAGGCCGCCGTCTCGAATTCGGGGACGAGATCGGAGGGGCGGCGGTGCCACCCGAGGTCACCCCCCTGCATCCGTGAGCCCTCGTCGTCGGAGAGGCGTCGGGCCAGTTCGGCGAAATCGTCTCCTGAGCGGATCATCTGCAGGACCTCCTCGGCCCGTTCCCGCGAGGCACGCCTGGCCTCTTCCGAAGCCGTGGGCTCCACGAAGAGCGTCCGCATCGTGATCGTGGCAGGGCGCACACCGAACCCTTCGCCTTCACGCTCGAAGTACTCCCGGACCTCCTGGTCGGATACGACGAGGGGACGGGCGGTGGAACGGTAGACCTGGACGTAGTTGCGCAGGAGGAGTTCACGGAAGAGTTCTCCGCGCAACGAGGCCCGGTAGAGGGGCAGGGTCAGTCCTTCTGCTTCCACCGCCTCGCGAAGCGCTGCTTCACCACCGAAACGGGAGATCTGCTCCTGCCAGGCCTGCCGAAACGCGTCTTCGACACGCTCGTCCGAGACCTGCGCCACGACAGCCGAGTCCGCGAGAGCAGCCTGCACGAGGAGGAGCTGGTCGACCATTTCGTCGAGGAGCGCGAGCTCCAGCTCTCGCAGGGCCGCGGGGTCCTCGGGCACTGCACGGCCGCGAAGTGCCTCCTCGGCGACTCGCCGCTGCACCTGGGACAGAAGGACGATGGAGTCGCCCGCCACCGCGGCGATCCGATCGATGAGCGTCTCCTGAAACTCGCCGGGCGGCACGTCCTGCGCCCGGGCCTCGCACGGGACGAGGGCGAGCAGGAGGGCGAGCACGAGGGCGGGAAGGGCAAAGGCTTTCATGGGTTGTCTCCTACCGGGGACGCCGGGGTCAGGTTCCGGATTCTTCGCCGGGCTCCGGTGAAACGGCGTCGCCCGAGAAGCCTTCCGCCCGGAGCTCGGTGATTCTTCCGGCGGCCCGTTCCATCGCAGGGCTCGACACACGGACTCCGAAGTGCAGTCGGAGGGGTGCTGCCAGATTCCCGAGGGGGTACACGTCCTGATCACCCCGGATGAGACGCGGCATGAGCTCCTGCATCGCACGTTCTACAGTGCGCACGACGGTCTCACCGTCCCGGGACTCGAGTGCGGCGATGCCGAGGAGCTCCGCGAGAGTCCGGTACTGGGATCGGATTTCCGCGTCGAGCTCCTCGATCTCGTCCGAGGGTATCTCGATTCCAAGGCGGTCTGCCTCGGCAACGAGGAGGTGAAAGCGAACCTGGTTCCTGAGGAGCGACTCGATCTGCTCGTCCGTCGCCTCCTCGGCGATCTGGTGACGCAGCGCGGGTGGCTGGAGAAGGAGGAAGTCACGATAGTTGCGCGCCGTGTAGCTGCCTCCCTCGAACTCCGCGAGGGTGCGTCGGGCCGCACGATCCGAGAGGTCGGTGTCGGCCGTGCGGGCCAGGCTGCGCGCGAGCTCGATGCCCTCGGCGTGCACACGGATCCCGGCGGGCTCCTCGATCCCGGCCACGAAGGTGGACTCGGCGATCGCGGTCCGTTCCATCTTCAGCTCTTCACGGAGCTGCGGCCCGATCTCGTCGAGCGACGGCATCTCCTTCTCGTCGACACGAAGGATATGCACGCCGAAGCTCGTGCGCACGACCTCGCTGACTTCGCCCACTTCGAGGGCGAAGGTCGCGGCCTCGAGCGCCGAGGCCATCGTGCCCCGCGGGATGTAGCCGAGGTCGCCCCCCCGTGTGGCGGTCCCGTCGTCGTCCGAGTAGATCTCCGCGAGTGCCTCGAAGCGCTCCCCGCCAAGGATGCGCTCCCGCAGGCCCTCGGCCACCGCCTGGACGGAGTCGCGCTGAGTCGGGCTGGACCCGTCCGGAAAGAGGAGGAGGATGTGCCGAGCACGCACTCGTTCCCCGGGGCGCTCCGTCTCGTAGATCTCCAGGAGCTCCTCGTCCGTGACCTCCGGGTCGTCGTCGATGACCGCCTCCCTGAGCCGGAAGACCTTCTCCTGCCTGATTTCCTGGTCCATGAGCAGGGACAGGTCGAGGCGGTCCAGCGCTTCCGGCTCGTTCATGACGAGGGCCAGAAGGGTGTAGTCGATCCAGAACTCCGTGAGTGCCTCGACGACGCTCGGGTCGTCCGGAAGGTCGGGGACCGGTGCGATCCACCGTGCGGCCTCCTCGACCCCGAGGCGGATCTCGCCCGCGCGGGCCAGGGTGTCGCTTCCGAGCCCGCCCCGCGCGCCGTCTCCGCAGCCGGCCAGGACAAGGATGGGGAGGAGCCCGAGGGCGATCCGATCACGCATGCGCAACATACGACATCTCGAGTTGGGTGTTTCGGTTCAGGCCGCGCGGGCCCGCTCGCCGGAGAGGAGTTCGAGCGCCCGGATCAGCGTCTTCGTCAGGGGCTCCGCGCCCATCCGTACGAGGGAGAGCGAGAGCGGTGTCATGCGTCGTACCCCGACCTCGACCTGACGATCGCGGAACGGTCCCTCGAGCTGTGTCAGGCGGGGGTTCGCCGCAGCCCGGAAGGTAATCCGACCTTCGCGTCCGCGCACGAAGATCCTCTCGAGACCGAGGTCGCGCCCGAGGATGCGGAGGAGGTGCGCATCGACGAGGCGCTCGACCTCCTCGGGGAGGGGTCCGTAGCGGTCGGCCATCTCCTCGCGCAGCCGCTCGCCCTCCTCCGCGTCTTCCATCCGGGAGAGCCGGCGGTAGAGGTGGAGCTTCTGACCAGGGTCCGAGACGTACTCGTCCGGGATGAAGGCCGAGCCCGCCAGGGACACGTCGGGCTCGGGGAAGGCCTCGCGCTCCCCGGCTCCGCGGCGCAGCCGTCGCACCGCGTCCTCGATCATCCGGAGGTAGGTGTCCATCCCGACCGCGTGGGCATAGCCCGACTGGTCGGCGCCGAGCAGGTTCCCCGCTCCCCTGAGTTCGAGGTCGCGGAGCGCCACCTCGTACCCGCTCCCGAGCTCGGTGTACTGCTCGAGAACCCGGATCCGCTGCCGTGCCTCTTCGGTCGGTTCGTCCGGCACCACGAGGTAGCAGTAGGCGCGGCGGTCCGACCGCCCGACACGCCCCCGGATCTGGTAGAGCTGGGCGAGCCCGAAGTGGTCGGCCCGATCCACGATCAGGGTGTTCGCGTTCGAGACGTCGAGACCGTTCTCGATGATCGAGGAGCAGACGAGTACGTCGAGTTCGCCCCGGATGAACGCCGTCATGACATCTTCCAGCGGGGCGGCTCGCATCTGGCCGTGCGCCACCCCGATTCGGGTCTCCGGGGGGAGCATGGCCCGCACCCGCTCGGCGATCGTGTGGATTGTCTCGACCCGGTTGTGGAGAAAGTAGATCTGACCACCGCGATCGAGCTCTCTCACCATGATTTCGGAGAGGAGTGCGTCGCTCCAGGGGATTGCCTGCGTCGAGACTGCGAGACGGTCGCGCGGCGGCGTGCGAATGAGGGAAAGGTCGCGGATGCCTCCGAGGGAGAGCTGGAGGGTCCGGGGGATCGGGGTCGCCGTGAGCGTCAGCACATCGACGGAGGCCCTCAGGGACTTGAGCCTCTCCTTGTGCTTCACGCCGAAGCGCTGCTCCTCGTCGACGACGACGAGCCCCAGTTCGCGGAATCGGATGTCTTCCGAGAGAAGGCGGTGGGTTCCGATCACGATATCGACCTCGCCGAGCCCCAGCCCGAAGAGGATCTCGTCCTGCTCGGCCTTCGTCCGGAAGCGGGAGAGCGCGGCCACCTTCACGGGGAAGTCGGCCATCCGCTCCTCGAAGGTCCGTCGATGCTGCTCGACCAGAATCGTCGTGGGCGCCAGGACCGCCACCTGCTTCCCGTCCTGGACCGCCTTGAAGGCGGCCCGCACGGCGATCTCCGTCTTCCCGAAGCCGACATCCCCGCAGATGAGCCGGTCCATGGGCCGGGGCGCTTCCATGTCCTTCTTGACCTCGGCCGTCACCCGTCGCTGATCGGGCGTGTCTTCGTAGAGAAAGGAGGCCTCGAGCTCCCGCTGCCAGCGCGTGTCCGCCGAAAAGGCATGCCCCTCGGCCAGGCGTCGTTCGGCATAGAGCTCGAGGAGTTCCCGTGTCATCTTCTCGACCGCTTCTTCGGTCTTGCGTCGAAGGGTCTTCCAGCGCTTGCCCCCGATTCGGTGGATGTCGGGGGGTGCAGCCTCGTCGGAGCCCCCCACCCAGCGCTCGACAAGGTCGAGGCGATAGACCGGCACACGGAGCACCTCGCCCCCCGCATACTCCACCTTCAGGACTTCGAGCGACTCTCCCCCGACCTCGATCCGCTCGAGGCCGCGGAAGCAGCCAACCCCATGGTCCATATGGACGAGGTAGTCCCCCGGGGTGAGCTGCGCGACGTTCTCGAGGGAGACCGAGCCGCGGAACCGTCGGCCGCTCCGCACCCGGCGAGACCGGCGAAAGATCTCGTGGTCCGTGAGCACCCGCACCGCGGGTATCGCCTCGCGCAGGACGAAGCCCCCGTCGAGCGTCCCCGTACCGATCCGGACCCCCTGCCGCGCTACCCCGGCCCCCTCGAGGATCTCGTCCAGGCGCTCGACCTGCCCTTCGTTGTCGCAGAGGACGATCGTCTCGTCACCGCGGGCGACTCCCTCCCGAATGAAGGCGACCAGCTGGTCCATCTTCCGGTCGATGGCCGGTGGTGCGGCGGCGTCGAGTGTGATCTCGGCTCCCTCGTCGCGCACGAGGCGAAGCACAGGCATGCGGTGGAGGCGCTCGGCCGCCTCCGTGGCCGGCATCAGAACGCGCTCGGCGGGAGGAAGGTCTTCTCCGCCATCGGCCCGATCCGCGCGGATCCGACGCGCCTGGCTCCAGTTGCGCCCGAACTCCTCTTCCCAGTGCGCGCCTCCGAGCCCGGAGAGGATCGCATCCGGAGGAAGGATCTCGAGGAAGCTCCGAAGAGCCGTGGGCTCGGGGGTGCCATCGGACCGATCGGCATGGCCGGGGCGAAAGGCGGCCGGGAGGAGGTGGACCTCGCGGAGCTCGCCCGAGGAGCGCTGGTCGGCAATGTCGAAGCTCCGCAGCGAGGTGATCTCGTCGCCCCAGAACTCGATGCGGACCGGGTCGGCGAGGCCGAGCGAGAAGACGTCGACGAGTCCTCCGCGCACCGCGAACTGCCCCGTGGCCTCGACGAGGGGGACCCGTTCGAAGTCCATCGCTTCGAGCTCCTCGACGAGGAGGCCGAGCCCGATCTCGTCGCCGAGGGCGAGCTCGACGCGGAGACGGGCGAGACGGTCGGGCATCGCGGCGCGCTCCTGGAGGGCGCGGGGGGTGGTCACGAAGAGGCGGCTCGAGCCCCCGAGCAGGGCCTCGACCGCCTCGACGCGGAGCCCGGCGATGCGGGGGTCGTCCTCTTCGGAGTAGAAGCGGGCCTCGCCCTGCGGATAGAGGCGGGCGGCCTCCTCCCCGACGAGGGCGACGAGGTCGGCCTCGGCGCGTGCCGCCTCCTCGGGGTCGCGGGCGACCACGACGAAGATCCGCTGCGGGTGGGCTGCATGGAGTGCAGCGACGAGGGCCGTGCCCGCCGAGCCGTGGAGGCCGCCGACGGTGAGGTGGCCTCCGGCGTCGGGGAGGGCGGCCGAGATCGAGCGAAAGGACGGGGTGGTGCCGAGGGCGGTGACCACCGGGTGCTGTCGAGAACTCAAGGGGTTTCCAGCGGGGTCGAAACGGGTTCCTTGCGGCGGCCGCTCAGGGCAGGTGCCGCGAGGAGGGACTCAAGAAGAAGAAGCAGGAGGGCCGCGGCGGCAAGGGGGCGCCAGACTTCGCGTCCTCTCCGCTCGGCCAGGACCGCACGGCGCCAGGCGCCGGCGGTCGTCGTCGGGGTGGCCTCGCCACCGAGCCGGGCGGCGGCGCTCTCGACATCGAGGCGCCGTATCTCGCCGGCATCGTCGCGGCTG
>SLDT01000252.1 GCA_007125125.1 Gemmatimonadota bacterium | reverse complement strand
TCCTCGTACGTCCCCCGATAGTCCCGGATCCCGTCCCGCCGGATCTCCACGATCCGCGTCGCCAGCTCCCCCACGAACCACCGATCGTGCGACACCAGGATCAGCGTCCCGTCGAACCGCTTCAACCCCTCCGCCAGCGCCTCGATCGACTCGAGGTCCAGATGGTTCGTCGGCTCGTCCAGCACGAGCACGTTCGGCCGCTCGATCGCCAGGCGCGTGAAGACGAGCCGCGCCGCCTCTCCCCCCGACAGACTCGACAGGGGCTTCGCCGCATCGTCCCCCGAGAAGAGCACGAGCCCCAGCTTCCCCCGCACGAACCCCCGATCCTTGTCGGCGCAGGCCTCCCAGATCCACTCCTCGGCCGTCCCCGAGGCATCCTCGAACTGGTCCTTGTAGTCCTGCGCGAAGTACCCCGGGTGCGCCTCGTACCCCCAGCTCACCTCGCCCGCGTCCGCCTCCAGCCTCCCCATCGCGATCTTCAGGAGCGTCGACTTTCCGATCCCGTTCGGCCCCATGATCGCGATCCGGTCGCCCCGATCCACCTTCAGGTCGACCCCGTGCAGCACCGTGTGGTCCCCGAACGACTTCCGGATCCCCTCGAGCGCGAGCACCTCCTTCCCGCTCGGCCGCCGCGGCTCGAAGCGAAAGGTCGGATAGCGCCGCGAACTCGGCGGAAGCTCCTCGATCTCCTCGGCCTTGCGCTCGATCATGCGCACCTTGGACTGGGCCTGCCGCGCCTTGCTCGCCTTCGCCCGAAACCGGTCCACGAACTTCTGGTGGTGCGCGATCTCCTTCTCACGCGCCACGATCTCGCTCTCCCGCCGCTCCCGCTCCGCCGCCTTCGCCACCGTGAAGGCCGTGTAGTCCCCGTGGTAGAGCTGCACCGTCTCGTAGTCCACATCGAGAATGTGCGTCGCCACATTGTCCAGGAAGCGGTGGTCGTGCGAGATCACCACCACCGGCCCCGGAAAGGAGGCCAGAAACGACTCGAGCCATCGAATCGAGAGAATGTCCAGGTGGTTCGTCGGCTCGTCCAGGAGGAGGGCATCCGGTGCGGCCGCCAGCGTCTGCGCCAGGAGCACCCGCAGCTTGAAGCCCCCCGAAAGCGTGCGGATCGGGTCGCGGTGCACCTCCGAGACGATCCCGAGCCCCTCCAGGATCTCGGCCGCCCGCGCCTCGGCCGTGTAGCCGTCGTGGAGCTGCACGATCTCCTCGAGCTCGGAGAACCGGTCCGCGTCGAACTCCTCCTCCGGTCCCGCCAGGAGCTCCTCCTTCCCCGAGATCGCCGCCCAGAGCTCCGGGTTGCCCATCAGGGCGACCCCGAGCACGGACTCCTCGTCGTAGAGGAACTGGTCCTGCTTCAGCACCCCGAGCCGCACCCGCCGCGGGATCGAGACCGACCCCTCCGTGGGCTCCAGCTCGCCGGCCAGGATCCGCAGGAGGGTCGTCTTTCCCGACCCGTTCGCACCCACGAGCCCGTAGCGCTCCCCGGGGTTGAGCTGGAAGGAGGCACCGGAGAAGAGGGTCCGGTCGCCATACGACATGCCGAGGTTCGAGACGGAAATCATGCCCTCAAGTTACCCGCGGCGCGCGCCGGAAGGTAGCGGGGCTCCCATGGGAGGAAGGCAGGCCAGGTGCCTTCCTCCCGCAGGGGCACCGCCCGCAGCCGGGGGTCCGAGCAGGGTCCTCGACCAGGTCAGCAGCAACCACCCCTCATGCACACCCTTGCAGAACCCAGCGCTCGGTTCCATGTTCTCTCATGGTCAAGGTACATGAGGAGGGGGGCTTTCGGGCCTACGTGCACTCCCCGCCCAGGGAGCACGAGACGCCCCATGTTCATGTCGAGTCCGTCAACGGAGGGGAGGTGCTCATACTCCTGGGCGACGACCGTATGCCACCTTCCCTGTGGCAGAACCATCACATGAAGGCTCCTGACGCGCGAACGGCCCTTCGGATCGTCGGGGAGAATCAAGAGCAGTTCCTCTCGGAGTGGAGAAGGCTCCATGGCTAAACGCAAACCGACCACGGACGCCGAGTTCGCCCGCCAGAACGAGCAGGCGACTCGAGCCGCACGGGAAGCGGACCGGATCGAGCCTCGAGCCGTTGCGGTGGGATACGATCGCGACCAGGCCCTCATTCTTGTCCATCTGCGCAGCGGTGTTGCGTTCGGTTTCCCCCCGGAGCGGCTCCCCGGGCTCGAGAACGCGACTCCCGAGCAACTGGCCAACGCACGAATCTCCCCGAGCGGGGATGGGCTACGATGGGATGAGCTCGATGTTCACGCCTCACTGAGCGGACTTGTGCTCGATGCCCTTCGGCTCAGAGAGTGGGCGCCTCGAATCATGGGGCGGATTCGAAGCGAAGCGAAGGCCAAGGCCGCAAGGGAGAACGGCCTCAAGGGCGGTCGACCTCGCAGCCGCGGAAAGCGCTCCACTACCCCGAAGGGGGTGTCAGACAAGTAACGGGACGATGCGGCTTCCCGAGTACGGTGAGTTTGCCGCGAACCCTCTCGCCGGGAGAGAGTGGCAGAGTTCGTTCGGAATGATCAGCCGGATCTCGGTCGCCCACGACAGCCTGATCGGGGTCCCGCACCTTGCATCGCCCCGGTTTCCGGGAAGATGCAGGTTCCGGAAATTCTGGCACCGCCTTTCCGGAAAGCCTGGCACCGGGGAGGGGCTTGGGGTGGGGTGACGCTCTCCCCTCATTGTCGAGATGGCGGATGCGGTAGCTGGTGCCATGGAGCCGGAGGCGGCGCCCACGCTCGTGGACGCGGTCGAGGAGCGTGCCCGCCCCCCCTACTCAGTCCGCAGCGCCACGATCGGGTCGAGGCGCGAGGCCTTCCAGGCGGGGTAGAACCCGAAGAAGAGGCCGACGCCGGCCGAGACGCTCACCGCGATCAGCATCGCCTCGGTCGAAAACATCGCGGGCCACCCCGCGTACATCGCGATCAGCTCGGTGGTGCCCATCCCGACGAGGATCCCCCCGATGCCCCCGATGAGGCAGAGGATGATCGCCTCGATCAGGAACTGCGAGAGCACGTCGCGCCCGCGCGCGCCCACGGAGAGCCGCAGCCCGATCTCCCGCGTGCGCTCGCTCACGCTCACGAGCATCACGTTCATGATCCCGATCCCGCCCACGAAGAGCGAGATCCCCGCAATCGAGGCCAGGAGGAAGGTCATCACGCGCGAGGTCTCGGTCGCCGCCTGGGCCACCTCCTCCTGCGTCTGCACGGTGAAGGTGTTCTCCTGGTCCGGCCCGAGCCCGTGCCGCTCGCGGAGGAGCTCGGTGATCTTCTCCTGCGCGATCCCCATCGAGGCCTGGTCGAAGACCTGGATGTTGATGACCATCGCATGGGTGCGGCCGGAGACCCGCTGGAAGGCGGTCGAGTAGGGAAGGATCACGATGTCGTCCTGGACCGAGCCCATGAGCGACATTCCCTTGCGCTCGAGGACCCCGATGATCGTGATCGGGATGCCCCGGATCCGGACCGTCTCCCCGATCGGATCCGAGCCCTCGAAGACTTCCTCCACGATCGTCTGGCCCACGACGCCCACGAGGGCGGCCTCGTCGATGTCTTCCTGCGTGAACATCGCCCCGCTCTCGAGGGGCCACCGCCGGATCTGCAGGTAGTCGTGCGACTGCCCGTAGACGCGCGTGTTCCAGTTGCGGTTCCCGTAGACCACCTGGGTCTGGGAGCGCACCTCCGGGCTCGACGCCACGACCTCGGGGATTTCGTCGCGCAGGGCCAGGGCGTCCTCGACCGAGAGGAGGTTCCGGCTCCCGGCCCCGATGCTCACCCCGCCGAGCGACTGGGACCCGGGAAAGACGAGGACGACGTTCTGGCCCAGCCGGTTCACCTGCTCCTCGACTTCGGCGCTCGCGCCCTGGCCGAGGCCGACCATCGTGATCACCGCCGCCACCCCGATCACGATCCCGAGGGCGGTCAGGAGGGTGCGCATCTTGTGCCGGCGCAGGTCGCGCGCCGCGATCAGGGGGAGGGCAGTCCACTTCATGGCGTGATCACCTCGTCGGGTTCGAACACTTCGGCGGTCGCGTGCATCGCGAGGGCCTCCGCGGGGCGGAGCTGCCGGATTCGCCGGTCCGAGAGCACCAGCCCGTCACGCAGCGTCACGATCCGCTTCGCGGTCCTCGCCACATCCGGCTCGTGCGTGACCATCAGGATGGTCAGCCCCTCCTCGTTCAGCCGCTGCAGGATCTCGATGATCTCGTGGCTCGTGCCGCTGTCGAGGTTGCCCGTCGGCTCGTCGGCAAGAAGGAGGCTCGGCCGCGTCACGAGGGCGCGCGCGATCGCGACCCGCTGTTGTTGTCCCCCGGAGAGCTGGGCGGGGGTGTGCTCGCGCCGGTCCCCGAGCCCCGTGATCTCGAGCGCCTCGCGGGCGCGCGACCGGATCTCCGACCAGGGGAGCTCGTCTTCGCGGTAGAGCAGGGGGAGCTCCACATTCTCCTGCGCCGAGGTGCGCGGGAGCAGGTGGAAGTTCTGGAAGACGAACCCGATCGTGCGGTTGCGGATCCCGGCCAGCCGGTCGCGCGAGAAGGTCGAGACATCCTCGCCATTCAGGAGGTAGCGCCCTTCCGTGGGGCGGTCGAGGCACCCGATCGCATTCATCAGGGTCGACTTGCCCGACCCGCTCGACCCCATGATCGCGACGAACTCCCCCCGCTCGACGGTGAGGTCGATTCCCCGGAGCGCCTCGACCGCCACGCTCTCCGAGCGGTACACGCGGCGCACCCCCTCGAGCCGGATCACGGGGACCCGGCCCTCCTCCCCTCCCGCCGGCGGGGCGGGGGGTGCTTCCGGGGCGGGCCGTGCGGGGGCGTCGAGCTTCATCCGGCGCTCAGAACTG
>SLDT01000258.1 GCA_007125125.1 Gemmatimonadota bacterium | reverse complement strand
GGCCGAGCTCGGGATCCTCGACCTCCCGCGCGGGGCCCGGATCTCCGGCTCCGGCTTCCCCGTGCTTCGGGGCGAGGGGGCGCGCCTGCAGCGGGTTCTCATCGACTGGATGCTCGAGGTGCACACCCGCGAGCACGGATACGAGGAGCTCCGCGTTCCCTACCTCGTGACCGCCGAGACCCTCACCGGCACGGGCCAGCTCCCGAAGTTCGCCGAGGACTCCTGGCAGACCGACCGCGACGGCCTCTGGCTCATCCCGACCGCCGAGGTGCCGGTCACGAACCTGCACCGGGGCGAGCTCCTCGCCCCCGACGCCCTCCCGATCCGCTACACCGCCTACTCGCCCTGCTTCCGGCGCGAGGCGGGTTCGGCCGGCAAGGACACCCGCGGGCTCCTGCGCGTGCACCAGTTCGACAAGGTCGAACTCGTCCGCTACGAGCGCCCCGAGCGGAGCAGGGAAGGGCTCGACGAGCTCACCCGCGAGGCCGAGGTCCTCCTGCAGCGGCTCGGGCTCGCCTACCGCGTCGTGCGCCTCGCCGCCGGCGACCTCGGCTTCTCGGCCGCCATGACCTGGGACATCGAGCTCTGGGCCCCGGGGGTCGACCGCTGGCTCGAGGTCTCGAGCTGCAGCGTCTTCACCGACTATCAGGCGCGCCGGGCCGACCTGCGCTTTCGGCCCGCCCAGGGCGAGAAGCCCGAGCACGTGCACACCCTGAACGGTTCGGCGCTCGCCCTCCCGCGGCTCGTCGTCGCGCTCCTCGAGACGGGGCAGCAGCCCGATGGCTCCGTCGTCCTCCCCCCGGTTCTCGCCGAGCGCTTCGGAACGGACCGGATCACGGCGGGCTGAGCCGGACGATGCGTCCGGTCGCCCGGACGAGCTGGACGGTCGTCCTCGTCCTCCTCTTCGTGGGACTCCTCGGGTGGTACCTCCTCTACACGGAGGGGATCGTGCGCGCGTTCCGCGCCGATGTCCAGACGATGAGCCGGATGTTCGCCGAGGTGCAGACCGGGCTCTCCGACCCCGACCCCGAGAGCTGGTTCGAGTCGCTCTGGGAGCTCCAGCAGATCATCGTCGAGTCGCAGGTCCCCCTCGTGCTCGCCGGACCGGGCGACACCGTCTTCGCCGTCGCGAACCTCCCCTTCGAGGTCGACCTGGCCACGGACGAGGGGCAGCGGCGGGCCCGCTCCTACGCCGACCGCCTCGCCGCGCGCAACGCACCAGTCGGGGATCCGGCCCGCTTCCTCGTCGTCTACGGGGACCCGCCCGAGCTCCAGCGGCTCCGCTGGATCCCCTGGCTCCAGGTCACGGGGCTGCTGCTCACCTTCACGGCCGGGATCCTCGTGATCCGCTTCCAGCGCGAGGCCGAGTCCGAGCGCGCGTGGACCTCGATGGCCCGGGAGCTCGCGCACCAGCTCGGGACCCCGATCTCGTCGCTCCAGGGGTGGCTCGAGCTCCTCCGGCTCGGGCCCGGCGAGCGACCGGGGGGCCTCGCCGAGGGCGAGATCGCGCGCGAGATCGGCGAGGACGTGGAGCGCCTCGAGCGGGTGAGTCGCCGCTTCGAGCTCATCGGGCGCGAGACCGAGCTCGCCCCGATCCCCCTCGAGGGGGTCGTGCGCTCCGTCGAGCGCTACCTCGGCTCCCGGATCCCGAGGCTCGGTCCGGGGATCCGGCTCGAGGTCGAGATCGACCGCACCCTCCCCCCGATCCGGGGCAACGAGGTGCTCCTCACATGGGCCCTCGAGAACGTCGTGAAGAATGCGCTCGACGCCCTCGCCGGGCGGGGCGGGTCGATCACCCTGCGGGCCTTCCATCGGGAGCCCGAATGGGTCACCCTATACGTCGAGGACACCGGGCCGGGGGTCGCCCCCGAGATCCGGGACCGCCTCTTCGAACCGGGGGTCACGACGAAGTCGAGCGGGTGGGGCGTGGGGCTCTCCCTCTCGGCCCGCATCGTGCGCCGCATCCACGGGGGCACGATCGAGGTCATCGACACGGGGCCCGAGGGCACCGTCTTCGCGATCCGGCTCCCGGTGGCCGATGACGCCGGCTGAGCACCTCCTCGAGGGGGCACGGCCGGGGACGCGGCGAACCCGCGGGGCCCGAGGCTTCGAGCCACCCTTCCACCCGAATCCGAATCCAGTGCCGGCGTGACTTCGCTCAATCCCGAACAGCTCAAGGCGGTCGAACACCTCGAGGGCCCGGCCCTCATCCTCGCGGGGGCGGGCTCGGGGAAGACCCGCGTCCTGACGACGCGGATCGTCCGGCTCGTCGAGGAGCACGGGGTGCCCGCCGACCGGATCCTCGCGGTCACCTTCACGAACAAGGCGGCAGGCGAGATGCGGGAACGGGTCCGGGGGCAGCTCGGGCGGGAGCCGCTCGGGATGTGGCTCGGGACCTTCCACTCGCTCGGGGCCAGGCTCCTCCGGCGGCATGCACAGGCCCTCGGGTGGGACTCGACCTTCACGATCTTCGACGCCGAGGAGAGCCTGCGCGAGATCAAGCGGGTGATGGAGCTGGTGCAGCTCGACGTCAAGCGCTGGAAGCCGAAGGCGATGCGCGGCGCGATCTCCGATGCGAAGAACCGGCTCATCGCGCCCTCGAAGTTCGTCGAGCAGCATGCCGAGGGCTTCGACCTCTTTTTGCGGAAGGTGGCGAGCGTGTACCCCGAGTACCAGAAGCGGCTCCGGGACCAGAACGCCTTCGACTTCGACGACCTCCTCGTGAAGCCGGTCGAGCTCTTCGAGGGAGACGCATCGCTCCTCGGCCGCTACCAGGAGCGGTTCAGCTTCATCCTCGTCGACGAGTACCAGGACACGAACCATGCCCAGTTCCGCTTCGTGGAACTCCTCGCGCGGCGCCACCGGAACCTCATGGTCGTCGGCGACGACGACCAGGGCATCTACGGGTGGCGGGGCGCCGACATCTCGAACATCCTGGACTTCGAGAAGACCTTCGAGGGGGCCGCGACGGTCCGCCTCGAGCGCAACTACCGCTCGACCGCGACGATCCTCCGGGCCGCGAACGAGGTGATCCGGCACAACCGCCACCGCAAGGAGAAGACGCTCCGGACCGAGCGCGAGTCCGGGGAGCGGCTCACCGTCGTGCGCACCGCCGACGAGCGGGACGAGGCCGGCTGGATCTCCGGGGTGGTCGAGCGCCGGATCCGCGAGGGCACGAACGGGCGCTACCGGGACTTCGCGATCCTCTACCGCACGAACGCGCAGTCGCGCGCCCTCGAGGACGCCTTCCGGCGCAAGGGGCTCCCCTACCAGATCGTGGGGGGGGTGCGGTTCTACGAGCGGCGCGAGATCCAGGACCTCCTGGCCTACCTGCGGCTCATCTCGAACCCCCTGGACTCCGCCGCCTTCGCGCGCGTCGTGAACGTCCCGAAGCGGGGGGTCGGGCGCACGAGCCAGGAGCGGCTCTTCCAGTGGGCGATCGAGGAGGGCGTGCCCCTGCTCGACGCCGCGCTCCGCGCCGAGGAGGTCCCCGGGCTCCCCGCGGGGGGCGCGCGCGGGATCCGCCGCTTCGCCGAGCTCGTCCAGCGCTTCAGCGCCCGCGCGGCCACCCTGCCCGTCGGCTCCCTCGTCGAGGAGCTCATCGAGGAGCTCGACTTCATCGAGCACCTCGAGAAGGAGGGGCCCGAGGGCGAGGACCGGATCGAGAACGTGCGGGAGCTCATCGCCGGGGCCATGGACTTCGACAGCGAGCGGGTCGAGGAGTGGGAAGAAGGTCCCCCGGACCACTTCACCGAGCTCGACCTCTTCCTGCAGCACGTGGCCCTCGTGACCGACATCGACCGGCACGACCCCGAGTCCGACGCGGTCACCCTCATGACGCTCCACAACGCGAAGGGGCTCGAGTTCCCCGTCGTCTTCATGGCGGGGCTCGAGGACGGCCTCTTTCCCCTGGGCCGGGCCTTCGACGACCCGACCGAGCTCGAGGAGGAGCGCCGCCTCTTCTACGTCGGGGTCACCCGCGCCGAGGACAAGCTCTTTCTCACCTGGGCCGAGGAGCGCCGCCGCGCGGGCGACGTCATGTCGGGGCAGCTCTCGACCTTTGCCCGCGACATCCCCGAGGAGCTCGTCGAGGAGGAGATGAGCGAGCGGCTCCGCCGGGAGTCCGAGGCCCGTGCCGAACAGCGGCGCACCACCGGGAGCGACCCCTTCGGCGGGGGCTGGAGGCGGCGCGCAGGTGCCGACGCCCGCCGCGCCGCCCAGGACCGGGCGGTCGAGGACTCGATGAACCAGGACCTCCCCCACCTCGCGAAGGGGGAGCGGGTGCGCCACGCCACCTTCGGGTCGGGCACCGTGGTCGAGGTGAGCGGCTTCGGCCCGGATGTCCGGATCGTCGTGAACTTCGACGGTGTCGGGACGAAGAAGCTCCTCGCCCGCTATGCCAACCTCGAACGGGACTACTGAGCCCGAGGGCGGGGCGGCGGTCTCCCCGGGCGAGCTCGCCCGGATCGCCGCCCTCGCCGGCCTCGACCCCGCGGGCACCGGGGCCGAGGGGGCGCCCGCATCCCTTGTCGAGGAGGTGGGCCGGATCCTCGCCTTCGTCCGGATCCTCGAGGAGGTCGAGCTCGCCGGGGTCGAGGAGCCCCTCCGGCTCCCCGCCGAACCCGTCCCCTTCCGGGACCCCGACCTCCCCCCCGACCCGCTGGAGGAAGGCGCGCCGGGCGACCGCGCCCCCGACTGGCGCGAAGGGTTCTTCGTGCTCCCCCGCCTTCCGGGGGTCGAGGGGAGCCCCGGGGAGGAGCGGTGAGCGGGGAGGGGCCGGCCCCTTCCGACCCAGGGGAGGCCCTCAAACGGGGGCGGGCGCTCGACGGGGGTGAGGGCGGGCTCAATGCCTTCCTCTCGTGGGCCGAGCCCCCGGCGC
>SLDT01000007.1 GCA_007125125.1 Gemmatimonadota bacterium | reverse complement strand
GTGCACGAGAAAGGAGTGCACCTCGTCCGGGAACACGATCAGCTCGAAGGGCACCTCGTGCGCGCGCAGGAGCTGAACGAGCCCGACTGTCTGCGAGAAGGCCACGTTGCGGTCATCGTCGCCGTGCACGAGGAGCACCGGCGAGCGCCACTCCTCGATGTGCGAGACCGGCGAGGACCGGTAGTTCAGCGAGGTCGGGTCGAGCGAGTTCCCCCAGAAGTGCACCCCCGCGATGTCCGTCCCCGCCGCGAAGAGATCGGAGTCGCGCGCGAGCCCCTGCGCGGTGAGGATCCCCCCGTACGAGAGCCCCCAGAGCGCGATCCGGCTCGGATCCACATCCGCGCGGTCCCTCAGGTACTCCCCCGCCGCCACGATGTCCTGGTATTCCCGGTTCCCGTTTCGCCCCATCCCCGGCGCCTCCCGGAACTCGCGCCCGTACCCGATCCCCCCGCGGAAATTCACCGAGAGCACGATGTACCCCTTCGCCGCGAGGTACTGGTTCACCGCGTACGCCATGTGGTAGAAGTGCCCGTAGTTGTACCCCAGGAGCATCTGCCGCCGCGGCCCCCCATGGATGAAGATCATCGCCGGGCGCCGCTCCCCCGGCGCCAGGTCCGGCGGCATGAAGAGCTGGTTGTTGAAGCGGAGCCCGTCGGCCGCCTCGAGCACGACGTTCTCGGGCACGACATGCTCCCCGGCCGGGAAGCGCTCCGGGATCCGCGACACGAGCGCGGGCTCCCCACCCGAGGCCGGTACGATCGCCACGGACTGCGGCCGCGCCGCCCCCGCGCTCAGGAGCGCCACCCGCTCGCCCGAGGCAAGCACCGCCGGGAAGGTCTCGATGTCCTCGCCCCGCGTCACCTGCACGGGCGTGCCCCCCGCGGTCGGCACCCGCCAGATGTGGCGCCGGTCGATGTCGCCATGGTTCGTGGCGAAGAAGAGGTAGCGGCCATCGGCCGAGTAGGCGACGTGCTCCGGCAAGCCTTCCTCATGGGTGAGCGCCACCGGATCGGACTGCGGACGCACGGTCGAGATCGAGAAATAGCGCCGCCAGTTCTCCGGCTCGAGGCTGAAGACGAGGCTCTCGTCGCGCCAGCTCATCGCCCCGATCGAGGCAAAGGGATCGCTCCCCGCCCGGCTCTGCCAGATCCGCTCGGCCCGTCCGCTCTCGACCTCGGCCACCCAGAGCTCGAGCGCGTGCCCCTCGCTGAACCGCGGCGCCAGGAACCCGTCCGGAATCGCGCTCCGCGGAAGGTCGTCCGGCCGATCGAGCCCCTGGCCGAAGGGGCGCCCCGGCCGCCGCGTGAAGGCGATCTGCCGGCTGTCGGGCGACCAGGCCGGGCTCCGGTCGTAGTCCACGCTCGGCGCCATGTAGCGGATCGCGCGCGCCTGCAGGTCGTAGACCCCGATGAAGCTGTGCGTGTCGCGGTCCGTCACGAAGGCGATCCGCCGGCTGTCGGGCGACCAGGAGAGGCTCCCCGGGCTCCCCCACACACGGAAGAGCGGCCCGCTGCGATCGGCCAGCTCCGGATCGGTCCCCGGGTTCACCGGCGCACGAAAGACCTCCCCGCCCCGCAGGTAGATCACCCAGCGGCCGTCGGGCGAGAGCTGCGCGCTGTTCGCCCGCACGATGCGCCAGGGCTGGCCCCCCTCGGTGCCCACCCCCCAGATCGCGCGCTCCGCCCCATCCGGATCGGAGGAAGGGTTGGCGACCCACCCCCGGCTGTTCGGGGCATGACCCCGCGTGAACACGACCACCGACCCGTCGTGCGAGATCTGGAGCCCCCCGAGGTCGGTCCCGTCGTCGTCCATGAAGGAGGTGAGCCGCACCGGCTCGAAGTCGGGGGCGGCCGCGGTGTAGACGTTGCGGCGGCCCTCCTCGTTCTCGAGCCAGGCGATGCGCTCGGCCCCCGTCGCGGCCACGAGGTCGTAGGCGAAGCCCGGGCTCAGCACATCCTCGAGTGAGTAGCGCGGGACGAGGTCGGTCGACTGCGCCGCAGCGGGCAGCGCCGGAAGAAGGCTCACCGCGCCGGCGCAGAGGAGGCCGCAGGTCAGCAGGAGGGACGAGGTCGAGGGGGTACGCATGGCAGGGCGCTCCTGAGCGGGTACGGCATTCGGGAGACCGCCCCTTCGCGGCGCCCCGGGGTGACTGGGGGCAACGTACGCCGCCACCCCGCGGGGGACAAGCCGGGCGACGGCAAGGGCTCTTGCCATGAACAGATGAGCGGCAAGGGCCCTTGCCCGAACGGATCACCGCGCGGTGCGAGGAGGGGGGCGCGACGTGCGATTTGCGACGTGCGAGGTGCCATGTGCGACGTGCGAGGTGCCATGTGCGACGCAAACGTCTGCTTTCGATGTCGGGGCACAAACGGACGCAGACGTTTCCGGCGGATTTCGACCCAAACGTCTGCCTTCGATGCTACGACAATCAGCCTACGCAGACGTTTGCGGCGGATTGCGACGCAATCGTCTGCCTTCGATGACGACGGAACCGCGGACGCAGACGTTTGCGTCGCCGGCCTCCCCTCGTCACGGAGTACGACCGATCTCACATTCCGCGGAATACGCTCGCTGCGTCTCGTGGACATCGTCCGAGCTCGGTGCCAGGGATGTATAAGGGCGGCGCACAGCGCCGCTCCACATCCCTCGGGAGGCGGGATCCACGGCCCGCCTGGTTCGCGCAGCGCCCTATGGCTACGCCGGAGTTGTGCGCGGTCCACGCGACCCCAACCCTTCAGCGAGCACAGCACGACGATGATCGTAAAGACCTGTGGTCGCTCGGTGGTCGAGGAGGCCCGTAGAGTGGGTCGTGTGCCACGGGTGCCTTGTCCCGTGCGACCGCCTGGAATGCCAGTGGTCGCGGAGACCCGCACACCCCGACGGCACTATCGAACGGTCCGCCGAACCCGACCCTCGTGAACGGCGATCGGTGAGGGGGTGCGCAGGACCGAGCCTCTGGGAAAGCAGCGGGAAGCCGTGCCCTCGCAGGCAGCGGCCCCAGCAGCGCGAGTGTCCGGCGCACCCCCTCATCGATTGCCCTTCCCCGGGAAGCCGAATCAGGGGTACCCATGTGTCCGGCCCTCGCGCCGGGCCCGCCACCCCCACCGTTTCACAATTTTTGTGCATCGCCCGGAAGCATTGCACAAATTTTGTGCAATGCCCCCGCCCGACCGGCGGCGCGGGACCCATCCCCGCCAACGGGGCCGCCTGATTCAGAGCACGAGCCGCGCACGCGACTCCCACCCGGCAGCCGACGCTACCCCGCTCCCCCGCCCGTCAGGTACTCCACCACGTCCGCGGCACGGTAGCTCGTGCGCTCGCCCAGGAACCGACCCAGCCGGAGGAGCTCGTCGCCACTCGTCACAAGCGCCGGTTCCGCCCCCTCGTCGCGCTCCTGCGCCACACCCACGTCGGCCATCAGCGCGTTGCACAGACAGCGCCGCCCCTCCGTCTCCTCGGCGCGCCCGCCCTTCTTCACCCAGGTGTCGACCGGCTCCGCGGGACAGCGGTAGTCGATGCGCCCGTCCGCCCGCCGCACTGGCGCGCGCAGGTACCCGAGATCGCAGATCCGTCCCCGCGCCGCGTAGACCTCCTCGCTCGAGCCCGTCCCCTCGATCTGCACCACCTTGAAGGGGAACCCCGTGGGCGAGGCCTTCAGGTCCGTGTGGAGCCCCACCCCACCCGCGCGCACCTCGGCGAGCACCCGCTCCCGCAGCTCCGGCGCGAGCCCGCTCTCCTCCGCGTATGCGAAGAGCGTCCCCACCTGGATCCCCTCGGCCCCCGCCGCGACCGCGCGCTCGAGCCCCTCGGGCGAACCCTCCCCGCCGGCCAGCCAGAAGGGGAGCCCGAGCCCCGCCAGCTCCTCGAGGTCGACCTCGTCGCGCTCCCCGTAGACCGGCTCCCCGCGCGCATTCGTCTCGAGCGTCCCGCGCGGCGGTGCGTTGTGTCCCCCCGCCGTCGGCCCCTCCACCACGAACCCGTCGACACGCCCATTCGCCTTGCGCGCGAGCATCCTCGCCAGGGAGTTCGAGGCCACGATCGGGAAGAAGAGCGGCCGGGCGACCGCCGGCAGCCCGCCCTCCCCAGCCCCGTCGGCGGGCGCCACCCCCTCGAAGGCCCAGTGCGCCCCGGGGTCGAACTCGGCCCGCACCTCGTCGCCGCGCTCGCCCTCCACGTCGAGGCGGATCGAGGTCGCCCGATGCTCGGCCAGGTCGTCCAGGAGCCCCGGGATCTCCCGCGGGATCCCCGCCCCCATGAGGACCGCGTCGACCCCGGCCAGGATCGCCCCGTAGAGGGTCGCCGGGTTCGGGAGCTGCAGCTTCGTAAGGAGGTTCATCCCGACCGGCCCGTCGTGTCCCTCCCGGGCCAGCCAGACCTCGACGAAGGCTGCAGCCACCGCGATCCGCTCCCGATCGGGGCTGACGCGGCGCCGCCACATCGGGAGGAGCCGGTAGGGGTCGCCCGGGGCCCTTCCTCCCGGAATGAAGTGGCGCTCGAGGATGGCTTCGGCGGTGCGCCGCCAGGGAAAGGCCGCGAGCCCGCGCCGCATGTGTCCGCCCGGATCGCCGTCCTGGAGACGGCGCACGAAGAGGGTGTCGAGGGCGGTGCCGGAGACCACCCCGAGGTGGCCGAGGCGGGAGACGGCGTGGGCGAGCCGCCAGTCGGAGACCCCGATTCCCATCCCGCCCTGGATGATGCGCGGGAGGGGGGAGAGGGTCGCTGCAGGGAGTGTGGTCATCCGCGAAGGATATCGCGTGCGCGGGCTCCTGTATGTCGGGACGATCCCGGCGGGCGGTGTGGGGAGATCTCCCACAGGGCGGGGGCCGCGGTCGGTGCGCACCCCCCGTCTTCTGCCGCACCCCCCTTCTCGGTCCGGTTTCC
>SLDT01000002.1 GCA_007125125.1 Gemmatimonadota bacterium | reverse complement strand
GAGCTCCGCACACCCCCAAATGCCGGCCACAACACCCCGGCGGCCCCCCGACATCACACCCCGCGAGGGCCAGTCCCGCGGCGGCCATCCCGGAACTCTTCAGGAAGTCGCGCCGCGAGATCGCGCGGCGCAGGGCACGAGCCTCCATCAGCTCCCCGAGGAACTCCTCCGGACTGCGCCCCGCGGCGGAGGCCGCCCGGCTGACCCGGAAGCTGCGCTGCAGCGATCGAAAAAGGGGGGTGCGGGCCATCGGGCGCTCCTGTCAGAGGGGAGGTGGGCCGGTCAGAAACTCCGGCGCGGGCTGCGGCAGGGAATCCAGTTGCGGGGCTCCCCGGTCTGCGGGTTGATCGGCAGGAGCGCGCGGTCCCTCGGGACGAACTCCGGGTCCTCCGAGGCGAGGTAGGCGAGCATCGCCGTCAGGACCGCGTTGTTGCGCAGGTCGTCCTGAACGATCTTGTCCCAGGTGTCCAGGTTCGTGTGCCAGGTGTACTGCCGGTACTCCGGGTAGTGCGACTGGAGGCGCCACCCCGGCGCCCCGTAGCAGAGGAAGGCGACATGGTCGCTCCCCCCCACCTCCTGCGGCCCCGGCAGGTCGAGCTCGATGTGTCCGCTGATCTCGGTCGGAAGCTCCGCGACCCACCGGGCCAGGTGTGCCGAGGCCCCGAGGAGCCCCTGCGCCTGGATGTAGTCGACCCGCCAGGTCCCGTTGTCCTGGTTGAAGACCGCCTGCAGCTTCTCGACGATCTCGGGATAGTCCTCCGCGAAGGCCCGCGAGCCGTTCAGCCCCTGCTCCTCGCCCCCCCAGTGCCCGACCATGATCGTCCGGCGCGGGTTCGGATACACCTCCTGCAGGATCCGCATCGCCTCGAGCATCGTGATCGTGCCGGTCCCGTTGTCCGTCGCCCCGGTCGCCGCATGCCAGGAGTCAAGGTGGGCCGAGAGGAGCACGACCTCGTCGGGGAGCTCCGTGCCCCGGATCTCGGCGAGGACGTTGTACTTCGGGACCGTCCCGAGGTCCCGGGCCTGCGCGTCGATCCGAACCCGTGCGCCCTGGTCGTTGTCGACGAGGCGGTAGAGGAGCCCGTAGTCCTCGCAGGAGAGGTCGAGCGAAGGCACCTGTTCCGTCACCGTGCCGAAGATCTTGTTCACCCCCCACCCCTCGGACCACCGGGAGGTGAGCACCGCCACCGCCCCCGCGTCCTCGATCCGGCCGATCCCGCCCTGGCCGAGCATCTGCATGCGTCGGTTCCACGACTGCCGCAGCCCGTTCCTCTGCGCCGCGATCCCCTGGACCGTCTCGGGGCGCGCCAGCCGCTCGAGGGTCTGGGGCTCCCGGCAGGTCGGCTCCGGGGGAGACGCGAGCACGATCTTCCCGTCGATCCCGGCGAGCCAGGGCTCGACCTCGGCGGGCGACCCGAAGTCCGGCACCATCACCACCTCGGCCTCGACCGGACCATCCGTGCCCGGGCTCCATGCCAGGAAGTGCGCCCTCAGCGTCTGCATCCGCGGCTCGATCAGGTCGACATGGAGCCAGCCATGATCCCAGCCGCGCCACGTCCCGTACTCGTCCCTCCGCACCTCGATGCCCCACTCCCGGTACATCTCGATCAGCCAGTCGGCCGATGCATCGAACCCGGGATGTCCCGAGAGCCGGTGTCCGATCGAGTCCATGAGCACCTGCGAGAGGGGCTCGACCTGGGACCGCTCCATCCCCTCGACCCACATCTGGCGCAGGACCGGATCGTCCGAGCGGAAGTTCTGGGCCTCGAGCGTGCTCTGCACGCCCCCGACGCCCGCGAGGAGCACGAGCAAAAGCATGATGATCGGCGTTCGAACCATCGTTCCCTGGATCCTGTCTCAATGTGAAGAAGGCACCCCGGTCGGGGCCCGTTCAAACTACCCCTCTGCGATCCGGGGCAAAAGGCAGACGCTCGTTCAGGGGCCTCCGTTCTCGGACGAGAACTCCCCGCGCACCACCCCGCCGCGCGTCGAGAGCACGGTGAAGCTCCCGCGAAGAGCCTCGACCCCGCCATAGGTGCGGACCGTGAAGACAGCCTCCTTCGTCTCACCGCCCTGGATGTACCCCTCGATCTCCTGCGAGGCGCCTCCGTCGATGAAGCGGGCCTGGGGGTTCTGGCCTCCGGTCGTGAGCCCATCGAGGGAGAGCACGACGCGGTCCGGACGAACCATCTTCACGAGGTGGGCCTGTTTCAGTGCGGTCGGAAGCAGGCCGTCGTTCCGGACCGGGACGCGGATCTCCCAGGTCGTCGAGTCGGCCTCGCTCGCAATCCTGCGCACGTCGACCCCGTCAACCTTGAGGTCCGGCAGGCTCTGGGCCATGTAGAAGTTGAAGAGGGCCTGGTTCCCCGCCCACTGCCCGAGCACCTCGGGCGGCCCGTTCTGCGACCAGAACTTCGGATGCCAGCCCCCGATCTCGACCTCGCCGAGGGTCGGGTGGTCGAAGGGTGTCCAGTCGCGGAAAGGCCTCCCGCCCGCGACGCTGTCGGCCCAGAGGAGCCGGTCGATCTCGTCGATGACCCCGTCGCCATTCATGTCGGGGACCTGGCCGCCATCCCAGAGCTCGTCCCCGTACCAGATCGAGCCATAGAAGAAGTACCCGAAGTCCGGACCATGCCCGAAGAGGGGGTTGCCGGTCTGCCGCGCGCCCCGCGTGGCATAGTCATAGTAGACGTCACCCGCCCAGGGGTATCCCGTGATGCTCATGCCGACGCTGTCGAAGTGCAGGTAGAGCGCGAGGTCCTCGGGAAACATCGACTCCTCGCCCCGAGAGGTCGACGGGGGACGCAGGTGCATCGGGACCCGAGTGTCCATCGAGTTCACCACCCCGATGTTCGGATTCTCGAGGAGGAAGAGGACCACGTTGCGCGTCTCGGGCTCGGAGAGCGGATAGGCCCCCGCGCCCCCCTGCGTCCAGCCCCGCCCGGTATGGTCGCGGCCCGGCATCGGACGCCAGTTCTGTGGATAGTTGCGGTGGAGGTCCAGCCCTCCGATCCCGTCGTTGCCCGACCCCTCCGGACCCATCGACCAGCTACCCGTCCCGTTCGGCACGCGCATCATGGCCCTCCCCTGGGGATCGCGCGGATCAATCTCCCAGTCACCGTTGTCGTCCCGCCAGCGCATGCGCAGGATCACCCCGTCACCATCCAGGTCGACCGGAGGGTTATTGTCCGTCAGGCCATCACGGTTCTGGTCCACCGGCCGCACCGAGCTGCGATTCGTCTGCGCGGTGTGCAGGTAGAGATTCGAGCCATCCGGGTTGTTCTGCGGACGGAGGTAGATCGCGGCCCGATCGAGGAGCTCCGTCACCTCGGGGTTGTTCCCGTATCCCTCGACGAGGTACTGCATGAGCCAGAGCACGGACTCCGACGAGGTGATCTCGCCCGAGTGCCTGCCGCCCTCGAAGAAGGCCGCGGGCTTGTCCGTCGCGGGGCCTGTCGCCGTGTTCGTCAGGGTCGCCTGCATGATGGGCCGCCCCTCGTAGCTCGTCCCGACCTGGTAGACCTCGACGATCTCCGGGTACTGCTCGGCCCAGCGCCGCATCCACTCGTACATGACGTCGACGGTGTGGTACCGGTCCCAGGTCAGGACGTCACCCGCCTCGTACTCCACCTCCGGGTGCCGAACTCGCGGAAAGTAGCTCGGACCGTGGCGCCCGTCGGGGACCAGGGTATAGATCTGCGGGTCCCGCTCGGACTCGGGCGGCATCGTCGCAGGCGGATGCTCTGGTGGCGTCGTCTGCGCCACTCCCTCGGCCGGGAACGCGAGCGCGATACCGAAGAGGGCAAGAAGTATGAAGAGAGATCTGCGAGAGGCGCGGTCCGTCACCGGGAGGCTCCTGTCGTGTGGAAGGCACCCCGGAGCGGGCGACCTTCGGTGGGCTGATGCGGAAGGGGGTCACCTCGGAGGGAGCACCCTCCGCTTTGGATCATCGCAACAAGGTAGGGCGCAGGTCCCTCCTGCGACAGATCAGCCCCTGTGCCCTTCCAGCCATCGCTCGACCTCCGGGGGGTAGCGCAGGGGCCCGGAGCGCCCCTTGCGGTCGGCCTCGTCGATCCGGCGCGAGTCCTCCGGCCCGCAGAGCCGGACGGGCCGGGCCCCCATCCTGCGGGCCCATGCCTTCCACCCCCGACCGTGCGAGGTTCGACCGTTGCGGCTCGTCACCTGATCTGCGAGGTGCGCGACCTCGTGCTTCACCGTCTCCCAGAGGATGTCCTCGAGGCCGGGACGGAAGAGCCGCCGGGAGATCGTGATTCGCCGGGACGTCCCACTCCAGCGGCAGCTTCCCAGCCGACTCGTCATTCGGGCCGAAATCCGTACCTGGACATCTCGCGGGACCACCTCCGCCGAAGCCCGTACCTCGCGGAGGTACTCGAGGAGGGTGAGAAGGTAGCGGCGCTCCTCCCCCTCGCCCTCGCAGGGCGTCCGGGGCAGGGGGCGTGACTGGCCCGGTCCGGTTCGGAGTGCCGACCGCTGCTGCACCATGCGTTTGCGTCGGTTCGCCCGCATCCCGTCCAGACAGAGGCGCTGCAGGCGGTCGACGCTCGGGCGATCACCGAGGAGTGCGGGCCCGAGGAGTGCCCACGCCTCCGGACCCGCTTCGACGACGGCCGTCGAGAGGTTCAGCCGGACCCGTCCGGGCGCCGGGCGGGTCAGGGAGACGAGGCGGGACACGTTCGGCCGCACGTGGAGCTCGGTCGGTTCCGGGAGCCGGCCACGCGCCGACGCGAAGGCGGCGAGGATCTGCCGCCGGAGCGCCGGGCCGGGTCGCCCCGAACCGCCGAAAGGTGAGGTGGACGATCGCATGCCGGAAAGTCTCGCATCCCCCCGCGGCAGGCGCCATGGCTCGATGGGCCCGCCGGATGCGAGATCAGGCACAGGTCCCGCCCCTTGATTTGTAACGCCCGGAGCAACGAAGTTGTCACGTCCGCGTAACGGAAGCGCTCCTTCCCCGCCGCCCGCAGATGCTCCGGCACCCGTGAACGAAACGCTGAGTGCGACGATTCCGATGGCGATGTCCGCCATCGGCGGACTCGGCATCTTCATGCTCGGCATGAAGTACATGTCCGAGGGAATGCAGGCGGTCGCTGGCAATTCCCTCCGCCGGATGATCAGCCTGGTCACGAACAACCGGCTCATGGCCACCGGAGTCGGCACCGGGGTCACGGTTCTCGTACAGTCGTCCACGATCACCACCGTGATCCTGGTCGGCCTCGTCAACGCCGGCCTGATGCAGCTCCATCAGGCGATTGGCGTGATCATGGGGGCGAACATCGGCACGACGATCACCGGGTGGATCCTCGTGCTCAAGATCGGGAAGTACGGGCTCCCCATTCTCGGTACGGCGGCCCTCTTCTACCTCTTCTCGCGCCGCGACCGCCCCCGCTTCATCGCGATGGCGATCATGGGACTCGGGATGGTCTTCTTCGGGCTCGAGCTCATGAAGGACGGTTTCGCGCCGATGAAGGACATCCCGATGTTCATGGATGCCTTCGAGTGGTTCCGGGCCGACACCTATCTCGGGGTCATGAAGTGCGTCCTGATCGGGTGCGTCCTGACCCTCCTCGTTCAGAGCTCAAGCGCCACCCTCGGGATCACGATCGGCCTCACCGCGACCGGCGTGATTCCCTTCACCACCGCCGCGGCGCTCGTGCTCGGAGAGAACATCGGGACGACGATCACCGTCATCCTCGCCTCGATCGGCGCGAACACCGCGGCAAAACGGGCCGCCGCGGCGCACGTTCTCTTCAACCTCTTCGGGGTGTTCTGGATCACCCTCATCTTCCAGTGGTACGTGCGCCTCGTGGCCCGGGTGGTCGAGAACATGCACGGCGTCGATCCCATGACGGCGACCTACGCGACTGCTGCCGACCCGATCCACTTCGGTGCCGTCATGACCGCGGGGATTGCCCTGACCCACACCGGGTTCAATCTCGCGAACACGGCCATGTTCCTCCCCTTTCTTCGACCCTTCGCCCGCCTCCTGCAGAAGGTGATCGAAGATCCCGGGGTCAAGGAGGTACGGCACCTAAAACACCTCGATCCGCGCGGCGTCAACGCCCCCGTGCTGGGGCTCGAGCAGAGCCGCGGCGAGGTCGTGAACATGGGGAAGGGTGCAGTGAAGATGGCTGAATGGATCCGGCAGATCGCGTTCGTCGGCCCGCGCGACGAGCGGCTCGTCCAGAAGACCTTCCACCGCGAGGAGGTCCTCGACAACGTCCAGCACGAGGTCGTCCGCTTTCTGACGGACCTCCTCGACGGGACCGTACCCCAGGCCGTCGCACGGGAGGGCCAGCGGCAGCTTCGGATCGCACACGAGTACGAGTCCATGAGTGATCGGCTTGCCTCGATCCTTCGGGGCATCAACAAACTCAGGGAACAGGGGCTCGAGCTCCCGGGCGAGCAGCTCGCCGAACTCCGTGAGCTCCACGAGGACACGACCGAGTTCGTTCGGGCCATTACGAACGCCTTCGAGCAACGCACCGCGCTCCCGGAGGCCGACGCCCAGTCCACGAGCCAGGCCCTCACGCGCAAGGTCCGTTCACTCCGAAGCCGGCACCTCGACCGGATGACCGAGCACCCCGTCGATCCCAGGGTGACCCTGATCTACACGGGACTCCTCACCGACTACCGCCGAATCCGCGCCCACGCGACGAACGTCCACGAGGCGACCACGGAGCCACTCACCCCGGCGAGCTGATCGCCTCAGGACAGATGCGAGCACCCTCTCGTGCCGCATCGAGGAGCTCCAGGATGTCGCGCACCGTCTCGCGTCCCGCATCCGCCTCGTACCAGGCCATTTTCCGTTGCATCCGCTCGCGGCCCCCGAGGCCTCTCGCCTCCCCGAGCCACCAACCCTGCAGTTCTCCCGGCTGCTCGACCCAGCACCCCGCCACGCCCCAGGCGCCATCGAGGAGAAGCACCGTCGGCGTCGCCCCGCGCCCGTCCGGCGTGGGGTGTGCCTCCATGAGGAACCGGCCCCGGTCACTCCCGATGATCCGGAGCTCGAGCCCCTCGACCTCGGCGGCCAGCCGCGCCAGGAAGGGAATCGTGCTCATCGAGTCGCTGCACCCGGCATCGGCCACGACGAGGAGCCGCCAGGGCCCACTCTCGGACCTTACGCCCGCCCGCACGCGGGCTACCACCTCCCGGTCGAGCACCCCGGCGCTTCGGTCCCAGTTCGTCTGCCAGAGCGCGTTTCGCCCGGCGGCATCCGGGAGGAAGGCCTCGAAGCCTTCTGCCTGCTCCCAGAGCGCGGCGAGGGTGTCGGCGCCCGCATCCCCCGAGACCGGCGGGAGGGGCAGGGCGAGGGCAACGAGAAGGGCGACGAGGGCCATGGTCCGTTCTTCAGGGTGAGCGTGGCGAGCGGCAGCCAAGATGGGGGGCCCATCGACGCGGCGCCAGTGCGGTCCCTCTTCGGGTTTGCCCTCGGGCCAGAAGGCGCGTATCGTGCGCGTCATGATGAAACGTCGCGACTTTCTCCACGCCTCGACCCTCGGCGTCGCCGGGGGACTTCTCGCCACCCTCCCCGCCCCGACGGCAGGCGCACCACAAGCCTCCTCGGGCGCGCGGGCCTTCCCGCCGGTGCGTCCCTCTCCGGGCCACGAGCCCGACTGGGAGGCCGTCCGGGACGCCTTCGCGATCGATCGGAGCTGGTCGCACATGGCCGGACTCTTCCTCGCCTCGCACCCCGAGCCGGTGGCCCGCCAGATCGCGGACGCCCGCCGGCGCCTCGACGAGAACCCCACGCACGAGGTCCTCGACAACTGGGGCGAGGACCGCACCACGCGCGCCGCGATCGCCGAGTACATCGGAGCCGAGACCGCCGAGGTGGCCCTCACCGGGAGCACCACGATGAGCCTCGCCGTGGCGATCCATGGGCTGCGCATGTCGCCCGGCGCCGAGATCCTGCACACGACGCACGACCACTCCGTCGCGAACCGGGCGATCCAGTTCAAGGCCGAGCACGCGGGCGCCTCCGTGCGCCGGATCTCCCTCTACGATGACGACCACCCCGAGGAGGCGAACCGCGACGAGGTGCTCGAGCGCCTCGGCCGCGAGCTCCGCCCCGAGACCCGTCTCTTCATGGCGACCTGGGTGCACTCGAAGAACGGGGTCAAGCTCCCCATCGCCGCGATGTCGGCCGTCATCGCCGAAGCGAACGCCCGACGCGACGAGGACGACCAGATCACCTTTGTCGTCGACGGCGTGCACGGCTTCGGGATCGAGGACCAGGCCATCCCCGAGCTCGGCTGCGACTTCTTCTGCGCCGGCACCCACAAGTGGGTCTTCGCCCCCCGCGGAACCGGGATGCTCTGGGGCCACCCCCGCGCCCACGACCGGGTCACCCCCGTGATCCCCTCGATCGGCGGAGGCGGAGGCTGGGGTGGCACGATGTCTCCGGGCGGCTTCCATGCCTTCGAGCACCGCTGGGCGATCGCCCCCGCCTTCCACTTCCACCTCGAGATCGGAAAGGCCGCCGTCCAGGCCCGCATCCATGCCCTGAACGCCCAGTTGAAGGAAGGGCTCGCGGCCATGGAGCATGTCCGGCTCTACACTCCGCGCTCGATGGAACTCTCCTCGGCGCTCACCTGCTTCGACGTCGACGGCCACACCCCGCGCGAGACCGTGGACCACCTCCGTGATGAGCACCGGATCATCGCCTCGACCACCCCCTACTCACCCTCCTACGCGCGCCTGACCCCCGGCCTCCTGAACGACGAGGAGGAGATCGAGCGGGCCCTCGCGGCGATCCGGAGCATGAAATGAAACTTCACCTGCTTCCCGCGAGCCTGATCCTTCTGCTCCTGGCGGCCGCCTGCGGGAGCGACTCGAACGGCACGACCGCGCCCGAAGAAAGCCCCCGCCCTGTCGCCTGCGAGTCGACCCTACGCACCTGCGAGTCCCGGATCGAGGTGGCCAATGACCTGCATGTGCGCTACCTGCGCACCTTCGACCTGGAAGAAGGCAATCCGGAGATCCGCCGCGCCATGCTCATCGTGCACGGCCTCGGGCGCAATCATCAGGGGCTCTTCACGACGGGGATCATCGCGGCGAAGGACGCCGCCTCCTTCCGCGAGACCCTCGTCGTCTCGCCCTACTTCCAGGCAGCCGACGACAACCCTGCGGCCGACGAGCTCTTCTGGACGACTGGAGGATGGGCGCGAGGCCACCTCTCCTCGACCGCCGGTCCTTCGCCCCGGGTGAGCTCCTACGACGTGATGGACCAGCTCGTTCGCAAGATCGCGGGATCGGGCCGCTTTCCCGCCCTCGAGGAGGTCGTCGTAGTGGGCCACTCCGCAGGGGGGCAGTACGTGCACCGCTATGCCTCGGGGAACCGGGTCGAGAGTCAGTTCCCCGCGCTTCGCTTCCGCTACGTCGTCGCGAACCCCTCGAGCTACCTCTACCTCGGGCTCGAGCGTCCCGACGGAGAGGGCGGGTTCGCCATTCCCGACCTGCAGGCCTGCCCCGACTACAACCTCTGGCATCGCGGGCTCGAGGACCGCAACAACTACATGAACCAGCTCACGGACGAGCAGATCCGCGACAACCTCACCGGCCGTGACGTCCGCATCCTCGGCGGGAACATGGACATCGGGACTGCCGACCTCGATCAGAGCTGCGGGGGCAACCTCCAGGGCGTGAATCGCTACGACCGCTTCCTGAACATCATGCACTACATGGACGAGTTCTTCCCAGGGCACGGGCACGTCGGTGCGACGGTCTTCGGTGTCGCGCACTCGAGCCGGCAGATGTTCACCTCGACCGTCGGGCGCGGGCACATCTTCGACCCCTGAGAGGGTGTTTACATACTACGAGAGCTTCGCGCGCCCTCGCTCAGTCCACGACGGGCGCGGTCTCGTGCAGTCGGAGCACCCGCCCGGGCAGGGCGTTCGTGAAGGTCCCGTCGCGGATCACCGCGACCCCGTTCACGAACACATGCACCATGCCCTCGCTGTACTGATGGGGCTCCATGAAGTCGGCCGGGTCATGGACCCGCTCGAAGTCGAAGACGACGACATCGGCCCAGGCCCCCGACCGGAGCACACCGCGGTCCCGCACGCGGAAGGCCTCGGCCGAGGCGCCCGTCATCGAGCGGATGGCGAAGGCCAGGTCGACGACGCCTTCCTCACGCACGTACTTGCGGAGTTTCCGCGGGAAGGCCCCGTAGGTCCGGGGGTGCGGGGTGCCGGAGCCGAAGGTGGGGAGGCCCCCGTCCGTCGAGGTCAGGGTCCAGGGCTGCTGCATGAGGGTCGCGATGTCGTCCTCGTGCATATTGAAGGAGATGATCCCGGGCGAGTCGCCCCCGGCGATCATCTCGAAGGCGTGGTCGACCGGATCGGCGCCCGCCTCCTCGGCCAGCTCGGCGAGTGTTCGTCCGGCGATCCCGCCGCTGCCGCGGAACATGATCCGGTCGGCGCCGCCGCGCCGCGCGAGGTTCTCGGCCATCCCGGCGTGAATCCGCTCCCCGAGCTCCGGATCGCGCATCCGGTCGCGCATCTCGCCACTCCCGCCATCGCGTGCCCAGGCGGGAACGAGGGCGGCGACGAACCCCGTTGCCGAGGCATCGTAGGGGTACTGGTCGGCCCAGACTTCGACCCCCTCGGCGCGCGCCGCGTCGATCCGCTCCACGATCTCCCGGCTCTGCCCCCAGACGTTCGGCCCGAGTGCCTTCACATGGCTCACGATCCCCGCCGATCCGGTCTCGCGCGCGATGTCGATGATCTCCTGCACCGCGGCGACCACCCCGATCGAGTAGTCGGACTCGTCGCGGATGTGGCTCGAGTGCACTCCGTCGTACTCCGCCACGATCCGCATCAGCTCGATGACCTCGTCGGTCTCCGCGTAGAACCCCGGGGTGTAGAAGAGCCCGGTCGAGAGGCCGAAGGCACCCGCCTCCATCCCCTCGCGTGTGAGGCGGAGCATCTCGGCCATCTCCTCGTGGGTCGGGGCGCGGTCGTGGCTCCCGCCCATCGCTCGCTGCCGGATCGAGGCATGGGGAACGAGCTGGATCACGTTCACGCCGAGCCCGTGCTCGAGGAGCGCCTCCTGCTGAGCCGCGATGTCGACCGAACCCCCACCGTCGGGGTTGATCACCGCCGTCGTGATCCCCTGCGCCACGAGCGCGTGGGCCACGCTCAGGTTCTCGCTCTCGAGCCCACCCCCGGCGTGGGAGTGCAGGTCGATGAAGCCCGGTGCGACGTAGAGCCCTTGCACCTCCAGAATCTCGGTCGCCTCGGCACGCGCGAGGTTCCCCACGGCTGCGATCCTCTCGCCCCGGATCCCGACATCGGCAGCGAAGGCCTCGTTGCCCGTTCCATCGAGGACGAAGCCGCCACGAAGGATAAGGTCATAGGGCTCGTCAGCGCATCCGGAGGGGATGAGGAGTACGAGGAGTGCAAGGACAAGTGGAAGTCTCGAGTGCTGGGGCATGTGGGCTCCGGGGTGTCGGGTCGCTGGACCTGGCAGAATACGGACTGAAGGGCCCCGGGGCCAGCCCCCGGCCGGACCGGTGCGGGCGCGGTTGTGGCCACAAGCGAGGTGCGGGCGGGACGCCCGGTCGCGGCAGCCGTGCTTCGGGCGTGGCACCCGGTCGAGCATGCAGGGGTAGCATCCCATGACCTCACCTCGTTGGCCCGAACAGGAGACCTACCGATGGATCGAGCGCGCCTCCGCCGAGCGATCGCCCTTCCCGCTGCCCTTTTCCTCGTCCTCGTCTCAGGGTGTGCCACCTTCGCGGAGTACGGGAGCGAGCAGAAGCTCGGAGTCGGGGTCCGCGGGAATGTTGCCCTCGAGCGGGTGATCCCGGGCGACGAGGGGATCGCCAACGCGACGCTGTCCCGCCTCGAGTTGAATGGCTCGGCCCATCGCTTCTTTCCCTCGGAGGGTACCTGGACGGAGGCAAACGCGGATCTCCTTCTCCCCCTTATCCGGGTGGGCGGGGGCGCTGCCCGCACGTACGTCGGCACCGGGGTGAGCTTCGGCCGTTTCGAGCCCGACGTCGGGTCAAGCGAGTCGAAGGTGGGCGCAAACCTGATCGGCGGGCTCCGCTTCGAGCAGCGCACCCTCGCGCCCTTCTTCGAGGTCCGGGGCTCGCTCGGAGGGGCCGAGCAGCTCAGCGCCGTGCTTGGATTCCAGCTCTTCGGAGGATCGTTCTGACGAGCACCTGAGCGCGTCGGGTGTGGACGAGAGCCGAACCCGGGGATGCACCAAAGTCCGCGGTGCCGGAGGGCGGTGGGCCTCAGTCGATCCGCCGAAATACCAGCACTGCGTTGTGCCCGCCGAAGCCAAAGGAGTTCGACACCACGCAGTCCACCCGCATCTCCCGAGCGTCTCCCGGGACGTAGTCCAGATCACACTCCGGGTCGGGGTTCTCCAGGTTGATCGTCGGGTGCACCACTCCGCGTTCCAGGGTCAGCACGCACGCCACCGCCTCGATCGCCGCCGAGGCACCGAGGCTGTGTCCCGTCATCGACTTCGTCGCCTGGACCGCGAGCCGGTCCGCGTGCTCCCCGAAGACCCGGCGGATGAGTCGGGTTTCGGACGGGTCGTTCAGGGGAGTCGAGGTACCGTGCGCATTCACGAGATCCACCTCGGTGGGGTGGACCCTCGCGTCGTTCAGGGCCAGTCGGACCGCGCGCGAGGTCGCCTTCACCTCGGGGTCGGGCGAGGTGAGGTGGTACCCGTCGGCTGACATCCCGTACCCGGCCAGCTCCGCCAGGATCGTGGCGCCGCGCCGTCGGGCATGATCCAGGCTCTCGACGACGAGGACTGCCGCACCCTCGGCGATCACGAACCCGTCGCGGTCCCGGTCGAAGGGCCGGCACGCGCGCTCCGGCTCGTCGTTACGGGTCGAGAGCGCTCGAAGCTGGCAGTATCCGTCGACCGCGAAGGGCGAGAGAGTCGACTCGGAAGCCCCGGCGAGCACGACCTCGCAGCGTCCGTTCCGGATGAGGTCGAGCGCGGTGCCAAGGGCATGCGCCCCCGTTGCACAGGCGGTGCTGAGCGAGAGGTTGGGGCCTCGGCAACCGGTCTCGATCGCGAGAACCCCCGCCGCCATGTTCGGGATCACCATGGGCACGGTGAGGGGCGCGAACTTTCCCGGTCCTCGGTCCAGAAAGGCGGCGTGCTCCTGCTCGAGGACCTCGAATCCACCGATGCCGGAGCCGATCACAATTCCGACCTCCTCGCGAACCTCACCCTCGGGAAGCCCTGCACGCTCGAGTGCCTCCTCCGCAGCGACCAGCGCAAGCTGCGTGAAGCGAGCCGTTCGGCGGAGAGTCCGAGGGCCAAGCCGGTCATCGAGTGCCGCGTCGAGGACCTCGCCCGCGATCCGCGAACGCAGCGTCGAGGCGTCAAAGTGCGAAATCGTCCCGATCCCGGACCGACCCTCGACCAGCCCCTCCCAGAATCGCTCCACGCCCGTGCCCACCGAGGCACACACACCAAGTCCCGTCACCACCACCTTGCGCTGCGTCATGCCAGAGTCATCTCCAGGGTCCAGTGGCCAGGTGCTCCCAATCGTGCGTGACACGATCCGGTAACAGCGTCAAAATCTCCCCACGCCCCGGCGCGGGGGCAAGAGGGAGCCACGGAGGGCCGCGACGAGAACGCGGAAAGAGGGCGTGACGAGGTGCTCGCCCCAACCTCAGATCTCGTCTTTCCGGATGCAGGCCGCGAGGTGCTCCTCGCCCGGGACCTCGCTCGAACCCTGGACGAGGTCGAGAGGCGGCATGGCCTCCCGACACTCCGGCACCGCGAAGGGACAACGCGGGTGGAAGGGACACCCCGGGGGCGGCGACACCGGGCTTGGCGCCTCGCCGGTGAGGGGCACCGCGTCCCGGCGCTTCCTCGGGTCAGGCTGCGGGATCGCCTTCAGCAGCCCGCGCGTGTAGGGGTGGGTCGGCATGTCGAAGACCCGACGGACGGGCCCCTTCTCGACAATGCGCCCGAGGTACATGATCGCGATCGAGTCGCTGATGTACTCGACCACCGAGAGGTCATGGCTGATGAAGAGGTAGGTCAGCCCGAGCTCGCGCTGGAGCCCGGCGAGGAGGTTCAGGACCTGGCTCTGCACCGAGACGTCGAGGGCCGAGACCGGCTCGTCGGCGATCACGAGCTGCGGGTCGAGGGCGAGGGCACGCGCAACCCCGATCCGCTGCCTCTGCCCCCCGGAGAACTCGTGCGGGTACCGGTGGATCATGCGCCCCTCGAGCCCCACGACCTCGAAGAGGTGCCGCACCCGCTCGAGCTGCTCCTCCCGAGTGCCGAGCCTGTGCACCACGAGGGGCTCGCGCACGATCTCGCCCACCGTCATCCTCGGGTTCAGCGAGGAGTACGGGTCCTGGAAGATCATCTGGATCTCGCGACGCACCTGGAAGACCTCCTGGCGACTCGCCGTCGCGAGGTCCTGCCCCTCGAAGAGCACGCGCCCATCGGTCGGGTCCTCGAGCCGCATCACCGTCCGGCCCAGGGTCGACTTCCCGCACCCCGACTCGCCGACGAGCCCGAGCGTCTCGCCCCGCTTCATCGTGAAGCTCACCCCGTCGACCGCGCGCACGTCGCCGATCTTTCCTCCGAGCACCCCGCCGCGCACGGGGTAGTACTTCTTCAGTCCCTCGACCTGGAGAATGAGCTCGCCCCCCGTGCGCTCCACCTCCTGCCCGTTCCCCCCCCGCAGCTCGTTCGCCATCACTCCACCCCCGTGCCCGGAGGGGGCCCGTCGGACGTCACGGGGTCGGACAGCCCCGCCCCCGGAGGGGGCTCGACCGGCGGGGTCTCGTCGCCCTTCAGGGGAAAGTGGCAGGCCACCCTTCCTCCCTCGAGGGAACGAAGGGCCGGATCCTCGTCAACGCACCGCGCCCGATCGGCCTCGCCGAGCCGCTTCCGGTGCCAGCAGCGATCCGCGAAGCGGCACCCCTTCGGCGGCTCGAGGAGGGAAGGCACGACCCCCTCGATCGTCGGAAGCGCACGGTCCTTCGTCTGCCCCTTCCGGGGCACGCTCATGAGGAGCCCCTTCGTGTAGGGATGCCGCGGGCGCTCGTAGATCTCGATCACCCCGGCCTGCTCGACGACGCGCCCGGCGTACATCACCGCGACCTCGTCGCACATCTCGGCGACCACACCCATGTCGTGCGTGATGAAGAGGACGGCCGCCCCCGTCTCGGCCTGCATCTCCCGGATGAGGTGGAGAATCTGCGCCTGGATCGTCACGTCGAGCGCGGTCGTGGGCTCGTCCGCGATCAGGAGCCGGGGCTCGGAGAGGAGCGCCATCGCGATCATCACGCGCTGCTTCATCCCCCCGGAGAGCTCGTGCGGGTAGGACGACAGCCTCGAGCGCGCATCCGCGATCCCCACCGTGCTCAGCATCTCGGCCGCTCGCGCGCGCGCCGGCTCGCCCGTCAGGTCGAAGCGGAGCCGGAGCACCTCGCCCATCTGCTTCTCGACGGTAAAGACCGGGTTCAGCGAGGTCATCGGATCCTGGAAGATCATCGCGATCTCCCGCCCGCGGATGCGACCGAGCTCCTCGCGCGGGAGGCTCAGGATGTCGGTCCCGTCGAAGCGGATCTCCCCCCCGAGCATGCGCCCCGGGGGACTCGGCACGAGACGCAGGATGGAAGAAGCCGTCACGCTCTTGCCGCACCCCGACTCGCCCACCACCCCGAGGGTGCGCCCCCCGTCGACCTGGCAGGAGACACCGTCGACGGCGCGCAGGAGGCCGTCTTCGGTGTCGAAGCCGACCTGCAGGTTGTCGATCTCGAGTAGGGCCACGTCAGGCTCCGGGGGTCGTGTGAGAGTGTTCTCGGCCGCGGCGTCGCCCGCGGGAGCGGGACCACGGCCGCCGCCCGTCATTCGAAGCGTTCACGCACCCCCCAGTGGTCCACGTCGAGGTTGTCGTCGACGGGAAACGCCCTCCCTTCGGCCATCGCCGCATCGACCGCCGCCTTCCGGTCCGGGTCGAACCAGTAGACCATCCAGTCCGTAATCTGCTCCGTTCGAAGCGGCAGGTAGAATTCGGGGAAGCGTATGTAGTCCCAGTGGACGACCCAGATGAAGGGCGCCATCCAGAAGGGAATGTAGAAGGCCTCGTCCTGCACGATCTCGTCGATCCGGTGGATCGCCGCCAGCCGCTCCTCGAAGTCCAGGCTCTCTTCGTAGACCACGATCAGGCTGTCGACCTCGGCCGTCCCGAAGCCCCAGATGTTGTTGTTGTTCGTCGCATCCCGGAACTCGGTGTGCAGGTACTGGCGCGGGGCCGGGTAGAGCCCGGCGGTTCGCGCCGTAACCGTCATTTCGTACTTGCGTTCGAGCCCCCTCTCGAAGGCCGTGCCCGGCTCGAGGAGCCGCAGCCTCATGTCGACCCCCGCCCGTCGGTACTCCTGCTGCATGACCGTGAGGTGTCGCGCGAGACCGGGGCTCCCGTAGATCACACTGAAGCTCAGCCTGTCGCCCGCCTCGTTCACCAGGATGTCGTCCGTGTCGGAGCGGGTGAAGACAAGGCCGCGAAGAACGCTCCAGATCCGACGCACGAAGCTCCTGCTTCGGATCTCGTCAGGCCGCCGGAACCCGGCCTGCTCCAGGTGTGCCCGGACCACGCTCGGGTTGAAGGGGTAGGGCTCCAGGTCCGGGTTCGCGTACTCAGTTCCCTCGGGGAAGGAGACCTGCTGGAAGTACTCGTTGAACATCAGGTTGCGATTCAGCCGGTCGAAATTGAAGAGGTGCTGCATCGCGAGCCGCACGTTCCGGTCGCGGAAGACCGGCGCCTCCAGATTC
>SLDT01000106.1 GCA_007125125.1 Gemmatimonadota bacterium | reverse complement strand
GTAGTGCGGGTTGAGAGAACTCCCGAAGCGCTGGGGAAAGGAGATGGCTCCGAGCTGCGCGTCGCGAACCGCATCCGGCGCGCCCGGACTCGCATCACGCAGTGCGGACCTGAGCGCCCTGAGGAAAATGCCGAGCACGCCACTCGCCACCTCGGGGGTCTGGTGCAGGAAGGGCCGAAGACGCTTGGGGACGGAAAGGACCCACTGCCGGACGGGAAGGTGCGGGACCACCTCGTCGGTCAGGTGGGCCGCCACCTCCGCCATGCGGCGCGCGTTGCAGGAGGGGCAGACCCCGCGACCCTCTCCAATGTCATCGATTCAACACAGCCTGCGCATACCAGAGAAACTGGACCGCGAGATCAGCCGAGAGATCCAGTTCCGAGGGGAGCGTGACTGGTCCAAAGGCGCGATTTCACTGATGGAAGAGGCCCTGCGTTCCTCGCGAGTTCCCGGGATCGTGTTCGTCCAAAGGCGCAATGAACGCCGACCAGCCGTCGCCTTCTCAGGTATGGAAGTCTGGGAGATAGTCGCGACCTGGAAGGAGTCCGGAGAGAACTGGGATGAACTGCTCAAGGCTTACCCGGAGGTGTCAGAGAACCAGTTGCGGGCCGCCATAGCCTACTACCGTGCCTATCCGGAAGAGATCGATGAACGTCTTGCGCGCGAGGCATACTGGACGCCTGAGCGCGTAGCCGAAGAGATGCCCTTCACGCGTAGAATGGGCGATTGAGGGGCGCTTGCTTCTACATCGACGAGGACATTCCGCACTCCTGCGCTGAGGTCGGAGGGGGCTTGGGACTTGACATTCGACCCGCGAAGGGTGCCCATCCTTCCCTGCCTCAGGACGATCCAGTGCACCTCCGTGCTGCGGCTCATGACCGGAGGATCATGGTCACCTGCAATCGGGACGACTTCCTGGCCGCTACCCATGACGCCTTCGCCTCGAGCGGTCCTAATGCGGGCCTGCTGATCCTTACGCACAGGCTTCCTCGAGACCCCGCTCGGATCGTCCATGCGCTCGCGCGATGGGTGGAGAAGCGAAAGGAGACAGGCGCCTGGCCGATGCAGGACTACGAGGTGGACTTCCTCTCTCACTGACCTGGGGGGTTTACTGCTCGAGTTGCGCCCACCGTGTCGGGCGCTTCCTCCGTTTCCCTTGGTTGATGACCTCCGCATCGTCGCTCGACCGAGGGCAACGTGGCACTCCCTGATCTCGCCCGGAAGTCCGGTCCGCGGTGTCCATCCATCCGGAGCCACCCAGAGCCTCGCTTGTATTGTGGTTCGATACGGGCTACAATTGTGCCACACAAGACACACAAGGAGGTTCAACAATGGCGAAGTCAGCGACCGCTCGAGCTCGGGTGGAACCGGAAGTGAAGCGTGAAGCTGAGAAGATCCTTAGCGACTGCGGCCTGAGCGCTTCACAGGCTATCAGCCTGTTCTATCGTCAGGTGATCCTTGAGCGCGGGCTGCCCTTCCAGGTCAGGAGCTTTAACGAAGAGACGCGGCGAGTCTTGAAGAACAGTGAAAAGGGGATTGAGGTGGAGCAGTTTGAATCCGCGGATGCCTTGTTTGAGGATCTCGGGATTTGAGTGACCCGCTTCCTCCGCTCCTCCCCGCGCACAGGGCAGTTCAAGCGAGATTCCAGAGCTGACAGGCCGGAGCTCGCTTCACCGCCGCGCGCGCCTCTGCCCGGCCAGATCGTGTGCAGTGGGGAAGACAGAGTTGCCAGGCGAGGGAGCCGCCGGGCCGATGGCCTCGAGGATCGCAGCGCGGGCCTTCGGGTCCGCGTGACGCGTGAGCGCCAGGGCACCGTTCACGGCTGCGATCTCTCTCGCCCCTGTCGATACACGGGTCTCGAGGCCGTGCTGCTCGATCCACTCCAGGACCTCGCTCCATCGCCAGAGTCGGATGCGCCGACCGGACGCACCCGTGAGCGGTTGAGGGCCCCCCCCGGGCCCCCGGGACCCTTCGGCGAGGAGGCGCACGCTCTCCCTGCTACGGCCCATACGCCGAGCAATGCCAGCGCCCGTCACGAGTTCATCAGGTTCGACATGAGCGACCCGAACGCCGGGAATCCGCTGGACGTCGCGAATCGCTGAGAGAATCGCCTTGAGCAGGGTCGCGGCATCCCGATCGAACTCCAGGTAGAGAGTGCCTCCCCGGATGCCCAGGGCCGCGTCGTCGCACCCGACTTCGAAAACGGCTTCTTCCAAGGCGGGATCAATCGTCCGCGGTGCGGCCAGGACAAGTGTGAACGTGTGGTTCATTCCGGCTGTTTCCGGTGACGGTGGACGAATCGGAGGATCTGCCGTGCATGATTCTCAGGCGAACGCGGGGTCGATCGTACCATGAGTCTCGGCGAGGTGTGGGCAGTTGTCAACGGATCGGCTCCTCCCCGGTGCACCGCTCATGCGAACGAACTCGATCCAAGCTACCCCTGAGACCAAGGCCGTCGAATGGCAGGACGGGTCACCTGGCTCGTCCCAGAGGACGAGGGGCCAGGGGAGACCCCAGTGCGAGCAGCGGATGCGCGTGCCCCGGAAGCACAGGGGGCCCGCACACTGCTCAGGATCCAGTACGCTCCCAGGCAAGCTCTTCGATGACCAGTTCGAAAAGCTCGAGCTGGAAGATTCCCTCGTCCGAGACTCGCATCATCACGAGGGTCCCGTCCTGGAGAAGCCAGCCATACCCGGGAACTGTCCATCTCACCAGAAGCAGGCCGGCGTTCAAGTCCACCACGTCGATCAGAGTCGAATAGATGCGGAGCAGGCTCTCCTCCGCGATGTGCAGGCGACCCGCGCCGGGACGCTCGAACTCCAGCGCGTCGGGGTCCAGATCCCTTCGCTGGAACCGGGACACGACGATGGTCTGCTCACCGTGCACCGACGACACCCCTGCGGGTTCGAAAGGAAGCAGCGGACCAGTCGGCCTTTGTAAGAGGACAGAGGAGCCCTCCCCCATCGCGATCAACTCCTCCTGAACCTCCCTGATGATGCGTCCGGATCGAGGACCGAGCGCAAGGGCTCCGCCGTCGTCCAGCCGGGTGTCTGCGGGAGGCCGCAGATCGACTGTCAGGCCAAGCTCCCCTCCGACGTTGTACCGGCTCAGCCGCAGCATCGGGGGAGGTTCTGCCTCGGAACGGCGGGGGCGGACGAAGGGTTCAGTCACCCAGAACGACTCCGGTGCGGCGGCAAAGAGGACCCTCGCGAATGACGATGTACTCAGCCCCCCGCTCGGGGTTCTTCTGAGGGGGACGCGATCACCAAAGCTGCGAAGCAGGTGTCCCTCCGGAGAAAGCAGGTGCAGTGGAGCTTCGACCGGTTCAGGGTCGGCCACAGCACCGGCCATCAGGATGTGTCCGTTCGACTCAACGAGGAAGTTGTTCCGGAGCGCACCGGGTAGCCGGAAAGTCCTGACAAGCTCCCCATCTGGATCGAAGACGGTCATCCGGCTCCCGTCATGGGCAAGATACACCGAATCGCCCGGTCCCAGAGCAAGCGCCAGGGGCCGCCGATACTCTCCAGGACCCTCACCCAGGCTTCCGAGGGTCCTGCGCTGACCGCCATCCGGATCATAGACCAGTACCTCGTGGTCGAGCGCAGGTACGACCGCGTAGACCTGACCCCGCGAGTCCCGGATGATGCTTCCGGGAAATTCTCGCAACAGCCGGGCATCGTCCGGGGCGCCAAGAACGCCGAGCGAACGCATGCGGATCTCGCACGCTGGACAGGCCGGCTCCGGGTCCTCGATCACGAGGTGGTGCCCCCCCTCGGGAGCGGCAGTCATGCGGGCAGGCTCCTGAGTGGCAGGCCGATCCCCACACCCTCCCGTCCCGAGCACCAGGAGGCAGGCGATCCCACCAATCACGACGGAGTCCGCACACGTTCGCTCCCGCGTCGGAATGCCGAGATCGGTCATCAGTGCTGTGCTTAGTCGGCGTCGGTTAGGAGCAAGCGAACCTCGGGCCATGCGGCCGCCGGAATCCGGCGGATCGAAGCGACTGCTTCTTCGTCATCGCAAGCCGGCGCTACGAGGATGGCGCCGTCGGTCTCGAGAATCCGGATCAGGGGGCTGTTCAGGGCGACCCACAGGATACCTGCAGCATCTCCCGCCTCGAGAACCGTGTCGAGGTCCTGGAGCAGAGAGGCATACTCCGAACCACTCCCGCACTCCATGTGGCAACCCTGGCCATCGGGATAAACTGACCACCAGTCCGTGTGGCAGCCCGATGTCCCTCCGCATCTAGCGCAGATCGCGTTAGCCGGCTTCCCTTCGAGACCGCACTCGTCGCCTCCGTTGGGAAACTGATGTGCGAGGAGAGTATCCCAGAAGCACTGGATCGGCTCCTCGGTAGTGCACCACTGACCATAGACGTCATCCTCGATGCACCACCCGCAGGTGACCACCTCGATCCCATTCCCATTCCCGTTCTGCGCCGCCAGCGGCGCCGGCCCGACCGCACCAAGCAACATCTCCATCACAATGCCCGACCGCGCGTCCCGATCCACCGTCACTTCTCCGGTCCCGACCAGACCGAGCGCCAACCCCATCGGGAGCAGCACCGCCACCCTCACCAGCCTCTTGAAGCGGTTCATGCTTCCCTCCTCGTGGTTCAAGGAACTCCCTGCCGACCATCCTGCCGCCGGCGCGGAGCTGTGCCGATCCCGAGGCTGCTCCGCTGTGAGCGCCGGTGGAAGCTCTCGCATACCCGCCCCGCCCAACCTTCAACGAACGGGGCAATGTCGCAACCTTCATCCACCAGACGCGCATACAATTAAGGCTGGCTGGCTGGCTGGCGCAAGTACATGCGAGCGAGTCGTTCCCCGGGGAGAGCCCAATCGACCCTGCGTCTGCGTAAGATGCTGTGCTGCCTGCACCTGCAAGTCCCTGTGCTGTCTGCCCGGGGATGATCCGGAGACCGCCGGGTCTGCCGGCGGTCTACCAGGGCCCGCGGCCCCCGGTCCTCGCTGCGCGCCGGCGCGCTCCCC
>SLDT01000134.1 GCA_007125125.1 Gemmatimonadota bacterium | reverse complement strand
CGGGCCGAGACCGGGACCGCGCGCTGCGGTCCGCCCGGCGCGCCGCCCGGCCCCGCCCCCTGGGGCGCACCGGCCGCCCGGGCCACCTGCCCGTCGTCGTCTCCCTCCCCGCATCCCGCGAGGAAGGCCCCCAGGACGAGGCACCCCGCGAGGAGCCCCACCCGCAGTCCCGTGAGCGAGGGACGTGTCGGTTCTGAAGCGGTCATGAACAGGTCCATTCGGGCAGAAGGCATTCAGGGCTCCCGCAGCCGCTCGCCCACCAGGCCCTCGAGCCCGGCCAGGGAGAGGTGGAAGGCGTACACGGCCGAGATCTCGTCCCGCTCGGCCTGGGAGAGGTTGGCCTGCGCGTCGACGACCTCGACCGAGGAGGCCAGGCCGAGCCGGAAACGCTCCTGCGCGAGCCGAAGCTCCTCGGCCGCAGTCTCCCGAATCCGGGTCTGGAGGTCGACGGTCCGGCGGGCGGTCTGCACCGCACGCACGACGCTCTCGATCTCGGATCGGAGCCGCAGCTCCTCGACCCGGACCTGCTCGCGCGCCGTGAAGGCTCCCACCCGGGCCTCCTCGACCTGGAGCTGCCGGCTGAACCCCGTGAAGACCGGGATCGAGAAGGAGAGGGAGAGGGAGAGGGGCTGGGTGTTGTAGTCGAAGGGAAAGCCCCGGTTCTGCTCCCGCACCTGCCGGCGGGCCTCGGCCGCCACCTCCGGATCGGCCGGATCGAGCGCCGCGCAGTTCCGGGGCGCGTCGCCGAGGAGGTCACGGATCCGGTTGTCCTGGAGGCACGACTCGTACTGGTTCCCGAGCTGGCCGATCCGGTCCGAGAGGAGCGGTCCCAGGTCGGCCGGCTCGAAGACCGAGCCGGAGAGTCCCGCCGAGAGCGAGAGGCTCGGATAGTACTGCATTCGTGCCATTCTGGCCTGCGTGGAAGCCGCAGCTGCCTGCCGTCGCGTGGCCCGGAGCACCGGATTTCGCTCGAGTGCGCGGTCCAGCAGCGCGTCAGGATCCAGATCGGGGTCGAAGAGCTCGAAGGTCGTCGAGAGCCGCGTGCCGACCTCGACCGGGACCCCCATCACCCGACCGAGCGCGAGCCGCGATGTCGCAGCCGCGTTCTCGGCCTGCAGAAGCCTTACCTCGGCCTGTCCCTCCTGCACCTCGGCCCGGCGAATGTCGAGGGGCGTCCCTGCTCCGACCTCGACCTGTGCCTCGGCCTGTCGAACGTACGTTCTCGTGCGGTCCAGCTCGGCCCGCGCCTGCCGCAATTCCTCGTCGGCCTGGAGCACCTGCAGGTAGGCCTGCGTGACCTGGTCCTCGAGACCAAAACCGGCACCCTCGATCCGTGCGTCGGTCGCTGCGTTCTGCTCGCGCACGAGCGAGGGCCTGAGGAGCGTCGCCCCCGACATCGAGAGGGACATGTTCAGGCTATAGCTCGAGGAGTACACTGCCGGCTGGGTCCCGAGACCCACACTCTGGAATCGGCGCTCCCCCGAGGCCGTGTAGCCGAAAGAGCTCGAGGCGTTCACCGAGGGAAGAAAGTCCCCCCGCGCCTCCCGCTCCCTCCAGAGTGCGCTCTCGCCCTGCGCGAGCTGGATGCGGAACTCCGGGTTGTTCTCGAGGGCGATCCGGATCGCCTCCTCGAGGGCGAGGGCCCCGCTCCCGCCAGGGGCCTCCTGGGCATCGAGCCCTTCGACGGTCAGAGCGGGCTGGAGGGCCAGCCCGAGGGCGAGGAGGAGCACGGCGGCCCCTCCTCCCCGGTCGGGACGTCGCGACTCGCGTCCGCTCAATGCTCTCTTGTTGTGGTGCAACGACGACGACTCCGAACTCGGAACTGCCGGACGGATCGCCTGCGAAGGCGATCGTGCAGCAGGTGGAATGCAGGTTGTTCGACGGATTCGAATCAGGGACACGGGACCGCCCCGTCCCGTTCAGCCGAACAAGGTTTCGCCGGGGGGTACACGCCCCCTCGGGAGAGGATCCGGAAGGCGGATCACCCCGAGACCCTTGACATGCACGGCCGGGGACTCCACGTTGGCCGCGCTCGACCCCCGCGCGGGTCGGGATCTGCTCCATTGCCGAAAGAGGGCGTGTTCATGGCCGGATCCAGCGATCATCCACGGTTTGGCGAAGCCACCCTGTCGAACTGCGAGAGGGAACTCATCCACCTTCCCGGTTCGATCCAGCCGCACGGGGTACTCCTGGTTCTGGATGCCTCGGATGGCACCGTCCGACAAGCCACCACGAATGCCGCCGAGCTCCTCGGACTCGAAGCGGAATCCCTTCTGGGCCGGGACCTTCGATGCCTCGGAGGGACCCTCTTCACGGTTCTCGATGGCTGGATTTCGAACCGCGTTCCGCGAGCACCCCTCCCCTTCCCCGGCACGATCGAGGTGGATGGACTCGTCGTGCATCTCGATGCGGCCCTGCACCGCAACGCCCAGGGAGCCCTGATCCTCGAGCTCGAGCCCGCGCGAGGTGGCGAGGGGGCTGGACCGGAACCGGGGCTGGCCCACCGGCTCGCCGAGAGCACCTTCGAGATTGCGAGAGCGGGATCCCTTCCTGCACTCCACGAAGCGATCGTGGAGGCCTTCCGAAGTGTGGCGGGCTACGACCGCGTCATGGTGTATCGCTTCGACCCGGAAGGGCATGGGGAGGTCGTGGCCGAAGGGCGCGAACCACACCTCGAACCCTTCCTCGGGCTCAACTACCCGGCCTCCGACATCCCTCAGCGTGCCCGCGAGCTGTACCTGAGGAACAAGGTACGTGTGCTCGCGGATGTCGATGCCGTCGCGGCGCCGCTCCTGCCCAGGCTCCACCCGGATTCGGGCGAAGACCTCGACATGTCCATGGCCGGGCTCCGAAGCATGTCGCCCCTCCACCTGCAGTACCTTCGCAACATGGGCGTCACGGCCACCCTCGTGGCTTCTCTCATGCGGGGTGGGCAGCTCTGGGGGCTGGTGTCCTGCCACCATTACTCTCCTCGCACCCTCCCCTGGACGGTTCGTGCGGCCTGCGAGGTGCTTGCCGAGGTCGCCGGCGCCCGGATCGCCTCGCTCGAGCGCGTCGAGATCGTGGCAGCGGAGGCCACCGTGCGTCGATTCGAGAGTCGACTCGTCGCGAATGTGGCCGGGGGCGCATGGCGTGCAGCACTCTTCAACGACCCGCGGGAACTCCTCGGGCTGGTCGATGCTTCGGGGGCATTTCTCTCGCATGACGGCGAGATGCTCGTCGCGGGCCAGGTGCCGTCGAACGCCGACCTCCGGGCCCTGAGGCACTGGCTGAGCTTGCAGGAAGCCGCGTTCGACCAGGGCGTCTTCGCGTCGTCCGTCGTGGCGAGGGAGCACCCGGAACTCGCGCACCTCGGGGAATCGGCCTGTGGCGTCCTCGCAGTCGAGATCTCTCGGGATGAGCGCGAGTACCTCGTCTGGCTGCGGGGCGAGCGTGTCAGGGAGGTGCGCTGGGCGGGGAATCCGCGCAAACCGGTCGTCGTCGGCAACGACCCGAGGGACCTCTCTCCCCGGCGTTCCTTTGCGGTGTGGGTCGAACAGGTCAGGGGAACCTCGAGGCCCTGGAGCCGCTCGGAAGTCGCGCTCGCCCGCTCGCTCGGGTCGTCCCTGCGGGACGCTGCTCTGCAAGTGGGAGCGAGGAATCTCCTTCTGCTCGAAGACCGCCTGGTCCGTGCCCGCCGCGCGGTTCGAAGCGCGAAGGAAGGAGTCCTCGTCGCAAGTGCCGACCATCGGGTCCTTTTCGTGAACGAGGCGTTCGCGGCCCTCGTCGGCTGTGGTCGAAACGCCCTCTCCGACCTCGACGACCTGCCCAGGCTCTTCCATGATCCCGTCAGGGCTCGGGACATGCTCACGTCGCTGAGGAACGAAGGCCGGAACTGGTCGGGAGAGCTCCGACCTCAACGGAACACCTCCATCGCGCTCGGAGTCGAGGCCGATCTCGTGGTTCGGCCCGATGGCTCGGGCGTTCTTGGTTACATCCTTCTCCTGCGAGACATTTCGGCCCGCGATCAGGCCCGGGTCCTGCGCGATCGCATTCACCGGGCGGTGAAGAGTGCGACGGACGTTCCCTCCGACCCGCTCGCTGCCCCCCGCGAGCCCCGGCGCGAAGGCCTCGAGCGGCCGAAGCCGGTTCCGGTTCGGGCTGCCGGGGCCGCTCCGGCCCGTCCCGTGATGCGCTCGGACTCGGGGACCCCGGAAGCAGAGTACGAAGCCCTCATGGACATGATCCTCTCGAGCTCCAGCGGGGCGCTCCTCGACCTCCTGGACGAGGCCCAGGACCCCGATCTCCCGGGAAGCGTGCGTCAGATGGAGCGCTCGGCCCAGCGCGCCGGCGACCTGATTCGGCAGATGATTGCCTACGCCCGCGAGCGTCGTTCCTCGACCTGATCGAAGATCGCGATGTGGGATCGAAAGGCGAGGCCGGCCTCCCGAATCAGTTCGACTTCAGCTTCGTCCACGCCGGGAATCGGGTGCCCCGGGATGCCGTCGAGGGCAGCCCGAAAGGCGTGCTTCACCTCCCCCGGATCGAGTGCCGGGGAGAACGCATAGAATGCCAACCCGTCGCTGCCACGAAGCGAGAGGGCGCGGCGCACGACGGAGCCAAGCGCCCGGCCACCGCTGAGGTCGCCCATGTATCGAACGTAGGCGTGGGCGACGAGGAGATGAGGGCGGTCCCGAGCATGCCGAGCGATGCGCTTGCCCAGCGCGGTCGCAGCGGCGACCGGGTCGGGTGGCCCTTCGTGCCCCAGGGTCGCCAGGTCCTGCTCGATCGCCGCTGATCGGGCGAGTCCAGCGAGAGGAAGTGAGGCGATCCACGGATGGTCTGCCCGGGCACCCAGTCCCTCCTCGAGCGGACGGTAGATCGCGAGGAGGCTCGAGAGCAGGGTGCAGTAGGCCCTGCGGTCGATGTCTCCGCGCAGCAGGGAGGCCATGATCCCGCTGCGCTCCGCGCGACGGTGGAGCAACTCGGTTTCGTCTCGCAGCTGGCCCGAGAACAGGGCGGTTGCCGATGGTG
>SLDT01000045.1 GCA_007125125.1 Gemmatimonadota bacterium | reverse complement strand
GGCCGCTCCGCCGCCCGCACCGGGGCGACGCAAATGTCTGCGTCCGCGTCATAGCGCCCATCGAACGCAGACGAGTGAGGCGGATTCCGGCGCAAACGTCTGCCTCCGCTGCCGCTCGGATCATCGAACGCAGACGAATCCGGCGAATTCCGACGCAAATGTCTGCCTTCGATCACACCGAGTGCACGGACGCAGACGTTTGCGGCGCCCGAAACGACGGGGGCCAGGCCGACACGGGGGCCCGACCGACACGGGGACCCGACTGACACGGGGGCTCGACCGACACGGGGGCCAGGCCGGCTCGGCGGTTGCCAGCACCCGACATCCACGAGTGCCGCTGCGTTCCACGGAAAGCGAAGTCCCTCGTCGCCTGGCGGGCCTTCGAGCGAAGGATGGCGCGCGATGCGCGCCCCGGTATGCGTTCCTTCGATCCCGCGGCAGGGAACGTATGAGTGCGGCGCCTGGCGCCGCTCCACCAGTTGGTGCGGTGGCCGGTGGGGTTGGGGCAAGGCGCTGGTGAGAGTGCAGAGTATGACCGACTTCGGTTTCCGCGGAATAGGTCGGGCTTCGGGAGGGCAGGGGTCCCGGCGGTTGCCTCCTCACGCCTGTGGGTCCGGCCCCTCGTTCCGCGGAAAGCGAAGGTTGGCGTCGGTGGCCCGCCGCGAGCCGAGAAACAGAACAAGGATTCTGTTTTGCGGGGTCGCCCCTCGAAGGCGGACCGACCGCTTTCCGCGGAAACAGAACGCCTTCGTCGCCGGCGCGCCCTAACCCCCTTCGGCCATCGCCCTAACCCCCTTCGGCCATCCCCCTCACCCCCCTTCGGCCATCGCCCTCAGCACCCGGTCGATCGCCCCGCGCACCTCGGCGGCGGGCAGGTTCGCCGCGTTCGTCAGGATCGCAAAGGTGAGCTCCCGCCCGTCGTCACGCACGAGGTAGCCCGAGAGCGAGTTCACATGGCTGATCGTCCCGGTCTTCGCGAACACCCTCCCCTCGAGCCCTCCCAGCCGCCCCGAAAGGGTGGTCCCGGACCGCCCGGGCTCGGCCATCGCATCGCGGTACGCCTCGGCCCAGGGCCGCCCCCGCGCATCGTCGAGCATCCGCACGAGCGCGCGCGGCGACAGGAGGTTGTACGCCGAGAGCCCCGACCCGTCCCGGAAGTGGAGGTCGGCGGGATCGATCCCGAGCTCCTCCTCGAAGAACTCCGACATCACGCGGAACCCCGCGCTCCAGCTTCCCCTGCCCCCGAGCTCGGCACCGAGCGCACGCACGACCTGCTCCGTCATCCAGTTCTGACTCGGCTCCAGGATCGCCCGTGCGATCTCGGCCATGGGAGGCGACTCGAGGGAGGCCAGCTCGACGCGCGCGGCCCAGTCCGGGGTGCCTTCCTCCGGGATGACCTGCCTTGCCTCGTCGGGAGTCCACAGGATCCGAAGCTCCCCGTCGACCGCGATCCCCGCCCCCACGAGCGAGGCGAGGAGGGCATCGGCTGCCACCCGGACCGGGTCCCGCTGCGCGCGCACGACGACCTCCGATGCGGCGGGAGGAAGGCGCCCCTCCACAATCCACCGCCGCGCCTCCGGCTGGTACGAGGTGACGATCCGGACCCCCTCGCTGACCGTTCCGGTGAGGACGCGGTTCTCGACGAAGGTGCCGCGGCCGAAGGGGGTCCAGCGTACCGAGGCGGAGTCGCCCGGGGTGGTACCCCCGGTGACCTCGATCCGGAGTTCGCCCGCATCGATCGCGAAGGCGCCCCCGGTCGCACCGGAGCGGGTCGCGAGATTCCCGACCATCCAGGACGAGGGCACGGTTGTCGAGTCCCAGCGCGAGACATCGACGACGAGATCGCCTCGCACCGCGCGCACCCCGGCGGCTCGCAGGCCGGCAGAGAGGGAGTCGAGGGCCGCCCCGTCGCGGGGGTACCAGGGAGGGCCGAGCGAGGGGTCGCCCTGCGGCGTGAGGAGCAGGCTTCCGGCGATCACCCCGTCCGGGTCCGGGCCGGCCATCGCGGTGAGGGTGGTCCGGAAGCGCCAGTCCGGCCCCAGGAGGGCGAGGGCCGCGTGCGTGACCGGGATCTTCATGTTCGAGGCCGGTACGAAGCGGAGGTTCGCGTTCCGCTCGTACAGGAGGCGGCCCGAGGCGGGGTCGACGAGGAGGATGCCCCAGTGCACGCCATCGAAGGGGGGCTCGGCGGTGACCGCCTCGATCCGCTCGGCGAGGGGGGCAAGGGGGGGCGGAGCGGCCGGGGCGGTCGCGCACCCGGCGGTGGCGAGGGCCACGAGGGCGAGTGCCCGGGGGCCGGAGTGGCGGGTCACGGCACCCGACCGGCCCCGGGACGGGGGGAGATGCGCGGCGCGCAACAGCCGCCCGCCTGGCCGGCCGGCCCCGTTCACCCCTCCTCCGGCTCCACGATCACGGCGGTGCCGTAGCAGAGGATCTCGGAGGCCCCGGACATGATCTTCGAGGTCTGGAAGCGCGTGGTGACGATGGCATTCGCACCGAGCGAGCGGGCCTCCTCGATCATCCGGTCGATCGCCTGTTCGCGGGCCTGCGCCATCATCTTCGTGTACTCGCGCACCTCGCCCCCCACGAGAAAGCGCAGCACGGCGAGGATGTCCTTGCCGAGGTGCTTCGTGCGGATCGTGTTCCCGCGCACGAGGCCCAGCGTCCGGCGCACGCGCATGCCTCGAATCTCGCTCGTCGTCGTGACGATCATCGCTCAACATCCCTGTAGGGGTCGGTCTGCCACTCCCGGTACCGGTCGTGGATCACGGAGGCAAAGAGGAGGAGCACACCGATCACGATGGCGCTCGTCGCGGCCTTCTCCCAGGTGGGGGCGGGCGAGGAGGCATAGAGCCAGGCCGTGTGCCCGATCCAGACCAGGGAGCCGATCGCGAGGAGGAGCCAGCCGATCGGGCGGCTTAGCCTCCGATGGACCCGTGACCAGACCGACCGGCGGTCGTCGATCCCCTGGACGCGCAGCGTCGAGAGGTCGTCATGGAAGGAGCGAAAGAGCGCCAGCTCCCGCTGAAGCTCGGTCGAGCGCTCGAGCGCCGCCTCGACCTCACGGCGCTCCCCGGGCTCGAGCTCCCCGTCGAGGTAGCGCATCAGGGTCTCGCGCGACACCTCCGCCCCTGGATCCTGTGCAGAAGGGTGGCCGGCACCGCTCATGGATACTCCGCCCCCATCTCGTCGAGGGCCCCTTTGAGCGCCTTCCGCGCATGAAAGAGCCGGCTCGCGACCGTGCCCTCGGGCACCTCGAGGATCCCGGCAATCTCCTGGTAGCGGAACCCCTGGAGCTCCTTCAGGACGAGGATCTCGCGCTGCTCGTCGGGGAGTCGCTCGAGTGCCTTCCAGAGGAGGCGCCGTGCCTCGGAACGCTCCCGCTCCCGCCGGCTGCTCTGCGGGGTGTGGTCGGCCCGCCCACCCAGAAGCCCGTCGTCGACGACCTCGACCCGAAAGCGCGCCTTCCGGCTCCGGAGCAGATCCCGGCACTGGTTGCGCAGGATCTGAAAGAACCAGGGCCCGAAGGCGCGGTTCGTGTCAAAGCGGTCGAGTGCCTGGTAGGCCTTCACGAAGGCATCCTGGAGGGCGTCGCGGGCATCGTCCATGTTGCCGACCATCCCGAGGGCCAGCCTCAGCCCCTGGGGTTCGTAGGCGCGGACCAGCGGCTCGTAGAACCGCGGGTCTCCGGCCTGGCACTTCCGGACGAGTTCCCGCTCCACCTCTGGTTGCAAGGTTCTTCCTCTGGTGTGACGATTCGATCAGGATACGGGGGTGGTTGCCGAAACCTTCATCCGGTGCCCGACCCCCGCAGGCGACCCAGGACCTCCCCGATCCGCTCCACGGCGGTCGCGAGCTCCTCGTCGGTCGTGATGTGGTGGGGCGAGAGGCGGAGTGCCTCCTCGACCCCCTTCTCTTCGTAGTCGAAGAGGGCCGAGCTCCGGTGGACCCAGGAGCTGTGGACGCCGCTCGCCCGAAGCGCGGGGACCAGGTCGCGCGCACGGGCTGCCTCGAACTCTACGGTGACAATGGCCCCGAGGGTTTCACCGCGGTCGAGGACCCGCGCTCCCGGGATCGAAGCGAGGAGCTCCCTGAGCCGTGCCGCCCGACCCCAGGCACCCTCCCGGATCGTCTCGAGTCCCGTCTCCAGGGCGATCCGCGCCGCCTCGCCCGTCCCGAGCACGAGGGCCCACGCGAACTCCCAGTTCTCGAAGCGTCGGGCGTCGGGCGCCGGCTGGACCAGGTCCTCGTCGATCCAGTCCGCCCCGCGGAGGTCGGGAAAGAGGGGCGTCAGCCCCGCATCGAGGGCCTCCTGGTCGATGTAGAGGAACCCCGAGCCGCGCGGGCCGCGCAGGAACTTCCGCGCCGTCGCCGCCAGGAAGGTGCAGGGAATCTCCCCCACATCGACCGGCATCTGCCCGATCGACTGGCACGCATCCAGGAGGAAGGGGATCCCGCGCTCCCGACAGGCCTCGGCAACCGGGCCCACCTCCTGCACGAGCCCGGAGCTCGTGGGAATGTGGCTCATCGAGACGAGGCGCGGGCGCCGCCTGTGCACCAGCTCGATCAGGGCATCCGCATCGACCCCGCCCTCGGGGCGATCGGGGGCCCGTTCGACCCGGATTCCGAACCGCTCCTGGAGGGAGAGGAACATGATCTGGTTCGAGACGTAGTCGTTGCGCGTCGTGAGAATCAGGTCGCCCTCCCGGAAGGGGATCGCCGAGAGGGCCTGGGCGAAGGCCACGGTCGCGTTTTCCTGGAAGGCGACCGTGCCTTCCGGCGCCCCGATGAGCGCCTCGACCGCACGGTAGGCCTCCTCGATCCGGCCGATCCGGTGGTCGTGAGCCTCGTAGCCCCCGAGCTTCGCCTCCCACTCGAGGTGCGCGAGGATCTCGGCCACGACCGAGGGGGGCATGAGCGAGGCCCCGGCATGGTTCAGGTGGATGTGCTCGGGCTGGGCGTGGGTCATGTCCGGTGCGGCCGGGGGGTCGGGGTGGGCAGTCAGGGCTGAAGGCCCGGGCGAGGGGCG
>SLDT01000268.1 GCA_007125125.1 Gemmatimonadota bacterium | reverse complement strand
CTGGTGAGGGAGGGGCACGGTCTCCCCTCGCGCGCACGGCCGGGTGGATCGTCCGGATCGGGCTGACACTCGGGGTTACCTGGCTCCTGGTCAGACAGGTCGGACTGGGTCTCGATGAGGTGGTCTCGCGCGATGCGCTCCCGGCGCCCTCGGCCGTCTGGGCCCTCGGTGCCTCGGTGGGGGCCCTCCTCGTCGCCTTCGGGCTGGCCAGCTGGGCCTGGGGGTGGATGGTGCGCGACCTCGGACAGCCTTCGCCCGGCCCCCTGGCCTGCATCCGGATCGTGCTTACCGCGAACCTCGGACGTTACGTGCCGGGCAAGGTCTGGCAGATCGCGGGGCTTGCGCTCCTCGCAAGGCGCGCGGGCGTCCCCGGCACCACTGCGACGGCCGCCGCCGTGCTCGGCCAGCTTTTCCACCTCGCGGGGGCCGGGGCCGTGGGGCTCCTCCTCCTTGCCGTGGGTCGGGGCGACGGGGCGGGCTGGCGCGTCCTCGGTGACACCGGTGTCCTGATCGGCGCCGGGGCCCTCACCATGGCGCTCGTCCTGGCCTCGATCCCGGGGGTGGTCCGGCGGGGACTCGCCCTTGCCTACCGCTTCGCGGGGATTGGCGCGGAGGCCGTGCCCCGGCCCGACCCCTTGTTCGGGCCCCGCTGGATTCTTCTCCATGCGGGGATCTGGCTGGTCTACGGGGTGGCCTTCGCCCTCCTCGTTCGCGGGTTCGGCTTGGAGCTTCCCCTCCTCATGGCGATCTCGGCCTTCGCGGCAGCCTACCTACTGGGTTATCTTGCCCTCTTCGCTCCTGCGGGGATCGGAGTGCGCGAGGGGGTGCTGATCGCCCTCCTCCAGCCCCAGCTCGGCACGGGAGCAGTTGGTGTCGCCGTCATCGCCCGACTCTGGATGACCCTCGTGGAGGTGATTCCCGCGGGGGCGATGGCGCTCTGGGAAATCTTCCGCCGCCGGAGGGCCGGAGGCGGTTTCACGAGTCCGCAACGGGAAGACCATGGCTGAGGGGCACACGCTCGTCATCATCCCGACATACAACGAGCGGGAGAACCTCCCGCGCATCGTCCCCCTGACGCTCGAACAGGACCCCGGGATCCACATTCTGGTCGTGGACGACGCTTCGCCCGACGGGACAGGAGAAGTCGCCGACGGGCTTGCGCGTGTCTCGGAGGGTCGGGTGCACGTCCTCCACCGCACCGCGAAGGACGGGCTCGGACGCGCCTACATCGCCGGCTTCAAATGGGGACTGGAGCAGGGTTATGGCCGCCTCTGCGAGATGGACGCCGACCTCTCGCATCCTCCTCGTCTCATCCCCTCCTTCATCGAGGCAACGCAGGAGGGTGCGGACTTCGTGATCGGAAGCCGGTACGTGGGCGGAAGGGTCACCGTGGTGAACTGGCCGATCGGGCGCCTCCTCCTTTCGTACTTCGGCACTTTCTATGCGCGCACGATCACCGGCCTTCCCGTCTCGGACGCCACCGGAGGGTTCAACCTCTTCGAGCGACGTGTCCTCGAGGCGATCGACCTCGATCGTATCCAGTCGAATGGCTACACCTTCCAGATCGAGCTGAAGTACCGTGCCTGGAAGAAGGGCTTCCGCTTCGTCGAGATCCCGATCGTGTTCACGGAGCGCGACCAGGGCGAGTCGAAGATGTCGAAGAAGATCGTGGCCGAAGCAGTCTGGAAGGTCTGGAAGCTCCGCTTCCTCGCGCTCATCGGACGGCTCTGAGACAGGGTAGAAGGCCATGTCGCTCATCGACCTTCTTCCTCTTTGTCCCCTCTGTGGACACGACCCCCTCCAGGGGTCCGGGGCACGAGCCCACTGCTCGGGGTGCAATGCGAGCTTCGACGTGGCGAGCCGGGCCCGGATCCGCGTGAGGGACAGGGAAGGGGATCGCCTCGTGGAGGCCGCCGACCTCCTTGACCGACTCGACGAGCGAGGGCTGGATGTGCAGGAAAGCGGGGTCACTCTTGCACGCGCCGAGGGGGAGGCACCGGTCCACTTCGGGGGGCAGGTCCTCGGCTTCCGGGAGATCCTCCCCGAGGCGGTCGAGGGAACCCTGCGACTCGACGGGGAAGAGCTCTTCTTCGAACCGGCCGCTGAAGGGGCCGTCGAGGTCTTCCGGCTCGAGGCGCTTCGGGCCCTCCAGGGCGCCTCCTCCTCCCTTCAACTATCCTTCGTAGATGGAACTGTGCTCCTGCTCCGCTTCGCCGACGCCTCGCCGCGCCGCTGGGAGGTGGCGCTCCAGGAGGCGGTGCGGGCTCTCTGGCAGTCGAAAGGCAGGGGTCTGATCGAGGAGTTCCAGCCGTGGATACGGATCCCGGACCGGAGGGCGGAGTGAGCCTCGTGTATCCGGCGATGAAATTGCCCTCGAGGCTCCTGCTGGGTGCGGTGGCCGGGCTTCGTGCCGAGGGGCTGGAGCGGCTTCCGCAAGAGGGTCCGCTCCTCCTCCTTCCGAACCATCAGAGCATGGCCGATCCTTTCGTCGTGCAGTCGGTCTTTCCCCGAAGGGTCCACTCAATGACGAAGAGCACCCAGTTCAGTTCCGGGGCAATGCGCTGGCTCCTTCCGCGGCTCGGGGCGTTTCCAGTGCGCCGTTACCGGATCGACCCGCAGGCCGTGCGCACTCTCCTGAGGCTACTCGAGGTGGGCGCGGTCGTGTGCGTATATCCGGAGGGCGAAAGGACTTGGGACGGCCGCCTTCAACCGTTTCGAAAAGGGGCCCTCAGGGTCGCGCTGCGGGCTGGCGTGCCGATCGTTCCCGTGGGGATCCGGGGCGCCTTCGACTTCTGGCCGCGCTGGCTCTCCCGGCCACGCAGGGGAGCTCGCCTCTCGGTGCACTTCGGCGAACCACTCGAGCCGGGAGCGATGCTTGACCGGGACGAGCGGGAGCTTGCTCTGCCGGGTTTCGAGGCCGATCTCCGTGAAAGGATTTCGATTCTCGCGGGCCTCTGAATCCGGGTCGCGCCCGCGGCGGGCACCCTTCGGCGGCAGGAGAGCCACCCGTGCAAGGAGCAGTCGGCGAGGGGGGGCGGGCCGAGCACGGCGTGCTCACCCCAGGCACGACTTGACATAATATATCTTATGCGCACCTTGTCCAAGTTGAGCGAGCTGCCCGGAGCTCCCAGTGGGCCTCAGCGGTGCGGCTCCCCGCCCGTCAACTCGGAAAGGCGCATCTCGAGAACTCCCCGCTCCGGCGAGTCCTCATCGAGCTCCTCGAGGGCCGATCGGTATGCGTCGATGGCTCCGGCGGTATCCGACTCCACGAGGAGCACACGCGCGAGCCCCTCGGCTGCCTGCCGCCTCTGGAAGGAAAACTCCGCTCGACGGGTGAGCTCCCGATAGACCTCCGCCGCTCCTGCCCAGTCTTCTGCCGTCTCGTGCGCTGCCGCCAGGAGAATGGTTGCCTGAAGGCGGAGTGGATCTCGGAAGCTCGGTGCCACCTCGCTCAGCACCTCGACTGCGTCGGCGGGCCGTTCCTCGTCGAGGTAGACCTCGGCCAGCACCAGACGTGCCTCAATCGCCAGGGGTGTCCTGCGATACCGTGTGATGAACTCCCGAAGGTCAGCGATCGTCGCCTCGGACTCCCCCAGCATGGCGGCTGTCTGGATTCGCTCAAGTTCAAGGGTTGCCTCTACCTGAACCGTTGAACGCTGATTGAGGTAGTAGATACCTCCGACTACCGCCACGACGAGGACGAGAACGATCCCGATCAGCGCCTGCGTGTTCTGTCGAGACCATGCGATGAACTCGAGGATGCGAGCGGTGAACGCATCGTCGGCCGTCCCCTGGGGGGAGGAGGGTCCTTCGGAGGTGGGGCGTCGCTTGGCCATGCAGGGTTCCAGTGGATTCTGTTCGTTCGAGGCCAACCGGAAGTCGCCGGCGGCCGCGAATCGCAAGGGATTGCAAAGACTTGGAAACCTACCGAGTCGCTTCGGTGCGGTCAACGGATCGGCGGTGCTGTCTTTCCCTTTCCCCGGGACATCGTCCCGCGCCCCGGTTCCGTCCGGACCCCGGGATCCCTCGGTCATTCCCGGGGTCCCCGTCATCGCAGGGCACGATCAAACGAACCACGGGGAACGAAGATGTCCGAGTCCGACGTACGGGACGCGCTCCGCAAGGCGCGAGGAGTGACGATCACGACCGGTGCGGGCGTCAGTGCCGAGTCGGGAATCGCAACCTTTCGGACTTCGGGTGACCAGCCGGCCCTGTGGGAGACGTTCGACCCGGCCGAACTCGCTACACCCGAGGCCTTCGAGCGTGACCCGGTCCGCGTCTGGCACTGGTACGGGCTCAGGAGGCGGCAGGTCCGGGCGGCGCGTTGGAATTCCGGTCACCTCGCGATCGCACGCTTTCTACTCGCGCGCGACGACGCTCTCCTCGTGACCCAGAACGTTGACGGCTTGCATCGAGATGCCCTGAGCTCCCTCCGGGAGGGCCCCTCGGCCGCGATCGAAGCCGCGATGGATCGGATCCTGGAGATCCACGGCAGCATCCGCCACCTGCGCTGTTCGCGCTGCGCCAGGCAGAGTTTCGATGACGGGGATTACCTGCCTTCGTCCTCGAAGGAACTCCCTTCCTGCGGCGCGTGTGCCGGAATCCTCAGGCCAGCCGTCGTGTGGTTCGGAGAAACGCTGGATCCGGCATTGCTCGACCGAGCCTTCGATCACGCTCGCTGCAGCGAGGCAGCGATCGCCGCCGGCACAAGTGCGATCGTCCACCCGGCAGCCGGCGTGCCCGCGCTCACCGTGCACTCCGGCGGCTGGCTCGTTGAAGTCAATCCTGAACGCACTCCTCTCTCCTCGCTGGCGCGCTGGCGGTTCGCAGGCCCGGGCTCACGGAGTCTCCCCGCCCTTCTGGACCCATCTGACGGAGGCATGTGAGCGGAAAGGCCATGTAGACCCGGGAATGTCCCCGGCAGGATTCGAACCTGCGACCTACCGCTTAGGAGGCGGTCGCTCTATCCGACTGAGCTACGGGGACGGAGGGAAGAAGGTAGCCGTCCAAGCCCTCCCGGATCAACCCGGGCAGTACGAGCGGGGCACCCCCCTTCCCCCTTCCCAG
>SLDT01000238.1 GCA_007125125.1 Gemmatimonadota bacterium | reverse complement strand
CGGCCCCCTCTTCAATCCTCCCGCCCTCCCCGACGAGGACGAGGGAATCCTCGCGGCGATCCACTGTCCCGGCGCGAACGGGGGTGCGAACATCCCCGGCGGATCGGCAGTCGACCCGGAGACCGGGATCCTCTACGTGGCCTCGATCAAGGGATGCAGCGCTCCCCGGCTCATCCCGGGCACCGAGGTCGACCCGGAGTCGAATATGCGCTACGTGACCCGGGGTCCGGGAGGCGTGTCGGGGCCGCAGGGACTCCCCCTCTGGAAGCCGCCGTACGGACGGATCACCGCGATCGACCTGAACACGGGCGAGACCCTCTGGTGGATTCCGAACGGAGACACCCCGGACAACGTCCGCAACCACCCGGCCCTCGCCGGGGTCGATCTCGGAAACACGGGCCAGCGCGCGCACGCCACCGTGCTCGTGACCGGGAGCCTCCTCATGTACGGCGAGGGTCGAGGCGCCCGCCCGCTCTTCCACGCCGTGGACAAGCGCTCGGGCGAGACGCTCGGCACGATCGAGATCCCCGCTCCGACGAACACCGCCCCGATGACGTACATGCACCGGGGACGCCAGTACATCGTCCTTTCCGTGGCGCAGGCGGGGCACCCCGCCGAACTCGTGGCCTACGCCCTCCCCGATTGATCGGGGAGCGAGGCGCCTCTCACTCGCCTCGGGGGCGCATGAGGTGGTCCGCAATCGTGCGGACCGCCTCGAGCCCTTCCACATCGCCCGGAAGGAGGGGCACCCGGATCCGGGGGACCCCGCGGAACTCCCCTTCGATCTCCTCGAGGTGGCGGGCCTCCTGTTCGCGCCGCCGCTCGAGGAAGCTCCCCCCGGCCTCCTCGGGGAGCACCCGGTTCACGACGAGCCCCGCGACCGGGACCTCGTGGTCCCGGAGGGCGGCCAGGGCCCGGGCGCTCTCGAGAATGGGGAGGCGTTCCGGCGTGAGCACGAGGACAAAGGCGGTGCGCTCCGGATCGAGGAGGGCGCGCCGGGCCCGCGCGAACCCCCGACGTCGCTCGAGGAGGATCTCCCGGATGCGCCGCCTGCGCGGGTCGGAGGGGCCCTCGTCCGGGGTCTCGAACCAGGAGAGCTCGTCGCCGGTCGGTGCCTCCCGCTCCTCCTTCGCCTCCCGGGTGGCACGCCGGGCCTCGAGGCGGCCGAGCCCCTCGCCAAGCCGGTCGGAGCGCTCCCTGCTCCGCAGGAGTCCCTCGGTCCACGCCTGCATGATCCCCGGGAGCGCGAGGAGCCGGAGGGTGTGACCGGTCGGGGCGGTGTCGAAGATCACCCGGTCATGCGTCGTCCCCGCCGACTCGATGAGCTCGGCCACCCGCTCGAGGAGGGCGGCCTCGACCGCACCCGGCGAATGACGCGCGAGGGCGATCTGGCGGTCGATCTCGGCGTACATCGCGGGACGCACGAAGGACTTGAGGTTCTCGCGCACCGTCTGCAGGTAGTGGTCGACCTGCTCGTCGGGGTCGATCTCGAGGGCGTCGAGGCCGGGACGGATCGTCCGGACGCGCCCCCCGATCCGGACCCCGAAGAGGTCGGCGAGGGAATGGGCCGGATCGGTCGAGACGACGAGGACCCGTCGCCCCTCGTCCGCGGCGGCGAGGGCGAGGGCGCCCGCTGTGGTGGTCTTGCCCACGCCCCCCTTCCCCCCGACGAAGAGGATCGGGCGGTCGAGGGCTTCCGGCGTCAGCAGCACTGGATGTGGTCGAGGGGAGAGTGTTCCATCCCCATCCGGAGGTGCCAGGCGTGGAAGTCCTCGTAGAGGATGGGAAGGAGCTCGAGGGTGTAGTAGCCGGCGGGGCTCGGAATCCCCATGAGTTCGGAGAAGACGAGGAGCATGAAGAGGTCGTCCTCCTCGCGCTTCTCACGCGCGAGGGCCGCGCGGTGACGGCCCTCGTAGAACTCCTGGAGGAGCTCGAGCGCCCGCGAGAGGCGGCCGCCGGGGGGAGTCACGCGCCCCCCGGGGCCGGGCCCATCAGGCGACCTCCGCGGTCTCGCGGTCCGGGCCATCACGCCGCGCCCTCTGGAGGGCACCGAGTGCCTCGAGGGCAACCCAGATCGTGACGACGAGGATCACGAGGTCCATGAAGACGAGGAAGTACCTGCCATCCCGCCAAAACTGCGCGAGCTGCACGAGGAGGGCGAGAATCGTCATCACGAGGAGGAAGGCCATGGGTACGAGGGTGTAGACCGTCGGCCGTCCCTTCTTCATGAGGAAGACGCTCAGCACCAGGAGTGTGAGCCCCGCGAGGAGCTGGTTCGTGGTCCCGAAGAGGGGCCAGATCGCGAGCCCGCCAGTGCCCGCGCCCCCGCCGGCGCCGAAGGCCAGGGCGACGCAGGTGGCGACTGCGATGAAGGTCGAGATCCCGCGGCCGGTGAGCGCCGGGACTTTGTAGATGACGCCCCACTCCTGGATGATGTAGCGCTGGAGGCGGACCCCGGTGTCCATCGTCGTCGCGGCGAAGAGGACGGCCATGACCGCGAGGAGGGTCTCCCCGAAGTAGACCGGGAGCCCGAGCCCCTGCGAGATGATGAGCCCACCTCCCTGCACGAAGGCGGGAACGCCCCCGGCGGCAAAGGAGGAGTAGAAGGCCTCCCACTCGACGAGGGTCGCGAAGCCCGCGGTGCAGGCGATGATCGCGGCGAGTGCAAGGGCCCCCTCCCCGGTGGCGCCCAGGTATCCGACGATACGGACGTCCTTCTCGTTCGCGAGCTGCTTCGAGGTCGTCCCCGACGCAACGAGGCCGTGGAAGCCCGAGATGGCCCCGCAGGCAATCGTCACGAAGAGGAGGGGTATCAGGGGGGGCACCCCGTCGGGGAGCGCCTCGTTCAGGGGAGGCGCCACGATCGTGGGGTTCGCCAGGAGCACGGCCGCGAAGAAGATTCCGAGTCCGATCAGGAGCTGGAGCCCGTTGATGTAGTCGCGGGGCTGCAGGAGCATCCAGACGGGGAGGAGCGAGGCGACCGCCGCGTAGGCAAAGAGGATGAGCACCCAGACCGCGGGCGAGCCAAGTCCTGCCACCGTCTCCGGAAGTGCCACGGGGACGAATTCGCCGACGACCATCGAGGCGTACAGGAGGATCAGGGCCACGACGGAGGGCCAGAGTAGCGGGACGCCCTTGCGGTAGAGGATCCAGCCGATTCCGAGGGCAACGGCGATGACGAACCAGGAGGGGATCACGCTGCTCGGGAAGCCGACGAAGAGCTGCGCGATCACGATGGCGAAGACCGCGTTCACCATCAGGAGGAGGAGGAAGATCACAATCATGAAGAGGGAACGCGCCCGCGCCCCCACGACCGACTCCGTGAGAGCCCCGATCGACTGACCCCGATTGCGCACGCTTGCCCAGAGGGCGCCCGCGTCATGGACCCCGGCGAAGAAGACCGTGCCGAAGACGACCCATAGAAAGGCGGGGACCCACCCCCATACGACCGCGATCGCGGGCCCCACGATCGGCGCCGCACCGGCCACCGAGGTGAAGTGGTGACCGAGGAGGACCCACCGGTTGGTCGGCACGAAGTCGACCCCGTCTTCCTGCGCATGGGCCGGGGTCTCGAAGTTCGGGTCGAGCCGGAAGATCCGCTCCGCGATGAAGCGGGAGTAGAAGATGAAGCCGAGGGCGAAGGCCGCCAGCCCCAGCAGCATGAGGAGAATCGCGTTCAACGGGTTGCCTCCTGATCGGCGATCTGGGGGGCAAGGCGGAATCGGTCGTCGAGCTCCGCGTAGAGGTCGGAGCCGATCACACGCGAGGCGATGAGCTCCCCGATCATGGGGCCGAACTTGAAGCCCTCGGCCGAGCCCCCGCCCGCAAACCAGGCGTTCTCGTAGTCGGGGTGCAGGTCGATGATCCAGTCGCGCGTTGCACTCGACTCGTAGTGGCAGGCCCGGGTTTCGACGATCGGCTGGTCGGCGAGTCCCGGGAAGCGCTGCCGCAGGACGTTGCGGGGGCGCTCGAGCCCCTCTTCCGGAACCCAGCGGTTCGAGACGTCGGGGTTCTCGCCCGTCTGGCCCCCGGTCCGGACCCGGAAGCCCCGGTAGTCGGGGGGGAGGGCAGGCCAGCCCGTCACCCCGGCGAAGTTCCAGCTCGGGATGTTCGGGTGCTCGAAGCGACGGTCCCCGGGCGGGGTGCCGTAGTAGATCACATTCCCCATCGGGATCCGGATGACGTCACCCATGATCTCGGGGAAGGCGCTCGGGAACCAGGGGCCGAGGGCAAAGACGAAGAGCTCGGCTCCGAGGGTGCGCTCGCCCCCGTCGATGACCACCTCCTGGAGCCTTCCGCCCTGCGAGGCACCGGGAGTGGCGCGGCCGACGACGATCTCGCCGCCCCGCATCTGGACGATGTGGGCGACGCGTCGGCAGGCGGCGCGGGCGCGGGCAACCCCGGCACCCGGCTCGTAGAGGGCGACCTCGATCCCGTCGAGGTCGAACTGGGGCCAGCGGTAGCGCGCCTCGTCGACCGTGAGGAGCTCGTGCTCGCGCCCCTGCTCCCGCCAGAGCTCCATGACCCCGTCGATCATGCCCTCGGTCGTGTCACGGAAGATCAGGTCACCGGTCCGGTAGAAGAGGGGCGAGCCCATCGAGGGGGCCCACTCCTCGTCGAAGGCCTCCCACCGCTCGATCGCGCGGGCCGCCCACCGGGTCCAGAGTTCCCGCCCCTGGTAGGAGGTGCGGATGCCGCGCGTCTCGTCACCCGAGGTCGCCCGGGAGTTCCCGGGGCCATAGAGGTCGACGAGGGTCACCCGCGCTCCCATCTCCTGGAGGTAGAAGGCGGTCCAGACCCCGAAGGCCCCCGCGCCGATCACGACGACGTCGCGGCCGGCACCCGGTCCCGGGGCGGGGCCCGCCTCGCACCCGGCCAGGAGCCCGCCCATCGGGCCGGCGAGGGCGAGGGTGCCCGCCCCGAGGCCGGTGGCCTTGAGAAAGCTGCGGCGGTCGAGCTGCGCGCTCGTCCGGGCGTCGTCGGGGGTGTCGTCCGGGCCGGTGGACGAAGGCTCGGCAGGGGGGGGCGTCTTCGAATCGTGCTCGTGCTGGCTCACGGTCTCGCGCTCCTGGTCCGGGGGGGCCTCAGCGCGCCGCGCCGATGCACTCGACCTCGACCTGGGCCGAGGCGGGGAGCTCTCGCACGGCGAGCGCGGAGCGCGCCGGGGGGTTCGTCGGGAAGTACTCCCGGTAGGCGGCGTTCATCCCGTTGTAGTCGGCCATGTCCACGAGGAAGACCGTGCACTTCACGAGGTCGTCCATCGTGAGGTCGACCGCCTCGAGGCGGGTCCGGATCCCGTCCATGGCCTGCCGGGTGGCGGCCCCGATGTCCCCGTCCTGGCTACGCCCGATCACGCCGGAGAGAAAGTAGAGGTGCCCGCTCCGCACGATCGGAGAGAAGAGCCCTGTGACATCCTCGCCACGCTCGCCCCGGTGGTCGATCGCCTCCTTCTGCGGACCCAGGTCGACCGGCTCGGGGATGTCGGGCTGGCACGCGCCGAGTGCGATGAGGGTGGCCATGGCCAGAGCAGTGGGAAGGGCGAGGGCAGGACGATTCGACATCGCGGGCGGCTCCTGTTCGGGTCGGCTTGGTTCCGTGCGCGGGGAGACCGCCTGCCGGTCGCCCCCGCGGATTCGAGCGGAACAACATAGTGAGCGAGGGCCGATCGCGCACCCACCTGCTCGCATGACAGGGAGTCGGGCCCTACCTTGGATCGACACCCCGTCCTCCGCCCGACATTCGTTCGACCCCGAACCACCCGGAACGCCCCATGCCGAGCCCGTACCTTCGACTCCGCCCCACCCTCCTCCTCGCAGCAGCACTGCTCCTCGCGGCGGCTCCCGCTCTCCCGACGCCGGCAGCGGTACTCGGCCTCGCCGCTGAGCAGGTCGAGCGCTTCCAGCCGGAGGAGGGATACGTGCTCCCACCCGCGCAGGTCCAGGAGTTCTTCGAGCGAGACACGAACCGAGCCGTGCTCGAGAACCTGAGCCCGGACGGGAACCACTTCCTCGTCCCCCTCTCGACCGAGCTCTCGACCCTCGAGCGGATGGCCGAAACGACGTATCGCCTGGCCGAGCTCGAGCTGCGCCCCCGCACCGACCGGCTCTGGCACCTCGACACGTACGGGATTCATGGCTTCCGCTTCTACTCCCTCGCCGACCGCACCTTCCGCGAGGTGGAACTCCCGGAGGGGGCCTTCGCGAGCGACTTCATGTGGTCGCCCGAGGGCGACCGCGTCGCCTTTCTCGCCCACCTCCGGGAGGGGACCGAGGTCTGGACCGCCGAGACGGGAACCGCGAGCGCCCGAGCGCTCTCCGACGCCCGCGTGATGGCCACGATCGGGACACGGGCGGCCGGCCAGGGGAGCCGTGCCTCCGACATGCTCCAGTGGACCGCCGAGGGGAGCGTCATCACCCTCCTCGTGCCGCCGGAGCGGGGGGCGGAGCCCGCCCAGCCGGCCGTGCCCACGAGCCCGGGGATCCAGCGCACCCGCGACCGGCCGGTCAGCTCGCGCACCCTCCCGAACCTCCTCGGGACGGAGCACGACGCCACCCTCTTCGAGCACTACACGACGAGCCGGATCGTCGAACTCGTCCCCGGCCACCCACCCCGCCACATAGGGGAGCCCGGGATGTACACCTCGATCTCGCTCAGCCCGGACGGCCACCACATCCTCGCCACCCGCCTCGAGCGCCCCTTCTCCTTCATCACCGCCTGGGGAAGCTTTCCGCGGCGCACCGTGATCCTGGACCGGGCCACCGGCGAGGAGCTCCTCGAGCTCTCCTACACCCCCCTGCGCGACGGGAGCGACCAGCCCCCGGCCTCGAGCATCGGCCGCGACGTCGCCTGGCGACCCGACGGCGCCGGGCTCCACTACCTGCGCGACGCGGGCCAGGGTCGAGACGAGATCATGCTCCTCGAGGCCCCCTTCGACACCGCCACCGCCCGCGCCCTCGTGCGCGCCGAGGGCCGCCTCCAGAACGTCCGCTACGACCTCACCGCCGGCCATGCGGTCGCGACGGGGAGCCGGGGCAACCGCACGATGCTCCTCCACTTCGACCTCACGGCCGAGGAGCCGGTCGAGCGCGAGGTGATCGAGCTCCGCACGGGGGCCGACCCCCTCGAGCTCACCGGCACCCTCGTCACCGCCTCGACCTCGAACGGGATCCCCCACCTCGTCCTCTCGTCCGACGCCTCGACCGTCTACCTCGAGGGCGCGGGCTTCCGGGCCGACTTCCGCCCGCAGCCCTTCGTCGACGCGGTCACCCTCGCCGACGGCACCCTCGATCGCATCTTCGAGGGCTCGCGCGACTCCTGGGACCGACCCCTCGTCGCCCTCGACCCCGACTACACCCGGATGACGGTGCAGCGCGAGTCGCGCACGACCTTCCCGGACTCCTGGCTCTGGGAGCGAGGCGGCTCCCTCGCGGGCCTCGAGAACCTGACGAACAACGTCGATCCCTTTCCCGAGCTCACCGCCGCCGAACGCATCGACTTCTCCTTCGCCCGCCGTGACGGGGTCGAGGTCCAGGCCCGCATCTCCCTCCCCACGGACTACACCCCCGGGACCCGGGTCCCCGCGATCTTCTGGACCTACCCGCGAGAGTACACGACGGCCGAGGGGTATGAACAGGCCGCGATCCGTGCCCGGAACCGGAATGCCTTCCACCATGTGACCTGGCTGCGCTGGTCCGACATCTGGCTGAGCCAGGGGTACGCGGTCGTCGACCCCGACATCCCGATCATCGGGGAGAACTACAACGACACCTACATGGCAAACATGCTCGACGCGATGTACGCGGCGATCCGGGCGACGGACGAGCTGGGGCATGTCGACATCGAGCGGATCGGGCACGGGGGGCACTCCTACGGCGCCTTCGCCACGGTGAACTTCCTGGCGCACTCCCCCTTCTTCCGCGCGGGAATCGCGGGTCACGGGGCCTACAACCGGACCCTCACCCCGGCGGGCTTCCAGGCCGAGCGCCGCACCTTCTGGGAGGCGCCGCACACCTACGCGGCGATCTCCCCCTTCTTCCACGCGCACCAGATCGAGACGCCGCTCCTCCTCTACCACGGGGCCGACGACAACAACACGGGGACCTGGCCGATGCAGTCGGAGCGGCTCATCCACGCCCTCACGAACCTCGGCAAGGACGCGGTGCTCTACATGTACCCCTACGAGTCGCACACCCCGCGCGCGATCGAGAACAATCTCGACATGTGGGCGCGCTGGATCGAATGGTTCGACCACTATGTCAAGGATGCACCCTCGTCGGCAACGCGGGCCTCGGACACCGACGACGGCGGGGGCTGATCGCGCGCGAGCGAGGCCGCCACGCCCGGCAGGACGAAGCAGGCCATCGGGATCGAGAGGATGAGGGTCCCCGTCAGGGCGATCGCGAGGGGCTGCAGGAGCCCGAAGACCTCGGCTCCTCCGAGGAGGAGCGGGCTCATTCCGATCACCGTGCTCAGCACGGTGAGGGTGATCGGGCGGAAGCGATCCCGGGCGGCCCGCCGCAGCCCGTCGGAGAGGCTCGTACCGGCCTCTCTCCGCGCGGCATGCTGTGCCTCGGATAGCACGAGGATCACATTGTTCGCGACGATTCCCACCGCGATCAGGAGCCCCGCGAGGACCATCGCATCGAGAGGACGGGAGAGCAGGGCCAGCAGGACGATCGCGCCCGCACCGCTCAGGGGGATGACGAGGAGCCCGGAAAGTGCGAGGGCGAGCGACCCGTACTGGATCACGAGGAGTGCGAAGACGATCGTGAGCGCAAGCAGGAGTGCGATCCCGAAGGTTCGGCTCGTCTCTCGCACGGCATCGAGCTCGCCCTCGAGCCACCACCCGATGCCCTCCGGCAGGTCGGCCTCGGCGAGGGCCTCTCGCACCGCGCGCCCGACGGCGGTCGCGCCGGGACCCGCAGGGTCGAGCTGCCCGGCAACCCGGACGACCCGCTGTCCGTCGCGCCGCTCGATGTGGGTCGGCTCCTCGACCAGCCGGAAGTTCGCGAGGTCCTGCAATGCCACACTGCTCCCGTTTCCGGTCGGGACCCGCGCCTCCTGGAGCCCCCCGGGGTCCCCGGACCATCGGCGGTCGAAGCGAGCCCGCAATGCCAGGGGCTCCCCTCCGGACATGCGTTGCCGCAGGACCTTGCCCTCGAGGGCGTAGGCGACCGTGCGTTCGAGGTCCGTCGGAGCGATGCCGTGCGCAGCCAGGAACTCGACCCGTGGCTCGGCAAGCCAGCGGGGACTCACCCCGCCCCTCATCCGCTGCACGTCCACGAGGCCGCGAACGGAGCGAAGACGCTCCAGCACCTCGGACTCGACCTCGCCGAGCGCAAGGAGGTCTCCGTCGTCGCGCGTGAGCACGACGACGAGGTCCGCGTCCGAGAGCCGGGTCCGCACCCCGCGGATCTGGGGTGGGGTCACGGAGGCGCGCAGGCCCGGCACCCCGAGCCCACCGAGGGCTTGCCGCGCCTCGGCCGCCCAGGCCCGTGAATCACCCGCCTCCTCTGCGTCCACCCTCACCATGAAGTCCGCGGTGCCCGGTCGGAAGGCGGGAAGTCCCTCCCGGAAGTAACCGCCGACCGTGGTGAAGATCGCACTCGTTCCGGGGAGCGTGGCGAGGGCACCCTCGGCCTCGCGGGTCGCCCGGTCCATCTCGTCGATCGTGACCCCCGCCGGATGGGCCAGCCGAACCGTGACGAACCCGTCGTCCACGACAGGGAGCACCTCGAAGGCCAGCGCCCGACCTCCGATCACGAGCACGATGGCGACCCCCGCGAGCAGGCCCCAGGAGACGAGGGGGTGTCTGGGTCTGAACCATGGCTCCCGGGGCTGCAGTTGCAGGACGGCCTTCCCCTGGCTGGCTTCGTTCGAGCCATGGACCCGCGCGAAGACAGGGAGTACGAGGACTGCGATCGCGAACGAGGCGATCGCGGCAATCACAACGGTCCAGATCAGTGGCCGAAAGAGGAGTGCGACGGCACCCTGTACGAGGAGAAAGGGGAGCACGGCCGCGACAGTGGTCAGGAGTGCCCCCAGCAGGGGACCGAAGACATCCCTCATCGCCTGGAGATGCGCGTCCTTGACCGTCGGGCCGATCCGGTCCAGCCGGTCGAAGTAGATGATCGCGTAGTCCAGGCCAAGGCCCACCGAGAGGAGGAGCCCCGCCAGGGTGAGAAGGTTGAGCGACTGGCCCATCGCGGTCAGGACAATGATGGTGGCCGCCAGGCTCGATCCTACAAGGAGAGCCACGAGGGGCGTGTGCCGTCGGTTCCGAAGAGTCAGGAGGAGAAGGAGAATCGCGAGAATCGCCCCCCCCACCGCGGCCGTGATCACGCTGATCACGGCACTCCGCGTCACTCGGGAGTCGTCGAAGACGAGAGAGCCCTCGATGTCTCCCATCGCGGAGCTGGCAAGGACCTCGTCCATGGCGTCGCGGACCGCCGACGCCATTCGGAGCGAATGGGCCTGCGGCGACCGCTGGACCGAGACGAGCACTGCCGGCCGACCGTCGAGGCGCACCCGAAGGCGGTCTTCCGAGGGGGCCCGATGCAACGCAACGACCTCGCCCAGGGGAACGGTCGTCGCTCCATCCGCGGCAGGGACCGGGCGCTCCATGAGTCGGGCCGGATCCCAGATGTTCCCCTCGAGCACCACGACCCCCTCGAACCCGGCACTTCGAATGGCCCCGCTCACCGGGGCCGCCGTGGCCTGGAGAAGCACGGCCTCGATCGCGTCGAGGGACACCCCGACCGCTTCCATGCGGTGGGGATCGACCTCAGCGACAAGTTCGGGCACCTCTTCGCGCCCCATGTGCACGGCCTGTACTCCGGGAATCTCTCGCAACCGCGGAAGCAGGTTCGAGCGGAGCCGTCGTCGGATCTGGTCCGGAGTGAGGGTGGGCGAACCGAAGGCCAGGTGCATGACCGGCTCCTGGTTCGTCGCCACGGCGAAGATCCGAGGCTCCGGAATCCCGGCCGGGATCTGTCCCTGCGCGCGCTGCACCGCCTGCGTCACGTCCTGCAGACCTCGATCCAGGTCGTAACCGGGGGCGAAGAAGAGATCGATGTAGCTTCGGCCGTCGCCGGAGCGGCTCTCCATTCGCACGATCCCGAGCACTCCGAAGAGCGCGGCCTCGATCGGCTCGTTCACACTCTCCTCGATCACCCCCGAGGTCTGCCCGGGAAGGTCCGCGATCACCCGAACCTGCGGGTAGTGGATCTCCGGCAGGAGCAGAAGGGGCATTCGGACGAGTGCAACGACCGCGAGGAAGATCACGATCGAGAGGGCCGCTCCGACCGCCATCCGGCGCTCCGAGAGAGTGCCCACGACGGAGAGGCGTGGTCCGTCCGTGGGGTCCCCGCCGCTCACCTCTCGCCCCCCGGCCGAGCCACGAGAGGCTCGACCGCCCTCCCCTCCGGATGGGTCCGTGGCTCGAACCGTACCACGAGGTCCCCGGACTCGAGACCGGAGATCACCTCGATCCCCTCCGGAAAGGCCCGACCGAGCCGTACGCCCCGCCGCTCGACCGTGCCAGGGTCCTCGCCGGAGATGCGCGCCACCCAGTGCTCGTCCCCATCCGTCGCCACGGCGGTCCAGGGCACGACGAGCGGCTCGACCCCCGTTCGAAGCGTCAGCACCGCCGCCCGACGGCCAGTCGGAGGGTCGCCCCGGAGGTGTACGTCGACAACCAGGACACCACGGTCCGCGTCCTCAGTCCAGGTCACTCGCTCCGGCGTCAGATCCAGTTCGCCCCGATCATCCCGGATCCTCAGCGCCTCCGGCCTCTCGAAGAAGGCTGCCTCGGCCGCGGGCACCCGAACGCGGAAGGTCCAGCGATCGCCCTCCTCGAGAACGAGAAGGGGGTTACCGGCGGCAACAATGCCTCCCCGCACCACCTCCACGCCCTGGATCCTTCCCGGGACCGGCGCCCGGACCACCCCGGAACGCACCGTGGCCTCGAGATCGGACAGCGACTCCCGAACCTCGAGGGCCCGCAGCCGGGCCTCGGCGACCTCGCCCGGGCCAGCCGCACCGGAGGCGGCGAGCCGTTCCCACCTCTCCAGCTCGTCGTCGAGCTGCATGGCCCGATCCCGAAGAGGCGCGAGTCGGTCTTCCATTCCCGTCACCCGCACGACGAAAAGGGAGTCGCCCGCCCGCACGACCGCCCCCTCGCGCGCCAGAACCCGCTCCACCTCGCCCGAGACCGGCGAGGCGACAGGGTGCGCCCGCAGGGGCTCGATCACCCCCCCCCAGCTCCTGCCCCACTCCAGCTCGAGGGGCTCGACGCGCCAGGCTGCCACCGGGGTTGCCTGGGGAGCCCGGGCCCCGTCTTCCTGCATGGCGTCATCCCCGCAGCCGATCAGGAGCAGACCGAGGAGAGCCGACACCGTCCACCTCCCCCGCGGCGCCCTCATCGATCCGCCTCGGAGCCGAGCCACGCGGGGAGCTCGCCGGCCTGCCCCGAGGCCCGGGCCAGCGCAAGCCATGCGAGGGCGACGGCGGCCCGAGCCTCGATCGTCGCGCTCCGCGCGTCACGGAGCCGGTCTTCGGCCTGGAAGAGCTCGCTCCAGCTCCCCACCCCCTCCTCCCATCGAAGCGCCGCGACGCGGCGGGACTCGACTGCCTGGGCCTCTTCCTGCTCGTGGAGCAGGGCACGCGCCTCTGCACCGTCCAGTGCCAACCTTGTTCGCTCGATGGCCCGTTCCTGCTCCCTGCGGAGCTGTTCGGCCTGGAAGACCAGCGCGCTCGATCGAGAGCGCTCGGCCTGTGCCAGCCGGCTTCTCACCCCTCCCGGGTCGATCCGCCACTGCCCCGTGATGCCAAGCAGGTACTCCTGTTCGACCGGGCCGGGATCATGGGCCCTCGAACGGGTGGGGCCTGCCGAACCCACGAGTCCGAGCGAGAGTCGGTCCTGTCGAGCGATCGCCCTTGCGGCTGCCTCCCGTGACCCCGCTGCCTCCCGCAATCTCCGGACCTCGGGATGCCCTTCGGCCGTCACCTCGACGCCTCTCGTGGCGGGAGCGAGTGGCCTCGCCGAAACACAGGAACCCGCAAGGGCCCTGAGCACTGCGTCAGCCCCTGCTCGCACCTCTCTGGCCTCGACGAGGCCTCGCTCGGATCGGACCACCTCGTCCTCGAAGCGAGCCAGGTCCCCTGCGGTGACCATCCCCGCCTCGGCACGCATCCGAACGGGCCCCTCCAGTGCGGCGAGCGCAGCACGGTGGGCCTCGAGGGTGGCCTCGAACTCGAGGGCGAGTGCAGACTGGACGAACGCCGCCGCGACCTCCATCTCGAAGCCAGCCGCAAGGGAAGCGGAATCCGCCCTCGCCTCGGCCACCCGTCGGTCGGCGGCCACGAGGCGAGCCTGCCGCCCGCTCTCGAGCAGCCCGAACTCGAGGAGCGCCCGGAGCTCCGCCCGCTCGCCAACCCCGAGCGCCCTCTCTTCACCCGGACTGACCCGCTGACCCCAGTTCGCCATCCCCTCGAGGGCCAGAGTGGGAACACGTTCCCGTCGAACCGCGCTTGCCTCCCCTTCGGCCGCGGCCACGAGCCGCTCTCCCACCGCGAGGCCTGGCTCGAGAGCCTGCGCTCGCTGCAGAACCTCCGAGAGGGTGACGGACTCCGGCTGGACTCCGGGCAGGCAGGGATCCGCTGGCGCAGGGGACATCTCCCGCCCCTCGAGGGCGACCCCGGGAGCCAAAAGCAGGAGCGATCCGAGGATCAGGCTTCGAATGGACATGGGCGCGTCCTTGCTCGTGAGTCGAATTTGTTACAGTGCACTTCGCTTAAGACCCGCTCCGCCCCACTGGCGTTAACGCCTCCGAGCCTCGGCTACCAGCACCGTGTCCCGGACGAAGGCATCGTCGGCCTCCGGATGATCCCGGTTGAAGTGCAAGCCCCGGCTCTCGAGCCGGCTCCTCGCGCAGGCAGTGACGAGGCAACCGACGGTGGCGAGGTTCCGGAGTTCGGCCATCTCGACACCCGGGGCCCCGCCGGAGGCCTCCGGTTCGAGCCGGGCCAGCCGGTCAAGGAGCTCCTCGAGTTTGGCAGCGGTCTGCTCGAGGCGGGCATCCGTGCGCACGATCCCGACCCCCTCCCACATGAGGGTGCGTAGCCGCTCGCGCTCCAGGGCGAGGCGCGCCCGATCAGGGGTCGGCGCCTCCCGACCGGGGGCGGCGACCACGGCCGACGCCCCGAGGGCCGGGAGCTCCGGCAGCCCTTCCTCCAGGAGAAGGCTGGCGGCGCGGTGGCTGAAGACGACAGCTTCCAGGAGGGAGTTCGAGGCGAGGCGGTTCGCGCCGTGGAGTCCGGTGTGGGCCACCTCGCCCGAAGCCAGCAGGCCGGGGAGCGCCGTGCGTCCGACGGGGTCCGTCACGACTCCCCCGCAGATGTAGTGCGCTGCGGGCACGACGGGGATCCCCTCGCCGAAGAGGTCGACCCCGCGCTCGCGGCACCCCTGGAGCGCACCGGGGAAGCGCTCGGCCATCGTCTCGGGTCCGATCGCCGAGACGTCCAGGACAACGTACGGGTCCCCGGTCTCGAGGAGGTGCTCGTGGATCGCCCGGGCGACGATGTCGCGGGGGGCCAGGGAGCCGCGGGGGTCGACCCCCTCCATGAGGGGACGTCCCTCGATCGTCCGCAGCCGGGCGCCTTCGCCCCGGAGTGCCTCGGTGAGGAGAAAGGCGGGGTCCTCGGCAGGCCAGAGCGCGGTCGGGTGGAACTGGATGAACTCGAGGTTTGCGACAGGCACGCCCGCCCGCCAGGCCATCGCGATCCCGTCCCCGGTGGCGACGACCGGGTTCGTGGTGTAGCGGTACAGCTGCCCGCACCCCCCGCTCGCAAGCAGGGTCACAGGCGCCCGCACCTCGACGAGCGCCCCCGAGGCGGTGTCGAGGGCGAGGGCGCCGGCGCAGGCGCGGCCGTCCGGTCCCTCACAGACGAGGAGATCGAGAGCGAAGAGGTGTTCGACGACCCGGATCCGCGGGTCGGCGGCCACGGCGGCCAGGAGGGCTCGCTCGATCTCGCGCCCCGTCCGGTCGCCCGCGCTCAGGATCCGGCGGCGGGAGTGCCCCCCCTCCATCCCGAGGGCGAGCACCTCGCCCTCGCGCCGAAACCGCACGCCCCAGTCGAGGAGCTCGCGCACCCGCGCCGGACCCTCCTCGACGACGCCGCGGGCGATCGTGGCGTTCGAGAGCCCGCCCCCCGCCCGCAGGGTGTCCTCGAGGTGGAGCTCGGGGTCGTCGTCCTCGCCCAGTCCTGCCGCGATCCCCCCCCGGGCCCAGTTCGTATTCGAGGTTGCGCGGTCCTTCTTCGTGATCACGACCACCCGGCCGAGAGGCGCGGTCTTCAGCGCGAAGGTGAGCCCCGCGATCCCGCTTCCGATCACGAGGACGGCAGCCTCGTCGAGGGATTCCGGCTTCGCTTCGGGGAGGGCTTGCAGGGTCATGGGCGCGAGGTTGGAAGAACGGAAGGAGTCACAAGCTGTCGGAGCCGGGCTCCAGGGGCAAGCGGCAGGGGGGGCCGCCAGGCCCACCCCTTTCGCACACGATCCCCGGACGATAGATCATCGGAGCACCTTTCAACACCAAGGACCCCTTCCCCGGAGTGCCGCATGGCTCGGGCCCCGCAGCAGATCTTCCTCGCCGGACTCACCGCCGCACTCCTCGCTGCGGCCTGCTCGCCGGCTCCCGCGGTTCCCGACCGCACCCATGCGTGGCCCGACGAGCTCCGGATCCAGGGAGCTGTCCTCGTCGCGCACCAGGACGAACTCTCCGAGGCAGTGCTTGCCCGCTTCCACCAGCTCGCCGGGGGGGACGAGGCGCGAATCGGGATCGAGGAAGGTGCGGCTCGCGGCAGCCGGGCGACGGCCTTCGTCGAGGAGCTCACCGCCTCCGGAGTCGAGATCGTTCATGCGCCTGCGGCCACAGAAGGGCTGACTGCGCTCTGGCTCGCTGCCCCGCCATCCTCGAGCCACTCGCCCCTGCGCGCGGTCATCGACGCCGGGGGGGTCGTTCTCGTCCCCGCTCCCGAGCGTCCCTCGGCCGGCATCGTCCCCGGTGCACTCCTGGAGGCCCTGGGCGAGTCCGATGGTCCCGATCGCGCAGCCCTCCCCCCCCGGACCTTCGGGGTCACCCTCGGTCCCGGCACCGTCCTCGAGCTGAATGGACGTCGGTTGCGTGCTCTCGCCGGCGAGGCGCACCTCTTCGTCGGGAGCGCGAATGGACGAGCCTCCCGCGAGGTCACCCTCGAGGCCGGCCGCCCCGGCCGCGCGAACCTCGCCGACCTCACCGCGTGGCGCCGGGAGGCGATCGAACGCACCCTCCCACCCTTCCCCCCGGCGCACCCCCCGATCCCCTTCGTTCCCCGGGGGACGCTCGTGATCGTGGGCGGGGGTGGGATGCCCTCGCCGATCATGGAGACCTTCGTCGAGGCGGCGGGAGGCAGCGAGGCACGGCTCGTCTTCGTCCCCGCTTCCGAAGCCGACGAGGTCGGCTCCGAACCCGGGCTCGTCGGACGCTGGCGCGACATGGGGGTGGCGAGCGCCACCTGGATCCACACGAAGGACCGGGAGAGGGCCGACACCGACGAAGCCTTCCTCGCGCCCCTTCTCGATGCCACCGGGATCTGGTTCGGGGGCGGGCGCCAGTGGAACTTCTCGGACTCGTACTACGGGACCACGGCGCATCGCCTCATGCTCGAGGTCCTCGAGCGGGGAGGTGCGATCGGGGGCTCCTCGGCCGGTGCCTCGATCCAGGCGGCACACATGGCGCGCGGGGACCCGCTCGGGAACCAGAACATCATCGCCCCGGGCTACGAGCGCGGACTCGGCTTCATCCGGGGCGTCTCGGTCGACCAGCACTTCAGCGAGCGGAACCGCCAGGCCGACATGGAGGAGCTCATCGCCACCTACCCGGCCCTCCTCGGCATCGGCGTCGACGAGGCCACCGCCCTCGTGGTTCGCCAGGGCTTCGGAGAGGTGATCGGGCGCAGCGAGGTCCACTTCTACGACAGGCGGCAGGACCCTGAAGCCACTCCGGTCCGGCTGGGATCGGGCGGAGTCTACGATCTCGTCCGCCGACGGATCGTGATCCTGCCACCGGAGTAGGAGGAAGGCATTCCGGGCTCTCGCTCCCACCCTTGTCCCGAACCCCCGGCCCCTCCCCATGGTCCAGCCCCGTCCGATCCAGGCCCTTGCCGTCGCCGCCGCGCTCCTCGTCCCCTCCACGGCCTTCGCCCAGAGCTGCGTCGGGAGTGGCGCGCCGTCCGGAGGGTTCGCGCTGAACGGGCAGGTCACCTTCCAGGATGGCGAGACCGGCTGGGGGCTTCAGAGCGCCGCCGATCCGATCGGCCCCTGGGGATTCGGGGCCGGCTTCGGCACGATCGACCAGAACAATGTCGGGTCGAACTGGATCGTCTCGGATGCGTGGGTCGCGCGCGAGATCGACCGGGGCACCTTCGCCCTCTGTCCTCGGGCCGGGGCCGTGTGGTCGACCTGGAGCGACACCTCCGGGGGCGAGACGACCGAGATCGACGAGTGGAGCTTTCCCCTCGGCCTCTCCCTCGGACGCCCCCTCGCGATCCATGGCCAGCCCACGATCCCGACCCTCGAGGCCGGCATCCAGTGGACGCGCCTGAACACCGAGGGCCCCGGCGTCGGGGAAGAACTGGAGCGCGTCACCTCGGGCACGGACATCTACCTCGTCGGGGGACTCACCATCCTCTTCGACCGCCTCTACGCGCGGGGCGAAGTGCGGCTGCGCTCGGACTCGTCCTCGAGCCTCGCCTTCCGTTCGGGGTTCGGGATCCGGTTCTGAGGAGCCTTCCCGTGCCCTCCGGCGCCGGGGGCGCCCTCTGCGTCGATCCGGCCATCGATCCGGCCGCCGCACCCACCTCGAACCCGGAGCCCCGATGCGCACTCTTGTGCCACTCCTTCTTGCAACCGCAATGACCACGGTCCCCCTGGCCTCGTCCTTCCCCGCGCCGGGCGGTGAGGCCCCTGCCCCGGAGGCCCCCGAACGGGAGGTCCGGGTGTACATCTCCGTCGACCTCGAGGGGGTCGCGGGCGCGGTGACCCCGGAACAGCTCGGGCCCGACGGCTTCGAGTACCAGCGCTTCCGGGAGTTCATGACCCTCGAGACGCTCGCGGCGATCGAGGGGGCGCGGGAGGCGGGTGCCACGCACTTCGTCGTGGCGGACGCGCATGGGAACGGGCAGAACCTCCTGATCGAGAGGTTCCCCGACGATGTCCGCATCATCCGCTCCTGGCCCCGGCCCCTCCACATGATGCAGGGGGTCGAGGAGGGGTTCGATGCGGCCTTCTTCATCGGGTACCACTCGGCGGCAACGAACGAGGAGGGTGTGCGCGCTCACACCTTCTCGAGCGCCAACTACGCCTCGGTGGTCCTGAATGGGCGACCGGTCTCGGAGGGGCAGTGGAATGCGGCGATCGCGGGGCACTTCGGGGTCCCGGTCGCCCTCGTGACGGGTGACGATGCGACGGTGGCCGAGATGGAAGAGCTCCTCGGGGCGGTCGAGGGTGTCGTGGTGAAGGAGGCGCTCGGCTTCCACTCGGCACGAACCCTCACGCCGGGGGCCGCCCAGGCGGCGATCCGGGAGGGCGCACGGCGGGCCATCGAACGCCTCGACGAGTTCGAGCCATGGCGGCTCGACGGGCCCCCGGAGCTCGAGCTGACCTTCAAGAACTACCGCCCGGCCGAGGTGCTGGCCTACCTCCCGATCGTGGAGCGGGCGGGGGCGCGGACGATCCGGTATCGCGCGGATGACATGGTCGAGATGTCGCGCTTCATGCAGTTCGTGGGGAACTACCGGGCCGATCTGACGCCCTGACCCGAGTTCCCTGATCCGTGCGCCCCCTGCGCGTCCGCCTTCTCCTTACCGGCCCTCGGCCTGGATCTCGCGCGCGACCCGCTCCACGTCACGCATGACCCGCAGGAGGTTGCCTCCCCAGATCTTGCGGATCTCCTCTTCGGTGTAGCCGCGGCGAACCATCTCGAGGGTCACGTTGAAGGTCTCGGAGGAGTCGTTCCAGCCCACGACCCCGCCCCCACCGTCGAAGTCGGACGAAATGCCCACGTAGTCGACCCCGATCAGGTCGACCACGTAGTCGATGTGGTCGATGTAGTCGGCCACGCTCGCCGGGGGGTAGCGCTCCTGGATCTCTGCCATCCCGCGGTCGAAGGCGGCCCGGTCCTCGGCCGAAAGGGCCTGGATGTCGGCGTTCGAGGTGATCTCGAAGCGCTCCCTGAGCGCCGCGATCTCCTGGGCCCGCTCCGGGGGCTGCACCTTCACGAAGCTCCCGAGGGCGGTTGTCTGAGCGACCCCGCCATTGTCCCGGATCGCGAAGAGCTGCTCGTCGTCGAGGTTCCGAGGGTGATCCGCGACGGCGCGGATCGAGGAGTGCGAGGTGATGATCGGGGCACGCGAGCGCGCGACCACATCGAGCATCGTGCTCTTCGCGGCGTGCGAGACGTCGACCATGATCCCGACCCGGTTCAGCTCGTCGACGAGCTCCTCCCCGAGGGGTGACAGACCACCCCACTCCGGGCCGTCATCCCCGAGCCGCGCCACCTCGACGGCGGCGTCACCGAACTGGTTGTGCCCGTTGTGCGTCGGAGACATGTAGCGCGCGCCGAGCTCGTACCAGTCCGCGACGATCGAGAGGTCCTCCCCGATCGGGTAGGCGTTCTCGACCCCGATCAGGGCCACGAGCTTGCCCTCGGCGTGGATCCGCTCCACGTCGTCGGCGGTGTAGGCGAGCTCGATCCGGTCCGGGTAGAGCTCGTACGTCATGCGCCGGACTCCGTCGAACTTCTGCATCGCCCGCTCGTAGGCGTTCGCGTATCCCTCCGGGGTGCGCTCGCCCTGCCCGTGGTAGACGATGAAGAAGGCCGCATCGAGCCCGCCCTCCTCCATCTTCGGGATGTCGTTCTGGAAGCGACCCCGCTCCCCGGGGTCGACCGCCTCCGTCCCGAAGTTGAAGGGGATGTCGACATGCGTGTCGATCGTGATCACGCGGTCGTGGATCTCGCGGGCCAGCGCGACCAGCTCCTCCTCGCCGAGCTCGGCGATCTCGGCCCCGCGCTCGGCGGGGGGCAGATCCGCGCCCTCCCCGCATCCGGCGAGGAAGAGGGCCCCGAGGGCCAGGAAGAGTGGAGCGGACTTGTGCTGCATGGATTCCTCCGTCAGGGAGTGGGGTGAAGTGCTCCAGAATACGGCGTGCAGCCGCTCCGGGCAAATCCCCCCGGTTGCGGCCGGACCGCGCACCCCCGAGCTTGCCTCATGCTCCTTGCCCTCGTCCTCGCCGTCCATGGCCTCGGACTCCTTGTGGCACTCCAGGCGCTCATGACCGCCCGGACCCCGCAGGGCACCCTCGCCTGGATCCTGGCCCTCGTCGCGTTCCCCTGGCTCGCGCTCCCCGCCTGGTGGATCATGGGCGGGGTCCGCTTCGAGGGCTACGTGACGGCGCGCCGCGGGGGCGACACGAAGCTCCGTGCCTCCCTCGCGGGGATCGACGGGATCGCGGGCCCCTGGCGCCACCGCCCTCCCCAGACCCGCGGGGGGATCACCGCGATCGAGCGCCTCGCCCGGATGCCGGTCGTTCGGGCGAACCGCTCCCGCCTCCTCACGGAGGGGGCCGAGACCTTCGAGAGCATCTTCGAGGGGATCCGGCGCGCCGAGCGCACCCTCCTCGTGCAGTTCTACACGATCGCCGACGACGAGGTGGGCGCGCGCCTCCACGAGGAACTCTGCGCCGCCGCCCGCCGCGGGGTCCGCGCCCACCTCCTCTTCGACCGGATCGGGAGCCGGAGCCTCGGCAGCCGCTGGGTCCGCTCGCTCCGGACCGAAGGCGTCGAGGCCCACGCCTTTCTCTCGTCGCGCGCCCGCTTCCGGCAGCGCTTCCGCCCCCGGATCCAGATCAACTTCCGCAACCACCGCAAGATCGTCGTCGTCGACGGGAAGGAAGGCTGGCTCGGCGGCTACAACGTCTCGCGCGCCTACCTCGGCCGCGACCCCGAGGTCGGCCCCTGGCGCGACACCCACCTCCACGTCGTCGGCCCCGCCGCCCTCGGAATGCAGCTCTCCTTCGTCGAGGACTGGCACTGGACGACGGGCCGGGTCCTCGAGCTCGACTGGACCCCGCAGCCCGCCGAGGAGGGCGACGAGGCGATCCTCATGCTCCCCTCCGGCCCCGCCGACGAGGTCGAGACCGCGACCCTGATGTTCCACCACGCGATCCACGCCGCGCGCTCCCGCCTCTGGATCTCGACCCCCTACTTCGTCCCCGACGAGGGAATCATCACCGCCCTCAAGCTCGCCGCCTATCGCGGAGTCGACGTCCGGGTCCTCACCCCGAAGACCGCCGACGTCCCCCTCGTGCACCTCGCGAAGTTCGCCGCGCTCGAGCCCCTCATCCGGGCGGGGGTGAAGGTCCTCCGCTACGAGCCCGGCTTCCTGCACACGAAAGCCTTTCTCGTGGACGACCGCGCGGCGGGAGTCGGCACGGTGAACCTCGACAACCGCTCCCTGCGCCTCAACTTCGAGATCACCGCACTCCTCCTCGACCCCGAGGCGATCGGCCGGGTCCATGCCCTCTTCGAGGAAGACATGGCGCACTCCCGGCCCCTCGCCCTCGAGGACCTCACCGGCCGCCGCCTCCCCGCACGCCTCGCCTCGCGCGGCGCCTACCTCCTCGCGCCCCTTCTCTGACGCCGCCGTGCCCCGGCAGTCACGGGCGTCGCGGCCACCTCAGCCCGCCTGCTCCTCCCCTGCCAGCCCACGGGAAGAAGGGCGGCCGGGGGCCCGCCACCCGCGAAGCCGGTTCGCGTTCGTCACGACCGTGACCGAGCTGAAGGCCATCGCGGCGCCCGCGATCATCGGGTTCAGGAGGATTCCGAAGAAGGGGTAGAGGACCCCGGCCGCGACCGGGATCGCGGCCGTGTTGTAGACGAAGGCGCCGAAGAGGTTCTGCTTCATGTTGCGCACGCTCGCCCTCGAGAGCTCGATCGCGTCTGCGACCCCGTGCAGGGAGGCCCCCATGAGGGTGATGTCGGAGCTCTCCATCGCGACGTCGGTCCCCCCGCCGATCGCGATCCCGACATCGGCGCGGGCGAGGGCGGGTGCGTCGTTGACCCCGTCTCCGACCATCGCGACGCGGCGGCCTCCCGCCTGGTAGTGCGCCACCGCGTCGGCCTTCCCCTCGGGGAGGACCCCCGCCTCGACCTCGTCGATCCCGACGCGCCGCGCGACCGCCCGGGCCGTGCGCTCGTTGTCGCCGGTCAGCATGACGACACGGAGCCCGAGGCGCCGGAGCCGCTCGACTGCCGCGGCGGACTCCTCCTTCTCGCGGTCGGCGAGCCCGAAGGCCCCGGCCGGCCTCCCGTCGAAGGTGACGAGGGCCGGGGTCAGCCCCGCCTCGGCGAGGCGCTCCCACTCCGCCGCGAGGGGGCCCGGGTCGATCCCTTCGGCCTCGAGGAGGGCGAGGGTCCCGACGAGGACCTCGCGCCCCTCGACCCTGGCGCGCACCCCGCGCCCCCCGATCGCCTCGAAGTCGGTCGCATCGGGAAGGGCGTCGAGGCGGGCGCGGGCCGCGCGCACGATCGCCTGCCCGAGGGGGTGCTCGGAGCCGGCCTCGGCGGCGGCCGCGATCCGGAGGAGCTCGGACTCGTCCGGGGGCGGGGGCGAGGCGGGGGTGCCTTCTTCCCGATCGAGGGTGACGGTCTCGAGGAGCTCGGGCTCGCCACGGGTGATGGTGCCGGTCTTGTCGAGAACGACGGTGGTGAGGCTGCGGGCCTTCTGGAGCGCCTCCCCGTTGCGGATGAGGATGCCGTGTTCGGCGGCCTTCCCGACGGCGATCATGACCGAGATGGGGGTGGCGAGGCCCAGGGCGCAGGGGCAGGCGATGACGAGGATCGCTACGGCGGTGACGATCGCGTAGTTGAGTGCGGGGTCGGGTCCGAGGGCGAGCCAGCTGCCGAAGGTGAGGATCGCGAGGAGGACCACGATGGGGACGAAGATCCCGGAGACGCGGTCGACGAGGCGCTGGATCGGGGGCTTCGAGGCCTGGGCCTCGCGGACGAGGGCGACGATCTGCGAGAGGACGGTCTCGGCCCCCACGCGGGTGGCGCGCATGCGGAAGCTGCCGGAGCGGTTGATCGTGCCCCCGATGACCTCGTCGCCCGGGGCCTTCTCGACGGGGATGCTCTCGCCGGTGACGATGGCCTCGTCGACCGCGCTGTGTCCGCTCTCGAGGGTGCCGTCGACGGGGATCCGCTCCCCGGGCCGGACGACGAGGAGGTCGCCGGGTTCGACCGCGGCAACGGGGACCTCGACCTCCTCGCCCTCCTCGAGGCGGCGTGCGGTGCGGGGGCGGAGGTCCATGAGCGCGCGGAGGGCGCGCGTCGTGGTGCCGCGGGCCCGGGCCTCGAGCGCCTGTCCGAGGACGACGAGGGTGATGATGACCGCGGCGGCCTCGAAGAAGGGGTGTGCGGCTCCTTCGGGGAAGAGCCCGGGGGCGGCGACCGCCACGACGGAATAGACAAAGGCCGAGCCGGTCCCGAGGGCGACGAGGGTGTCCATGTTCGAGCGGCCGTGCCGGAGCGCCTTCACGGCTCCGGTGAAGAACTGGCCGCCGACCCAGACCATGATCGGGAGGGTCAGGACCCCGCTCAGCGCCCAGAAGAGGCGCACCTCGTCATGGCCCAGGTGGCGCAGCCCCGGCACCCACTCGTGGTGCCCGAGGAGGAGGATCGGGACCGAGAGGATCGCGCCGACGATGAACTTGCGAAAGAGAAGCCGCGCATCGGCATCGGCCGCCGTCGGGGCATCACCGGCCGCCGCCGTGTCGGAGTCCGGACCTTGGCTCACCGACCCGGAAGGGGCCCCGTCCTCGCGGGCGTCGTCGGACGTCGGCGAAGCACCCACCTCGTACCCCGCATCCCGGATCGCGCGCTCCACGTCGTCCGGCCGCGCACGCTCCGGATCGATCCGCACGCGGGCCTCGCGGGTCACCAGGTTGACCGATGCACTTTCGACCCCCTCAGCCCGCCCGATCGCCCGCTCCACCGCCGAAACACAGGCCGCACAATGCATGCCCTCGACAACAAGAGTAAGGTCGGCACGCTCAGTCATGGAGTCACGGGGCTGGAGAGGAGGCCAGGGCAGAAAAGGGGCGGCAGCGAAGGTAGCGAAGCCAGCGACGGCGAGCCCGCCAGCCGCCTCCGCCCGATACCCCCACCCCCTATCCCGAACATACGCCCCGACCCACCCAAACGCAACCCCCATCCCGGGGACGAGGAAGGCGACGGACCAGGTGAGCCCGACGGGAACGGACGCCCCCCGCCGCAGCCAGAACCCCCGGCAGGCCAGCGCGCCCCCGGGCAACCGGATCCGCCAGGGCAACGCGTCCCGGCCGCCGCCCCAGAAGCCAAAAAAGGCCCCGAAAGAAAGAAAAAGGCTCACTGACTGAACGTTCAGTCAGTGAGGGCGTCCGCTCCCGATCGCGATCGCCTGCCACCAGGCCCTCCAGACCCATCCGCCCCAGCACATCCCTCCGGGTCTGTGCCCCTGCCTGGTCCACGAACACCCCCGTGCGCACCCGAAAGAGCGGCGAACCCTCGACCAGAACCACCCGTGCCTCGATCCCGCGCTCGACGAGCTCGGCCGCGAAAGCACGGGCCCGCTCCGCCTCCGAGAAGGCGCCGAGCTGCACGGTCCAGGTCCCCTCCGGAGGCGGGAGCACCACGGAGTCGGGCGGCGGAAGGAGCACCGAGTCCGGAGGGGGACGCAGGACCGAGTCCGGGGGTGGAAGGGTCCTCGCCGTGTCCGGAGGCCCCGCGAGGGTGTCCCTTGCGGCAACCGTGTCCTGCACGGCCCCCCGATCCCCCGCACCCGGCCCTGCCACACCGGCCGGTAGCGCCGGCCGCCGGTCAAGTGCTCCATCCCGCTCGATCCGACTCAGGAGGGCCCGGGCCTCGACCCGCTGCGACGCAGCCGGATAGTCCCGTAGCAGGAGCTCGAGGTATCGGACGGCCGCATCCGCGTCCCCGGCGAAATCTGCCCCCTGAGCGAGACGCATGAGCGCCCAGGCGGCCTCTTCGCCTCCGGGGAACTCGAGAACGAGCCGGCGATAGTCCGTCTCGGCCATGACGGGGTCGATGGTCAGGAGCGCTCGCAGCCAGAGTCCCCGCCGCAGGTCGGCCCTCGGCGCCTCGTCGGCGCTGGTGTCCCACCACCGCGCGAGCAGGTCCCTCGCCTCCACGTACCGATCCCCGGCCATGAAACGCTCGACCTGCTCGAGCTCGGACTGCGCCGCGAGGGGTGCGAGGCCGACCACGCCCGGAGCTGCCAGCGCAAGGGCGAGCGCCAGCGGGGCGGCGACGCCCCGTGCCCACCGCGCAATGCCGCCCTCAGGCCGCCGCACGGTCCCCTCCGAGTGCCAGGTCGAGGAGCCAGCTCTGGAGAAGGTGGTGCTCCGACATCGGGCTGGACTTGAGGAGTCGGTCCACCATCAGGAGCCCCTCGACTGCTTCCTCGAGAGCCTCGGGTGTCCAGTGCCTCGCCTGGCTCATGGCCCGCTTCGCCAGCCACCGCTGGTGGGGAGGAAGCGCGTCCTGGAGTGCCGCCGCGCCCCCGGACCGCGCCACCCCCAGGCGCAGAAGGTGGGTGCCCAGCCCGATCGTGAGGCCGACCCCCGACTCGCCGTGCTGCAGGAGCACGTCGAGCCCCTCGAGGGCCTCGGGGAACCTCCGTTCCGCCACGAGGTCGAACCAGGCCCAACGGTCCTGTCTCGGGATTCGCGTCCCGGCCGCTTCGACCTGTGCGCGCGAGATCGGCTCGCCCTCGGGGGTGAGGGAGTCGAGCTTCTCGAGTTCGCGCGTCAGCATCGCGAGCTCCGAACCGATCCCCAGGGCAAGCATCCGGGCCGCGTCGTCCGTGATCTCCCGCCCATGACGCACCTCGGCCTGCGCGATGATCCACCCCGGGAGGTCGTCGGCCGAGAGAAGGGGAAAGGCCACGGATCGGGCCCCCTTCTCGAGGTCCTTGTAGAACCGCGCCGAAGACCGCGACGGGACCGTGCAGAGGAGCACGAGGGCGAGGCCGGGGGGTGGGGTTCGGACGACCTCCATCAGGAGATCCCGAACACGCTTCGTCCCGGCGAGCTGCTCGACCTCGGAGACCACCACCACGCGCCACTCGGCCATCATCGGAGGAGTGCCCAGGATGGAGGCGAGCGTCTCCATGTCGAGGTCTCCCCCCCGCAGTCTGTCGAGGTTGAACTCTCGGACACCGGGGTCGAGGTGCGCCTCCAGGAGGGCGTCGGCCGCCTCCTTCTTCCGGAATTCATCGTCGCCATGGAGGTAGAAGACACCCCCGGGGTTGCTGCCGAGGGCGCGACGAAGACCCTCGGGAATCAACGGGGCCTCCCGGCCGGGATCACTGAATGCCGGTTCGCGTGAAGGTCGCGCCCGAACCCCGGTAGAGGGGGGTGTACTCGAAGAGGAGGGCGTTCGAGCCGCTCCAGAAGTCCCGTTCCGCCAGGCTGGTCGGCTCCACTCGGGGACTGCCCCCGGCGAAGGAGCGCGCCGAAAGCTCCCCCACGCGTGATTCCGGTGGCGGGGCATCCACGACGATCTCGGGGAGCTCGATCGTCGGAGTCGCCTCGAAGAGCGTCGGCGTCCAGATCACCGCCGCGAGCAACGCCGCGGCCGCAACCACGGTCATGGCTCCTCCGCCGCTCGCAGCATGGGGCCGAAAACGGCGCCTCCGATCACTCTCGTCGAGGGTATAGAGTGAGTGGCGAAGACGGTCGTCGAAGTCGGAACGCAGATTCGCGGCAGGGAGTTCGCGCACGAGCGAGACTCCCTCGGACACAACCCGGGCATAGCGCGCACAGCGGGGACACCCGTCCATGTGTGCTTCAAGAAGCGCCCGATCGGCCGGCGAGGCGAGATCATCCCTTAAATCGGAGAACCGCGCCAGAAAGTCCGAGCACGTCATGGGTTCGATACGCTCCTTCGGTGATGAACGCGGGGCGGTCGGGAGCGGAGCACTCCTCGGTTCTGCCCGTGATGTTCCTGATACGATCGGACACCCCGAAGGGTTCCTCCCCGGGCGCGGTCGTCCCGAGGACTCCCATGGCACGGACCGCCCCGCCGAGTGTGACAAGCCCCCGCCCACCACCAGGGTGAACGGGGGTTGACCGGGAAGACCCTCGGGGGGATGCCGCCGCAGCGGCCGGGGCCTCCCCGGACCCCGGGGGATCGGGAGCGGGGCTCCGTCTCCCCCGGGACCAGGGGTGATCAGTCGATCATCGGGGCGATGATCTGCGCGAAGTTGTTCCGGGCTCGGTTCAGCCGACTCTTCACCGTACCGAGGTTCGTCTCGGTGATCTCCGCGATCTCCTCGTAGCTCTTTCCCTCGAGCTCCCGGAGCACGAAGACGAGTCGGTGATGCTCGGGCAGTTCGTTCACGGCCTTCTCGACCATTTCCCGAAGGTGCCGCTTGCGGAAGAGGTCGTCGGGCTTGAGCGACTCGTCTTCCCACTCGAGGGGTCGGTGGTCGGCGTCCCAGTTCTTCTTGATCGTCTGGAAGAGCACGAGCGGGTTCCTCGAACGGTTGCGGAGTTCGTTCTTCGCAAGGTTCGAGGCGATCGTGTAGATCCAGGTCGAGAACTTCTTCGACTGGTCGAAGCGGTGAAGGTGACGGTAGACACGCACGAAGGTCTCCTGCACGAGATCCTGGGCACGCTCGCGATCACCGACGGTGCGGTACACGAAGTTGAGCAGGCGATTGTCGTAGCGGCGAACGAGCTCGCCGAACGCCCGCTCCTCGCCCTCGAGAAACCGCTGAACGACCTGACTGTCCCCGAGCGCCTCCAGCTCCTCCCGCGTGCGGCGGGCCGGTGCAGGGGCTGCGTCCTGCGGGCGGTGGAATCGTTCTGTGGCGTTCATGTTTGCCTCCGAAGCGGAAGAGGTCTCGCCCCTCTCACAGGCAAAGGTCCCGGATGAACCTCTGTCTTCAGGAAGTTGCACGTTCCATACCAGACACAGAAACCGCGAAAACACAGGGTTCTTGCGAGAGGGCTTCACCTGGGTGTCCCCCAGGGAGGACGGATACCGGACCATCGAGGACACTGCTGCTCCGAGCCGGACAGGCAAGCCTCATCGCGGGGGAGCCGGAACCTCCGCTGCCCATGCTTCGAGCCCGAAGGCACGCCAGAAGAGGAGTGCCGAGAGGCTCTTCGCATCGATGATCGTGCCCTCGCGCACCATCGTCCAGACCTGCGAGAGTCTCAGGGGCACGACCTCGATGAACTCGTCCTCATCGCGCCCTGTCTCACCCGGCTCGAGCCCCGCGGCCGCGAAGAGGTGAATGACCTCGTCGGTGAAGCCGGGCGTCGTGTAGATCCGCGTCAGGTAGCGGAGCTCCCGCGCACGGTACCCCGTCTCCTCCTCGAGCTCGCGGACCGCGCAGGCACGCCAGCTCTCCCCCTCGCCATCGGGAAGGCCCGCCGGAAGCTCCCAGAGCTCCCCGCCCGCGGCATATCGGTACTGACGCAGGAGGAGGACTTTCGGATCGTCTCCCCGAGGATCGTCAAGAAAGGGCAGGATCGCCGAGGCTCCGGGGTGCCGGATGAACTCGAGATCTCCTTCGCTCCCGTCGGGAAAGCGCACCCGGTCGACACTCAGCTTCACGATTCGGCCATCGTGCACCTCCCGTCTCCCGATCCGCCCGACCTCGCTCATCCCGCGCGCACCTCGACCCGTCCGACCCCGAGTGCCTCGAGTCCCTCGCGCAGGGTGGCTGCGTCCCCGAGCACGACTGCGGGTGCCCGCTCCGGCGCAAGCCGGGCCGCCATCGCGAGACGCACGTCTTCGACCGTCACGGCACGGATCCGGTCCCGGTACTGGTGGTGGTAGTCCATCGGCAGGTCGTAGATGAGGAGTTCGGCGATCCTCGCCGCAAGCTGCGCCCCGGTCTCCATCCGCAGGGGGAAGACACCCGCGAGGTAGTCACGCGCCCGGACCACCTCCTCCTCGGTCGGCCCCTCCCGCACGAAGCGCTCGAAGGTCTCGAGCGCCTCGGAGAGCGCCGCGATCGTGACCTCCCGCTGCACCGAGGTCCCGATCACGAAGCTCCCGCCCAGACGACGCATTGCGAAGCGGGAGCGAACCCCGTAGGTGAACCCCTTCTCTTCTCGCAGCTTGAGGTTGAGTCGGCTCGTGAAGGCTCCACCCAGGATCGCGTTCCCCACCTCGAGCGCCGCCTCGTCGGGCTCACCCCTTGAAGGGCCCGGCAACCCGATCCGAAGCTCCGACTGCACCGCGCCGGGCCGGTCGACGAGGATGACCGGACGCCGGGACGCCGGGACTGGCTCGGGGAACCCCGGCGCCTCGTCCGCAACGCCCTTCCAGGCACCGAAGACGGACTCGGCCTTCGCAAGGACCTCGTCGGCCCGGAGGTCGCCGACAACGACCAGGCCGCTCCGTCCCGGTCTGTAGCGCGCCTCCGCAAAGGCCAGGGCGTCGCCACGCGCCAGCGCCCCCACCGTCTCGGGCTCACCGGACAGCGGGCGGTGGTAAGGGTGCCCCACGGGGAAGAGGATGCGGTCGCACTCGTCCTCGATCTGGAGGGAGGGCTCCATGCGCCGTTGCCGAATCGCCGCAAGCCGCTGAGCCCGGATCCGCTCGACCTCCGACTCCGGGAAGGCGGGCTCGAGCACGACCTCGGCGAGGATCTCCAGGGCCTCGTCGAAGCGGTCTGCCAGGCAGGTGAGGGTCAGGGTCGTGGCATCCCACCCGGTCGACACCCGAAGGGTGACCCCGAGCGCCTCCAGGGCACGAGCGAGTGCTCCGGCGTCACGGCGCGCCGTACCCCCGGCGAGGGCGTCGCCTGTCAGGACCGCGAGCCCCGCCGTCTCGAAGGGCACGGTCGTCTCGCCCGAATCGAGGAGGAGGCACGCGCTCACGAGCGGGATCTCGCCTCGGAAGAGCGAACGAACCCGGAGACCCTCCGCGAGGTCTTCGCCTTCCACCTCGGGAAGGTGGAAGGGTCGGACCGCGGCCGGTTCGGGGGGGGTGGATCGGTCGGGGAGGGTGCTGGCCATCAGGTGCCTTCCTCCGGAAGATAGGAGACGACGGCGCGGTTCTCCGGGCCGAGGTAGCGGGCGGCGAAGCTGCGGATCGCCTCGGGCGTCACGGCGCGCAATCGGTCCAGCTCATGGTTCAGCCGACCGGCATCGTCGAAGAGCTGCTCGTACATCGAGAGGAGGTCGGCGCGTCCTGCCAGCCGCTCGACCTGGCGCAGGAGTCGGGTCTCGGCAAGCGCCATGGCGCGGTCGACCTCGGCATCCGAGACCTCGGCGAGCCCCTCGAGCTCGGCGGTCACCGCTTCCTCGAGCTCGGCCACCTCCGTTCCGGGGTACCCCGTTGCGATCGAGACCATGTAGCTCCGCCCGGTCACGAGGGGGAGGGCATAGGCGGCAGCGTCCTTTGCGACGCGCTTCTCGCGCACGAGGCGCTCGTGGAAGCGCGAGGCCCTTCCGTCCGAGAGCACGGACGTCGCAATGTCGGCCGCATAGAAGTCCTCGCTCGCGAAGGAGGGGATTCGCCCCCCGATGTAGACTCGCGGAAGGGGAACCGCGCCGGGCACCACCTCCCGCAGGGTGGCCCCGAGGACCGGGCCGGGGTCGTGTCGGCCGGGAACGGGAGGGGGGGGCGGCCCCGCCGGGATCTCCCCGAACCAGCGCTCCACGAGGGCGAGCGCGTCCGGGGGATGGAAGTCCCCGGCGAGGGTGAGCACCGCATTGTTCGGGAGGTAGTAGGTGCGAAAGAATTCGCGGACGTCGTCGAGGGTGGCGGCAGCGATGTCTTCCATCGAGCCGATCACCTTGTGGCGGTAGGGGTGGTCTTCGGGAAAGACGAGGGCCTGCATCCGCTCGTCCCAGTCGCCATAGGGCCGACTGTCGTAGACCTGTCGCTTCTCGTTGCGCACGACGTCCTGCTGGTTGCGGAGCTTCTCCTCGGTCATGGCAGGGAGGAGCCAGCCCATCCGGTCGGACTCGAGCCAGAGCGCGAGCTCGAGCTGGTGCGAGGGCAACGTCTCGAAGTAGTTCGTCCGGTCGAACCAGGTCGTCGCGTTCAGCGATCCGCCGGCGCGCTCGACGAGCTCGAAGTGCAGGTTCTTCGGAACGTGCTGCGACCCCTGGAACATCATGTGCTCGAAGAGGTGCGCGAAGCCGGTGCGCCCCGGCCGCTCGTCGCGCGAGCCGACCCCGTACCAGAGGTTGACGGCCACGACGGGGACCGCGCGATCGGGGGCCAGGACGACGCGCAGTCCGTTCGGGAGGGTGTGGCGTTCGAAGGCGATCGAGAGCACGTCGGTTCCGGGGCGAAAGTGATCGGGCGTCTGGAGGGCTATGGGCGCACCATGGAGCGCTCCCGCAGGGCCGAGGGGCCGAGCCCTGCACGGAGAAAGCGCAACGCTGCCTCGCCACCCTCCTCGATCCGCTCCTCCACCTCGAGGACGAGTTCACGGTCGATCTCGTCGGCATGGAGGCGGGCGCGCTCGAGCATCTCGAGCGCCTCGGCGTCGCGGCCGGTCGCGGCGAGCGCGAGGGCGGCAATGAGCTGCGCCTCGAGGTCCTCGGGACGCAGGCGGGCTCCCTCGTCGAGGGCGCGAGCTCCTTCCTCGACGTCGTCGAGCTCACACCAGGTGAGCCCGAGGAGGATCTGGGCCCACCCGTCGTCGGGGGCAAGCTCCGCGCTTCGGGTGAAGGCGTGCATCGCGGACTCGAGGTCGTCCGAGAGGAGACGGGCGACCCCCCGCTCCAGGAGAATCACCGGATCGTCGGGATCGAGCCGGAGCGCAGCATCGAGCTCCCGAAGGCCGTCCTCGAGCATGCCCTCACGTACCAGGTAGGCTCCGTACATCCAGCGTGCCTGGGCAAGTTCGGGCGCGATCATCGCGGCCGTGCGGAGCGCCGCCTCGGCTTCGGGGTCATCGAAGGCGGCCAGGGCGTTACCGGCCGTGCAGAGCAGGACCGGATCCTGCGGCTCGGACCCGAGCGCCCGCTTGAACCGCTCGTAGGCGATCCCCTCGAGGCCGAGCTCCCGTTCGGCCATTCCGAGCCAGCAGAGGAGGTAGGGGTCGTCCGGGTGATCGCCGAGCTCCTCGCGGAGGAGTTCGGCCACCTCGTCCCACTCGCCCTCCTCGGCAAGGGCGAGGGCGCGCTGGAGAATCCCCTCGACCTCGTCCCCAGGGGCGGTGCGCGGCGACGTCATGCGCCGAACTTCTCGAGGCGGCCCGCATGCGCGAGGGCCAGCGAGACGAGGTTCACCGCGGGGAAGACCCCCAGGTCCCCACCCCTGCAGCTCCCCTCGCCGAAGCGCTCCGCGGTCGGACGCGCCCGCTTCGAGTGCAGGAGCACCGGAACCGGGTGCCAGGAATGCATCGCCATGAGCGCAGGGGTCGCATGGTCTCCGGTCACGACAAGGACATCGGGCTCGAGTCCGGCCACGCGCTCGATCCACCGATCGGCCTCCTCGATCGCCGCAACCTTCGCATCGAAGTCGCCATCCTCGCCCCGGGCGTCCGGTGCCTTGCAGTGGATGAAATGGAAGTCGAAGCCCTCGAAATCGCGGGCGAGTAGCTCGGCCGCCTCCGCATCCGTCGCGGGAACCGCGGGAACGGACATTCCGACCAGCCGCGCCACTCCGCGGTACATCGGGTAGCGGGCCCATGCCGCAGCGTTCAGCCCGAAACGCTCCGCCATCGAGGGGAAGGCGCGATGCGAGGCGTAGCCCCGCGCGAGGACCCCGCTGACCGCATCCCCTCCGGCGAGGATCGCGCGCGCCTGCCCGAGGAGCTCTCCCACGAGGCGAGCGCTCTCGGCCGCTCCGGGCACGAGGGGTTCGGGGTCGAGCGGGGGCACCCCGGTGCGCTGCGGGTCGGTATCCCGGATCCGGTCGTCGAAGGGTCGGCCCCGCAGGACCATGACCGCGCGGTGCTCCTTCTCGTGCGCGACCCGGCACTCGATCCCGGCCGGGGGCCGGAGCCCCTCCGCGAGCGCCTCGACGGCCTCCCGCGCGACCTCGTCGGAGGGACGACCTGCCCGCCGGTCGACGACCCGCCCCTCGGTATCGAGGGTCGCGAGGTTGAGGCGAAGCGCCAGGTCGCCGGGCTCGAGGTCGAGCCCCACACCGAGCGCGCTCAGCGCTCCACGTCCCACGATCCATTCGAGCGGATCGTAGCCGAAGAGGGCGAGGTGTGCCGGTCCGCTCCCGGGCGTCACGCCCGGAGCCACCGGAACGAGCAGCCCGAGCGAACTCTCGCCCGCGAGAGCGTCGAGGGTCGGGGTGTGCGCCGACTCGAGCTCGGTCCTGCCATGCCCGGGGTGCGGGAGTCCGCCCAGACCATCGAGGACGACGAGCACGATCCGGCCGCCCCCGCCACGCCGGACGAGGTCGTCGGGAAGTCGAAGTTGGGGCATGGCACAGGGTCGGGATGGGAACGGGGGTCGGGGTCCGGCGCAAAAGATAACCCCCCGTGGACCGCGGGGAGAATGCCCCGGGGTTGCCCCGCACCCGGCTCCGAGGGTAGGATCCGCCCGGAAACGCGGCATCCACGCCCACCCTCGCCCCGAACCGGAACCCCGATGAGTCCCTTCGAGCCCTTTGAAATGGAACGCTGGCAGTCGACCTGGGAGCACCGGGTCGAGTTCAACCTCTCCGAGTCGGGGGTGCACCCCATGTCGACCCGCGAACTCCTGGCGCTGGGGGGTGCCGAGGGCGAGTCGCTGGCGGCCGGGCTTCTCGAACTGCGGCTCGGCTACGGCCAGTCGAATGGCTCGGACGAACTCCGGGCGCGGATCGCGGCACTCTACCCCGGGGCGGGCCCCGACGATGTCCTTGCGACCGTGGGGGGCGCAGAGGCAAACTTCGCCGTTCTCTGGCGCCTCCTCGAGGAGGGGGACGACTGGGCAGCCGTTCTTCCCACCTACATGCAGATCCCCGGGCTCGTGCGCAGCTTCGGGGGCCGGCTCTTCCCGGTGCCCCTCCGCGAGGCCGAGGGCTGGCAACCCGATCCGGACGACGTGCGCCGCGCCTTCGAGAAGGGCGCGCGCGCACTCCTTGTCACGAATCCGAACAACCCCACGGGAGCGATTCTGGCCCCCGACCGGATGAGCGCGATCCTCGAACACGCGGAACGCCACGGCGCCTGGATCGTGGCCGACGAAGTGTACAGCGGCGCCGAGGTTTCGGGCGACCCCACCCCCTCCTTTCATGGCCGGGGGGAGCGGGTCGTCGTGACCCAGTCCCTCTCGAAGGCATACGGCCTTCCGGGGCTCCGCGTGGGGTGGGCGGTCTCGAACGCCCCCCTCGCAGCCGATCTCTGGGCGCGCACGGACTACACGACGATCACCCCCGCGACCCTCTCCGATGCGCTGGCCACCCTCGCTCTCGCCCAGGGGGTCCGCAGCCGGGTCCTCGAGCGCACGCGCGGCATCATCGCGGCGAACCGCGAGCAGCTCGCCCGCTGGGTTGCCGACCAGGGCGAGCGCTTCAGCTACCAGGCACCCGAGGCAGGCGCGATCGCCTTCGTCCGTTACCGTACCCCGATCAACTCGTCCGACCTCGCAGAGCGGCTCCGCGTCGAGAAGAGCGTTCTCGTCGTGCCCGGAGACCAGTTCGGGCTCGACGGCTTCATCCGGATCGGCTTCGGCCCGCCCGCCGAGGAACTCGACGAGGCGCTCGGCCGGGTCCGGGCTCTCTTCGACGAGGTGGAAGGCACCCCCGGCTGACCCTCGATCGCGATCAGGCGCGCCCGACGCAGGCCAACCCCGCTGAACCCTTCTTCCCGAACGCGCCCCGGAGGCTCCCATGGCACCATTCGCTCCCTCAGGACTCCTCTTCGGAGCCGCTCCGGCTCAGGAACAGGAGGTCGATCCCGAACTCCCAGCCGAGACCGAGGTCGTCTCGACGTTCCTCGCGGACCTCGGCTTCGGCGAGTTCGCGGAGATCGTGCACACGGTGCTGAACTACCCGCTCTTCCCCGTGGGAGACCAGTATGTCACGGTGACGACGATTCTTATCGTAGGCATCATGATCGTCGCGACCTGGTGGATCTCGAACGTGCTCCAGCGGGGGCTCGACCGAACCTTCAGGGCGCGCGGGGTCACCGACCCGGGAACCACGGCGATCACGAAGCGGCTCCTGCATTACACGGTCATGGCGATCGGGCTTTCGATCGCGATCACCGAGGTCGGGATCAACCTGAGTGCGCTTTTCGCGGCGGGTGCGATCTTCGCGGTCGGTATCGGTTTCGCGATGCAGAACATCGCGCAGAACTTCGTCTCGGGGCTGATCCTGCTCATCGAGCGGGCGATCAAGCCGGGCGACATCGTGGAGGTCGAGGGCCGAGTGGTCCGGGTACTCAAGATGGGGATTCGCACGACAATCGCACGCACGCGCGACGAGGAGGAGATTATCATACCGAACGCCTCCCTCGTGCAGTCCACCGTGAAGAATTTCACCCTCGAAGACCCGCTCTATCGGGTGCGCGCCGATGTGGGGGTCTCGTACGAGTCGGACATGAGGCAGGTGCGCGCTGCGCTCATGCGGGCTGCCGAGAGTGTGCCGAGCCGGGACCCATCCCGTGACCCCGTCGTGCTCCTCGTCGACTTCGGTGACTCCACGGTCGACTGGCAGGTATCGATCTGGAGCGCGGATGCCTGGACGAGTCCGAGGCTCGCCTCGGCCCTTCGAGAAGCGATCTGGTGGGCCTTCAAGGAAGACGGAATCGAGATCGCCTTCCCGCAAATCGACCTGCACTTCGACCCGCCCGTCGAGGAGGCGCTGACCCGCCTCCCGCGGGCGAGTTGAGGGGGGGCTGATGGCGCTCCAGGATCCCCTTCGCGATGCGGAGCTCCTCCTGCGCTCACGACACCCCCTTCTCCTGATCCCGAGCGAGGATCGGAGTCGGGTGGGCACGCTCGTGGAACTCCTCGCGGATCGGATGGGGCTGCCCCTCTTTCGTTGGTCCCGTGCGCGGGGACTCATGCGCCTCGACCGGGAAGGAGCGATCTACGAAACACGGGAGCTCGAGCGGGCCCTCCGCCACATCGCCGCCGCCGATCAGGGCGCGCTCTACCTCCTGGAGGGCATCGAGGCGGAGCTCCCCGGAAGCTCGCTCCTGCAGGCAAAGTTCCGGGAGGCGCTGGACAGGCTCGAGACACTCGGAGCCGGGATCCTCCTCGTCGGCGAGGGAATCGAGCTTCCACCCGGACTCCGATCGAGGCTCGCCCCGGTCGAGCTCCCCGCCCCGGGAAGGGAAGAACTGCGGGAACTCCTCGCGCGCATCGTCCGAGACCTGCAGGGCCGACAGCAGGTCGATGTGGCACTCACCCGGACCGAGTTCGATCGGCTCCTCGGGCAACTCCAGGGGCTCACCCTGATGGAGGCCGAGAAGCTCCTGACCCGGGCCATCCTCGAAGACGGACGGCTCACGGCCGACGACCTCGCGGTGATCTCGAACCACAAGCGGCGCATCATCGAACGGGAGGGCGTCCTCGAGTACACCCCGGCCAACTACGAACTCGCCGAGGTGGCCGACCTTGCCGGGTTGAAGGGCTGGCTTCGGAGACGCACCGCCCTCGTCCGCGATCCCGAGGGAGCTCGCGCCTTCGGCCTCGAGTTCCCGAAGGGGCTGCTTCTCACCGGAGTCCCCGGGTGCGGCAAGAGCCTCTGTGCGCGGGCGGTGGCGACGGAGTGGAGCCTTCCTCTCCTGCGGCTTGATCCGGCAGGGCTCTACAACCGCTACATCGGAGAGACGGAGCGGAACCTCGAACGGGCGCTCCGCCTTGCGGGGCGCATGGCGCCGGTCGTGCTCTGGATCGATGAGATCGAAAAGGCCTTCGCCCAGGGCGGGAATGAAGACGGTGGGGTCTCGAGGCGCATCCTCGGGCGTTTTCTGAACTGGCTCCAGGAGCGGCGCGAACCGGTCTTCGTCCTGGCCACGGCGAACCAGGTCGACCAGCTCCCCCCCGAGCTCCTGCGAAAGGGGCGCTTCGACGAGGTCTTCTTCGTGGACCTCCCCGGTACGGAGGCTCGCACGGAGATCCTCCGGATTCACCTGGCCCGGCGGGGGCGAGACCCGGCGTCGATCGATGCCGCGCGCGTCGCCGCGGCGACCGAGGGGTTCTCGGGCGCGGAGCTCGAGCAGGTCGTGGTCTCGGGACTCCACGCGGCCTTCGCCGGCGGGAAGCCCTTCGACACCGAACTGCTTCTCGCGGAGGCCGCGGCGACGCGCCCCCTCTCCGTCACCGCGCGCGAGCAGATCCAGAGCCTGCGCGCCTGGTCTCGCGATCGAACCGTGCCAGCCAACTGAACCGGGCCACCGCCCCGCGGCCGCCGACCCGCGAAGGAAGCATCCGTCAGTCCGATGGGAGCCGGGTCATGGCCCCTCGTCGCGCCGCAGGCGCTCCTCGAGGAGTTCGTAGGCGATCGGCATGAAGTGTCGCTCCGTGACGAGCCCCACCAGCTTCCCTCCCCGAACGACCGGGAGGCAGGAAATGGCGCGATCGCGCATGAGATCGATCGCATCGAGAGTCAGGGTGTCCGGGGCCACGGTGACGAGCTCCGTCTCCATGACCTCGCGCACGGGCGGCGTTTCGCTGGATCCGGCAGCGTCGCTGTCCACGAAGTAGCGCAGGAGCGATCGGTAGGAGACCAGCCCCACGAGCCGGTGGTCACTGTCCTCGACGGGAATGTGCCGGATCTTTTCCCGCTCCATCACGAAGGCGACGAGGTCGACGAGCTCGCTCTCGTTCACGGTCACGGGGTCCGTGGTCATGTACTGCTCGACCCGGGTGTACGCATGCGTCCAGCCCCCGGCCTCCTCGAGACGGGCCAAGGACCAGGTGTGGACGGGTCCTCCTCCTTCCTGCTGCCGGCGCACGGTTGCACTCGTGATCGCCGCCAGTCGCTCGGAGAGGGTGCCCGTCCCCTCCATTGCGGCCAGCGAACGCATGGCCCACTCACTCCCGGTCTGGCCCGACGCAACCCGGGCCTCGATCGTCGTCAGGTATCGGTCGATCTCCGCTTCATCCACCCCGCCTGCCCGCAGGCCCGAAGCAGCGATCGGCAGGAGTGTCTCGAGGATCAGCTCCGGTGCACCCACGGTGCGGCCATCGACCCAGCGCAGGCCGGCGTTCAGGCCATATCGCGCCGCATGCAGGAAGTTCGACTTCACATTCGAGAAGGCCATCCGCTCCGTCAGGTCACCGTAGAGATCGGCCACCCCAAGGGTCAGCCCGATCCAGAAGGCCGCGTTCGCGACCTCATCGTGCACGGTCGGACCCGAAGGAAGGGCCCTGCACTCGATCCGCACGTGCGGCTTCCCCTCTCCGACCCCGTAGCAGGGCCGGTTCCACCGATAGATCGTGCTGTTGTAGAGCTGCAGGGCCTGGAGGCGCGGTGGGCGCCCCATCCTGAGCGCCTCGAACGGGTCCTCGTCCACCGGGCCCGCCATGAGCACGCGGAACCGCGCTAGGTCTTCCTCGAAGAGGGTCGTCACACTCCCCTCGAGCCACTGGTCACCGAACCGCACCCTCGGACTCAGGTCACGCATGTACGGGGTGGCCGAGCGCGTGTCGAGAGACTGCTGAAAGAGGGCGATCCGGGTTTCGGCCCAGAGGCGCTTTCCGAAGAGCAGCGGCGAGTTCACCGCCGCCGCGAGAACGGGGGCCGTCGCGAGCTGGGCGGCGTTGTAGAGCCTCGGGAACTCCGAGGGCCCTGTCTGGAGGTGAACCTGGCAGCTCGTGTTGCAGGCCTCGAGCATCACGGAATCGTGTCGGAGGTGCAGCTCGTCGCTCCCCTCGATCCGGAGGTGGTACTCCCCTCCTCGAAGTGTCGTGAGCGCCTCGTTCAATGTGAAGTAGCGGGCCTTTGGCGTGATCTGCTCGAGGGTGAGATCCGACTTCACGAGCGTCGGCAGACACCCCGTCAGGACTACCTCGGCCCCCTCGGCATTCGCTGCCTCCCTCGCCGCTCGCACCAGGCGCTCCGTCTCGGCCTCGAGGGCCGACAGGTTCGACCCCTTCAGGAGAAACGGGGGCAGGTTCGCCTCCAGGTTGAAGAGGGCGAGCTCGGTCGTGAAGGGCTCTCCCTCGACACGGTCCAGGACTTCGAGGGCCACCGGAGCCGGCCGCCAGCCCCGTCCTGCCAGAAAGAACTCCTGCTCGGCTCCGAACCGCCGCACTCCATCCTCGATCAGCCCCTCCCGAAGCATCGTCTCGAGGGCACTCAGATCCCGGAGGATCGACTTCGTGAACGCACGAATCGCCTCCGGCTTCAGGTCCGCGTTCTCGACATTCTGGCCCATGGTCAGCCAACTCCTGAAAGGGTCATCTCATTGGGCGGCCGCCCGCCGCAGCACCGGATAGTGCACGCCCGCCTCGACCCAGGCGTCGAGCAGCCCCCAGTTCAGGAAGCCGTCGTCGGCCCTCGGCTCGATCAGGAGGAAGGCAAGCCGGGCCAGGGGCTGGTCCATCGGCACCCGCCACCAGTCCCCGGGATCCAGCTCGTCCGGGGCCACCCCCCAGACGCCGGTCACCGTGACCTCGTTTCGCCCCTGGAAGGGCTGTGCGGCCCGTTGCACGCTGCCAACCAGGAAGCTCTCGAGCCGTTCGCCGGCCGGTGCGTCCGAGGCCTCGAGTCGCACCCCGTGCGCTCGGAGGCGGTCCACGAGCACGGAGAGCCCCGCAGGAAAGTAATAGGCCTCCGGTACTACCTCCCACTCGATGCCCTCGAAGGAGATGTGAGCCGGCATCGGGTCTTCGCGCACCTCGTCCGTCCGCCTCAGGATCACCTGTCCCGTCCACGGGTGGACCTCCTCCTCGACATCGCCCATGAGGATGACATGGTCCGGGGCCGTCGCCGGGAACCCCGCCCGCACCGGGATGCTCTCGCCGCGCAGGTCGCGCGCATCCTCGTCCGCCACGACCCGACGGACCTCGTCCGGGTGATTCCGGATCCACCGCAGGATCTCGTCCACGAAACGCTCCGTGGCCAGGATCCGATCTTCGAATGTGGCGTAGCTGTAGGCCTCGCTCAGAATGCCGATCCGGTTGCGGAGACCGGCATAGTTCGTGACGAAGCGGGGACGATGGTCGAAGGTGTACCAGCCCCGCTGCCCCTGGCGGACGGAAGTGTTTCCGTAGTGCCAGAAGTGCCATCCCCACCGCTCCGCGATCCGGGCCGTGACCTCGGGGAAGAGACGATCGCGCAGAAGAACGTCGATCGACCCCGGCGTGGCAGGATGAAGCGGAGGCGAGTAAGTCAGGTGGTACGCGTGTCTCGTGCCGTTCGTCGTGTGCAGGTCGATGAAGACATGAGGATCGAAGTTCGTCAGCAACCAGGCAAGGGAGCGTCCCTCCGGCGAGTCGAGCTTCATCTGGTCCCGGTTCAGATCGAGCCCCTGCGCGTTTGCACGGGTGCCCATTCCGGCGATCGGCCCATGCTGGCGCGGACGGTTCCGGAGGTCGATGCGCTCGTTTCCGTCCGCGTTGTAGATGGGGCCGATCAGGAGGACCACCTCCCGCAGGAGGGCCTCCTGCTCCCGGAGGGCCAGCGAACGCACAAGACGGAGGAGAGCCTCCTTGCCCGCGACCTCCCCGGCATGGATGTTCCCCTGGAGATACACGACTGGAACCTCCGCCTCCCTGACCGCTTCCGGCGAGCCGTCACGGACCGGACCCGCAACCAGAAGAGGGAGAGCCCGACCTTCGTTCGAGTATCCGAATCGGGTCAGGTGCAACCCGGGGTGGACCGTGGCTGCCCGCTCCAGGAGCTGCACCACCTCGTCGTAGGTTGCGGTTTCCTCGAAGCCGGTTCTCTCGGCTCTCAGCGTCCATGGGTCCTCCGCCATCCGGCCGTCCGATGCCGGCTGGATGCACGATGCGGCGAGCAGGAGCGAGAAGACTGCGACGGCCGACGACTTCCTGGATCTCGGGGTCACGAGTACCGGGGGTTGGGGCAGAGGGGCCCGCACGTCGGGCCAGGCAAGGTTGAAACGGGCAAAGTAGGGGGTCACCGGCACGATCGTCCAGACCCGACCCGCAAGAAAAAAAAAGGGCCACGCCATCCGAAGATGGCGTGGCCCCAGAATCCGGCCCTCGGACTCGTTCGTCCGGGGAGCGGGTTCAGCTCGTGATGACGCCCGCCTCGCCCTCGGCAGAGACGTTGAAGGGGAGCCACATCCCCGACGCGGCGTGCCCGATCACGTAGCAGATCAGAGCGAACTCTCCGGCCTGGTCGGCCGTGAAGGTGATCGTCTCGGACTCGCCCGGAAGCGTTGACTCCGTCATCGAGGTCGGGTTCGAGGTGACCGCACCCTCGAAGACCGGGGTGACCTGGGTGAAGCTGTTCGGCCAGGTAGCCATCAGCTCGCCCACGCCGACCGAGTGGCCCATGTTCGGGTCACGGTTCACGAGCGTGAGGGTCACCGTGTACCCCTCCGGGACCGTGATCCCTCCACGCCCTCCGAAGAGGCCATGGAAGTTCCAGTAGTTGTTCGCGGAAGTAGTCCCGGCAATCAGCTCGATCGAGACGGTCTGGGCGTCGTGGTCGACCTCGAACCACTCGGCAGTGGTCAGGACCCCCGGCTCGGCGGCGGGCTGCTCCGCGGGAGCCGGACCGGGCGCCGGCTGGTCGGCGGGCTCGCCATCACCGCAGGCAACGAGGCCGAAGAGGAGGGCCGTGGTGAGAACCTTGATTCGCATGATGTTCGCGTCCTTATCTGGGTGTCTGGTTCATTCTTGCCGAGGGGTCTCCGGGACTCCGTGCTCTCCCGTTCCTCTTCGGCGGGCCTGTTCCTGAGGCCGTTCCTGCTGACTTCACAGCATGACAATGTACCAAGACGCCGTGCCCTTGCAAAGACCAGCACACATCGCCCGTCAGGTCGACGCGTAGGCAGCATTCTCCTCGATGTAGCCCTCGGTCAGGTCGCACCCGAGGGCCAGGCCCTCGCCCCCGCCGACTCCGAGCTCGACCTGGATCCGCACCTCCTCTCCTTCGAGAAGGCGCCGCACCTGCGCGTCGGAGAAGTCGCTGCGCGTACCTTCCCGAATGACCTCGACGCCCTGGATGGCGGCAGAGACACGGGAGGGCTCGACTCGACAGTCGACACACTTGCCGATCGCCATGAGAATCCGGCCGACGTTGGGATCGGCCCCGTAGGCCATCGTCTTGACGAGGGGACTCTCGATGATCGCGCGCGCAATCTTCCGCGCCTCGCCGTCGTCAAAGGCGCCCGACACCCGAGCCGCCAGGAGTTTCGTGGCGCCTTCGCCGTCCCGGGCGATCCTCTCTGCCATCTCGAGGCAGACGCGCCCGAGCGCATCGGAGAACGCCTCAGGGTCGACCTCTCCGGCGAGCCCATTGGCCAGGAGAACAACCATGTCCGAGGTGCTCGTGTCCGTGTCGACGGAAAGGAGCTGAAAGCTTCGCTCCGCGGCACCACGAAGAATGCGGTCGGCGTTCGTGCGGTCGAGCGCGGCGTCCGTGAAGAGGAAGACGAGCATCGTGGCAAGGTTGGGCGCGATCATTCCTGCGCCCTTGCCCACTGCGGTCAGTTTGGCCTCGCCCACGCTGGCCGTGATCACCTTCGCGACCCGATCCGTCGTCATGATCGCCCTCGCCGCGGGCCAGGGATCGGAACCGAGCCGGCGACCCAGGCCGGTGATTCCGTCTCGCACCTGTTCCATCGGGAGCCTGCGCCCGATCACTCCGGTCGATGCCGGAAGGACGAGCTGTTCCGGCACGCCGGTCTCGATTCCCGCGAGGCGGGCCATCTCGCGGGCATCCGCGATCCCCGCTGGTCCTGTCGCCACGTTCGAGATCCCCGCGTTCACGACGATGGTCTGCAGTCGCCCCGAACTGACCCGCTCCCGTCCGACGATGACGGGGGCACCGGGGAAGTGGTTCCGCGTGAAGAGCGCCGCGGCCGTGGCCGGGACCTCGGAGTGGAAGAGGGCGAGGTCGTCGCCTTCCCGCTTCAGCCCCGCCCGCGCCGTGGCCGCGTGAAACCCCTTCGGGAACCCTGTCCCATTCTCCCGTTCCGTCATTGCATGTCTCCTCTGCGGTCGATCCGCCCCCCTTGGTGTCCCGGGTCGAGGAAGCTGATGCCCGGGCCCTCCCTGCGCAACCTGTCGCAGCATCCCCGACCGCGCGCCAGAGGGTTTGCCCGGGGAGCCCTCCACCCGTAAGTTGAAGGTTCGGCGCATGCGTGCATCGGGTGTGGCCCCCCAACCGGAGGAGTCAGATGAAGCGATCGAGCGACTTGAACCTGCTTCTCGGAGCAGGCGCGCTTGCCGTCGGGCTCCTCGTGGCCGGCTCCTTCCTGGCCCGGGGCTGGACGACGCAGCAGCCGCACCGCCCGCTGCCGACCGGCGAGCCCGCCACCGTCGCTCCCGCCGGGCCCGAGGTTGCGCTGCCCGACCGGGCCGACGCTGCCGACGCACCCGATGCGTCCGGCCCGGCCGAAGGGGCCGACCCCGTCGATCCCGCCGAGGCG
>SLDT01000128.1 GCA_007125125.1 Gemmatimonadota bacterium | reverse complement strand
GCCGACGGGATCATCACGGACGACCCGGCCCTCGTCGTCGAGGTGAACCGCGAGCTCGAGGCGATGCCGGTGGCGGGGCGGATCCTGCTGGGGGTGGGCCGCCGCTGAGGCGGGGCGGGGCCCGGGGTGCCTTCCTCAGAGGCCCTCGAGCCCCTCCATCGCCTGGGCGAGGTCGGCCTTCAGGTCCTCGACCTCCTCGACGCCGACCGAGAGCCGCACCATCGACTCCGTGATCCCCATCTGGCGCTGCTCCTCGGGGGGGATGTCGGAGTGGGTCATCGTGGCGGGGTGCTGCGCGAGCGACTCCGTGCCCCCGAGGCTCACCGCGAGCTTGATGAGCTGGAGCCGGTTCAGCAGGTGGAAGGCACCAGCCTCCCCTCCGGCCACGTCGAAGGAGACCATGCCCCCGGGCGCATGGCACTGCCGACGGTAGATCTCCCAGTCCCGGTCGCCCTCCTTCAGGTGCCCGGGGTAGTAGACGCGGATCACGCCGGGCTGCTCGAGGAGCCAGTCGGCGATGATGCGGGCGTTCGCGGCCTGCTGCGTCATCCGGAGCTTGAGGGTCTCGAGGCTACGCATGAGGAGCCAGCCGCTCCAGGGACCGGCCATGCTCCCGAAGAAGGTCCGGCTCTCCTTCACCTTCCCGATGAGCTCGGCCGAGCCGAGGCAGGCGCCCGCGATCACGTCGGAGTGGCCCCCGACGTACTTCGTGAGGGAGTAGAGGACGAGGTCGGCACCGAGCTTGAGCGGATGCTGGAAGAGGGGCCCGAGAAAGGTGTTGTCGACCGAGACGAGGACAGGCCGGTCGGGGTCCCGATCGGCGACCCCGCTCGCCTCGCGCGCGAGCCGCACGGCTCCCTCGATGTCGACGAGGTGGTTCGTGGGGTTGGCCGGGGTCTCGAGGTGGACCATCCGGAGGCGCCCGTCGGCGGCGGCGTGGCGCACCGCGCGCTCCATTCCGAGCAGCCCCTCCGAGGCTCGGAACGAGGTGGTCTCGATTCCGAACTGCGGGAGGATGTTCCGGAAGAGGTACTGCGTGCCCCCGTAGACGGGCTCGCTGAAGAGGAGCCGGTCACCGGGCCGGAGAAAGGAGAGAACGGTCGTCGCGATCGCACCCATCCCGCTCTCGAACACCGCCGCTGCCTGGGCCTCGTCCCAGAGGCAGAGCCGGTCCTCGAGGATCTCGAGGTCGGGGTTGTTCAGCCGCGAGTAGATGAGGCCGAGGCTCTCGCCCGCCTCGCGCTCCCGCAGGCCATAGGCCACCTCGAAGAAGGCCTTCCCCTCCTCGGCCGAGTTGAAGACGAAGGTCGAGGTCTGGAAGATCGGGCACTTGAGCGCACCTTCGGAGAGCGCGGGCAGGTACCCGTAGCTCATCATCAGGCTCTCCGGCGCGACCTTCCGGTCTCCGATGTACAGCGGGTCATCCCGGTGGGCCATCGGTCCAGCTCCGGCAAAGGCGAAGAAGGGAGGCTCGGACGCCTCGGATTCGGGGGCAATCGGGTCGCCCCCCCTTTTCGAAGACTACGCAGGGAAAGCTCGACGGGGAAGGGCGTCGCACCGCCGGAATGACCCGGCGGCCGCACACCGCGCGCCCCACCCGGGAACACGCTACCTTTCGGGCCATGGACCGATCGCTCCCCCCCCGGATCGCGACCCCCGTGCCCGGGCCGCGCACCCGCGCGCTCGGCCGCCGACTGCGAGCGGTCGAATCGCGCAACGTGACCTTCCTCGGCCCGGACTTTCCCGTCTTCTGGACGCGCGCGACGGGCGCGAATGTCGAGGACGCGGACGGGAACCGCTTCCTCGACATGATCGGGGCCTTCGGGGTCCAGGTCGCGGGCCACGCCCACCCCCGCATCACGGAGGCGATCTGCGGGCAGGCGACCCGGCTCCCGCACGGGATGGGCGACGTGCACCCCCCGGAGGTGAAGGTCGAGTTCCTCGAGGCACTCGCCGAGCACCTCCCCTGGGGGGGCGAGAGCCGGAGCGTCCTCGCGAGCGCGGGCTCCGAGGCGGTCGAGATCGCGCTCAAGACTGCGCTCCTCGCGACGGGACGCCCGGGGATCGTCGCCTTCGAGGGGGGCTACCACGGCCTCACCCTCGGTGCGCTCGCCACGACCGAGCGCGACGACTTCCGCCGCCCCTTCGCCCCGCGGCTCTACGAGGGGGTCCGCTTCGTGCCCTTCCCCGCGCCCGGCCGCCAGGACGACGCGCTCGCCGCCCTCGCCCGCGCCCTGGCCGCGGAACCACCCGTCGGCGCGGTGATCCTCGAACCGATCCAGGGGCGAGGCGGGGTGCGGGTCCCCCCACCGGGCGCCCTCGCCGAGGTGGCGCGGCTCGCGCGGGAGGCGGGCGCGCTCGTCGTCTACGACGAGGTCTTCACGGGGGTGGCGCGCACGGGCGACTTCCTCGCCCTCGAGCACGAGGGGGTCGTCCCCGACCTGGTCTGCCTCGGGAAGGCCCTCGGGGGCGGCCTCCCCCTCAGTGCCTGCGCGGGTCCCCGCGAGGTCATGGATGCCTGGCCCGCTTCCCCGGGCGAAGCGCTCCACACCTCGACCTTTCTCGGGCACCCGCTGGCCTGCGCGGCGGGGCGCACCCTCCTCGAGGTGGTCCGGGAAGAAGGGCTCGTCGCTCGGGCACGCGAGCTCGGCACCCTCCTGCGCGCGGCGCTCGCGGCCGACGCCCGGCTCGAGGTGCGGGGGCGGGGTGCCTTCCTCGGGTTCGAGCCGGCAGGGGGGGGCGAGGAGGCTGCCGAGTTCGGGGTCCGGGTGGCCGAGGCGGCGCTCCGGCGCGGGGTGATCGTGCTCCCGGCGGGGCGCCACGGAGAGGTCGTCGAGCTCTCCCCGCCCCTCGTGCTCTCGGACGAGGGCGCGCGCCTCGGGGCGGAGCTCCTCCTCGAGTCGGTTGCCGAGGTGCTGGCGGGCGATGGCCCGGCGGGCGGCGGCCCTGCAGGCGATGAATCCGCGGGCGACGACGGCGGCGGCGACACTCCTGGGGCGCCCGCGGTGTAGGAGGGAGCATGCGAATGTGTGCCTCCCTCTCCCTGCTTCTCTTCTGCATCGCGATCGCCGCGCTTCCGGCGGCGGGTCAGGACGTCTTCGCGACCCCGGACCCGGAGGTCATCCCGGTTCTCGTCGTGCCCGGGTGGAGCGACCACGCCCCGACGGTCGAGCCGATCCGGCGCAACCTGATCGATGCGGGATGGCCGGCGACGCGGGTCGACGCGATGTCCTTTCGCGACGCGGTCGGAAGCAACGAGGACCATGCACGCGAGATCGGGCTCGCGGTGGAGCGGCTTCGCGCGCGGACGGGATCGGCCGAGATCGACATCGTGGCGCACTCGATGGGGGGGCTCGCGGTGCGCCAGTACCTTGCCTTCCACGGGGGCGAGGAGGTGGTGCGCCGGGCGATCTTCCTCGGGACCCCGCACCGCGGCACCCTGGCGGCGATGCTCGCCTGGGGCGAGGGGGGGCGCGAGATGGTGCCCGGCACCGACTTTCTCACGAAGCTGAACAGCGAGGAGGGTCGGATCCAGGAGACGGAGCTTCTGGCGGTGCGCACCCCGGTCGACTTCCGGGTGATCCCGAGCTCGTCGGGGCTCCTCCCCGGGGTGCTGAACCTCGAAATCTGCTGCCCCTCGCACACGCAGCTCGTCGAGGACAGGCGGACTTTCGAGGTCGTCGCGGACTTTCTGCGGGAAGGGGCCGAAGGGGTGCCGGATGCGGCGATCCCCGCCGAGCGTCCGGAGTGGGCGGGAAGCGGGCGCTTCGGGGAGTGGAGCCCCTGGGGCGACGGGGTCGCGGAATCCACGGTGCGCTGGTGGTTCTTCCCGAGCTGGAGGGACCGCGATCGGAGGGATCCGGGGGGAGGGGGTTGAACTCCCCGTTCGGACGTTGTACTTTGGTGACTCTCCCCCGAACAGGGGAGCTTTTTTTCGCCCCCATCGTCTAGTGGCCTAGGACACCTGGTTCTCAGCCAGGAAACCGGGGTTCGATTCCCCGTGGGGGTACTCCGAGGGCGGCGGCGCTGCCGACCTCACCGAAAGGCAGGCCGCTTAGCTCAGCTGGTAGAGCACTACGTTCACATCGTAGGGGTCGCTGGTTCGAGTCCAGCAGCGGCCATGACCACGAAAGGGCCCTCCGTCTCCCGCCGGTGCGGGAAGGACGGAGGGCCATTTTTCGTTCTGGCTGTCGGCGTCCGGCCTCAGCGCGCGTTCACGGTGGCGTTTTCCGTCACGGCCCGGAAGCTCTCCCGCTCCCGCACGCCGAGCTCGACGAGGCGCCGGATCCGGGGGTCGCGCTCGTAGTCCGCGAGGATCTGGCCCCGCCCGCTCGTGCGCGCCTCCTGGATCACGTAGGCGAGCACGGTCGCCATGATCTCACCCTCCTCGGTTCCGGTGGCGCGGAAGCGCGCCCGGAAGTCCTGCAGCACGGGCTCGAAGGAGCGATCGTCCCAGCGGATCGGGGGATGCGAGAGGGCGAGGAACTCTTCCAGGAGCTCGGCGAAGGCGGCGGGGGCGGGCTCATGCCAGAAGCTGACGTCGGCGCCGAAGGCTTCCACCCGCATTGGCAGGTAGAGGTTCGCGCGCGCGGGCACCTGGCGCACGAGGGCCGGGTTGTAGCGGCGCACCTGGTCGGCCGACAGGCCGGTACGGCGAGTGATCTCGTCGAGGGGGATGTTGCGCGGGGCCCGCATCGCGTGGATTCGCTCCTGCGGGATCGTCTCCCGGTAGTGGCGCACGGTGTGCGCGTTCCCGAAGACCATCTCGGCGTAGAGGAAGGAGCGGGGGCCGTAGGAGCGCACGACCTCGCGGTAGCTGGGAAGCGAGATCTGGCGCAGGTCGCGCGCGAACTCAGAACCGAGGAGGTACTGCTCGCGCGGGTCCTCGCCCCCGAGGCGGGCCCCGTTCAGGACGGTGCGCCCGATGTTCGTCCCCCCGGCGTGGTGCTCGGAGAGGGCGGGGATGAAGCTCCCGTACTTCGTCGCGAGGATCGTGAGGTAGGCGGCGCAGTAGGGGGCCTGCGTGGTCTGGTTGTATCCCTCGATCTCGTGGTGCGCGAACCGCTTCATCTGGTCCCAGTTCCTCGGGAGCCACTGGCAGAGGCCGAG
>SLDT01000200.1 GCA_007125125.1 Gemmatimonadota bacterium | reverse complement strand
AGGTGTTCGGGTGCCAGCTCGAGGAGCGCCGTGAGGTCGGCGACTGCCTGGCCGCGGTCGCCCGCGTCACGGGCGAGCTCGGCCCGCTCCAGAAGTGCGAGCACGTTCTCCCTGTCCAGTGCGAGGAGTGCATCCAGAGCACCTCTTGCCCGCTCCGGCTCACCACTCTCCCGATGGACGCGAGCAGCGACGAGGTAACCGGGCGTGAAGTCCGGCAGACGCGCAAGGCCGTCATCGACGAGGGATCGGGCCTCGACCAGATCGCCCTTTCGTCGATAGGCATCGGCGAGCGGGGCAAAGGCCCGCCCCTCCGGATCCCTGGCCGACCAGAAATGGGCCCGAAGGGTTCGGATCTCCTGCTCAATGGCCTGAGACACCTTCAGCTCTCCGCGGATGGAGGAAAATTGGGAACGATGGGGTCCGACGGGCCAAGATACGGATGCCGCGGGAAGGGTGTCAACGACGGCGGCCTCCCGCAGTTGAGCGGCCCTTCCTCGAATGTTAGGTTTCCTCGCCTGTTGAAATGGGGTAGGAAGGCCCGTCAGGGGTAGGTAGAGGTAGTCAGGCCCCTGCCGACGAGCATCCGATGCAGCGCGCGCGCCGGCGTTCCGCGGAGCCTTCGGTCCTCCGGCCCGGCAACCGCGTCGGGCGTCGGGTCCGGTTGTCTCTCGCACAGAGCGCACCTTGCGCCCGCGTGCGGTGTACCAGCAAGGGATTCGGAAAATTTTCAATGGACTCGGTCGGGCGCCATGCCTCGGCGGAGTCCGGGGGGAAGAAGCGCCACGACCCGCTCTTCCCCGCGAGGAGTCGGTCGGGGAGCCCGTGATCAGGAGGGGCCCAATTCATGATGCGTCAGATGCGGGAAAACACGAAGTGGATCATGCTCATCACCGCAGCAGCCTTCGTGGCTCTGATGGTGTTCGAATGGGGCATGGACGCGAGTGGTGGCACGGCCGGAGGTGGCGACGTGGGTAGGGTGGGGAGCACGGGTGTGCCCGTGCAGCTCTACCAGAACACCTACCGCAGCCTCTACGACCAGATCTCTCGCTCTCAGGACGAGCCGATTTCGTCGGCCCAGAACCGGGAGATCGAGGACATGGCCTGGGACGAGGTGGTGACGCAGCTCCTGATCCAACGTGAGCTGGACCGCCGCGGCATCCGTGTCACGGACGAGGAGATCCGACAGGCAGTTCGGACTTCTCCGCCTCCCGAGCTCCGGCAGGACCCGGCATTCCTGACGGACGGTCAGTTCGACCGGCAGAAGTACGACGAGTGGCTCCGGATGGCAGCACAGGACCCACAGTTCCTGATGCAACTCGAACAGTATTATCGAGAGGTAATTCCGCGCAGCAAGCTGCTGCGCCAGCTGTCGTCCGGGATCCATGTCTCCGACCAGCAGCTCTGGCAGATGTGGCGTGACCGGAATGAGCAGGCGACGATCTCCTTCATCGCACTTCGTCCCTCGCAGCAGGTCCCGGATGCCGAGGTGGAGGTGACCCGGCAGGAGGTCGAGCGGTTCTACCGAGACAACCGAGACGACTTTCGGGTGCCCGCGCGCGCCCAGGTCCGTTACGTCTACCTGTCGAAGGCCCCGGACGCGGCCGACACGGCGACTGCCTTCGAGCGCGCTCAGGAATTCCGGCGACTCGTCGTCGAGGAGGGAGAGGACTTCGGCGAACTCGCCCGAGCCGAGACGGACGATCGCGCGACTGCTGAGGCAGGAGGGAATCTGGGGACCTTCGAGCGCGGTCGCATGGTGGAGCCCTTCGAGGAAGCTGCGTTCAGCCTCTCGCCCGGGCAGGTCAGCGAGCCTGTCCGCACGCCCTTCGGATGGCACGTGATCGAGGTGCTGTCTCGGGACGGGGACGAGGTGGAGGCCCGTCACTTCCTGGCGACCTTCGAACGCACCGAGGAGTCCGAGATCCGTCTCCTCACCCTCGCCGACTCTCTCGAAGCGCTGGGGCGGCGCGTGACGGTGGCCGATGCGGGGCGCGAACTCGGACTCACCCCCGTGGAGGCCGAGGTCACGGAAGACTTCGCAGTGCTCTCGGGGATCGGCGTCGCAGGAGAGGCGCAGGACTGGATCTTCGAGGATCGTGAGGGAGTTGGAGCCGTGAGCCCGGTCTTCGAGACCCGGCAGGCCTTCTACATGATGGAGATCCTTGCCGAGGCGGGACCCGGGATCCTGCCGCTCGAAGAGGTGGCCACGGACATCGAAATCCGTCTGCGTGAGGAACGCAAGATGGAGCGCACGATCGAAGAAGCCCGCGCGTTCGCAAGTGAGCTTCGATCCGGGACCTCGCTTGAGGACTTGGCAGACCGCCTCGGTGTCGAGGTGCAGGAGGCGGGCCCGTTCACGCGGATGGAATTCGTCCCCGACATCGGTTCACGGAATGCCGCGGTCGGCGCTGCTTTCTCCGTTGGCATCGGTGAGTATGCCGGTCCGGTACGGCTCGCTGACCGGGTCATCCTGATGCGGGTCGACGATCGCATCGCGGCAGACCGGGAGGAGTGGGAAGAGCAGAGGATCTTCCAGCGGATGCAGGTCACGGAGCAGCTCCGCCAGGAACGGCTCGAGCGGTGGCTCGACGGGCTGCGCGAGACGGTGCGGATCGACGATCGGCGCGCCCAGTTCTTCCGGCAGATCGAAGAGCAGGCAGACCGGCCGCAGATCCCGTTGGCATTCTGACCTCAGGGGCAGCCGAAGCGGGCTCGGCCCGGCATCGGACGTGAACAAGGGGGAGGAGGACCGTGGCTGGTCCTCCTCCCCCTTTTCCTCATGTGCGCGGAGTGAACGGGCGGTGGTCGCCAATCCGTCGCCATCCCCCCGGGCAGGTAGACCCCCGCCGCCGTCACCCGTCCACTATTGGCTGGGAGCTGCCGACCTCGGGGCTTCGCCGTTCCCCTCCTGGCTCGTGGCATCGCTCGAGCCGCTCTTCACAGGGTCCGAAGCAACCTCCCGGCGGGTCGACGAAGCGGAAGGCTGCGACCGATCCTCGGGGAGCTTCAGCTCGTTTTCAATCTCTCGAAGCGATCCCTTGAACTCCCGAATTCCCTTCCCGAGTGACGATCCGATCTCGGGCAGGCGCTTCGCTCCGAACAGGAGCAGAATGACCAGAAAGATCAGGGCGATCTCCCAAACTCCGAATCCACCGAACATGTTTCCTGCCTCCGTTTTCGGCCGTCAGGGTCTCAAATCCAGGCACGCGCGATCACGGCCACCAGCGCGATTCCAACCAGCGTGAGTACGTTCAGGGTCAAGGACACTGGCCCGAGCACGAAGGCCACGGCTACCAGGTCGACGGCAAGCGGGCCCACGGAAGCGAGAACGGACGTGGTGAGGAACTCCCGTGCTGCGCTCTCCGGGAGGAACCTCTCGCTGAGCAGAGTCAGCAACCCGCCCAGGAAGAGCCCCACGACAAGTACCCATAGAACTCGCGTCGGGGATCGCCTTTGCCCATCAAGAAGCATGCTCACTCAGCGACTCCGCTCGACGGCGTATCGAATCGCCGCTTCCATGGCTTGGACCGCCTCGCAATCGTCTCCAATCTCGTCCAGCGCCGCCTGGGCCTGATCGGCGAACGCACGCGCCCGGTCGGCCGCATAGTCCAGCCCACCCGCCTCGCGCACGATCTTGACGATCTCGTCAATTTCGGCATCCGAAGGGTCCGCAAGCGTGAAGAAGTGCCGGATCCGTCCCGCGTCCCGTGTGCCGACGCGCCGAAGCGCCTCGACCAGGGGAAGTGTCACCTTCCGCTCGCGCAGATCGTGTCCTGTTGGCTTTCCCGTCATGGCTTCTACACCCGTGTAGTCAAGGAGGTCGTCCGCGATCTGGAAAGCCATTCCCAGGGCATGCCCGAAGGACCGAAGCGAGGCTCGGTGCCTCGAGTCTCCGACGAGGGCGCCGATCTCGCACGCCGCCGCCATCAGAGATGCCGTCTTGCATGCGATGAGTCGCTCGTAGTCCTCTTCACTGAAGTCCAGGGCGTCGTGGGAGAGGAGCTGACGCAGCTCTCCGACGCTCATCTCGCTCGATGCGCCGGCCAGGACCTCCACCGCCTCCAGGTGACCCAGACGTGCCAACTCCCGCAAGGAGCTGGCATAGAGGTAATCCCCAGTGATGATCGCGACCTGGTGCGTCCAGAGGTGGTTCACCGTCGGCATACCACGCCGCATCACGGAGTGGTCGACCGCATCATCGTGGACGAGCGTGGCAAGGTGGACCATCTCCACGACCGCGGCCAGCGGCAGAGCATCGCGGTGGGGATGTCCCCCGATCTGGTTGGCGAGAAGAAGAAGCGTCGGGCGAAAGAGCTTCCCGCGCATCTTCAGGAGGTAGTCATTCACCTCCTCGTGGAGTTCCAGATCGGCCACCAGGATGCGGCGCATCTCGTCGACCACTCCGTCCAGGCGGTCGCGTACCGGACTCTGGATTCGTGCAAGGCGCGAGACCGGGGGGGTCGTCAGGGGCTCGACTCGGGTCATCTGAACTCGGAAATGCCTGATCGGAGATTGGGGGGTGGCGCTCAGCGCAGCTCCCTGAGCCGCTCCGTCACGTCCCGGAAGTTGATGTCGAGAGAGAAGACGCGCTCGTAGAACTCACGAGCCGTCTCCGGGTTCCCGACCTCTTCGTTCGCAATCCCAAGGTAGTAGTAGATCCCCAGGAGTTCGTCTTCCACGGAGTGGTCCAACTGGAGCACGCGGCCCAGAGCCCGAAGGGCCATCTGGGGCTGGCCCTGATCCAGAAAGCTCTTTCCGAGCATCTCGTATGCGGCCACATGACGCGGATGCGCGCGAATCGCCTGTTGGAACTCCGCGATCGCCTCATCGAGAAGGCCCATGTCCCGGTAAGCCGATCCGAGGTCATAGTGCGCCTCGGCATCGTCCGACGGGACATTCTGGGACACCTTCTCCTTGAACTGCGACAGCATGCGCGCGAAGTCCGCATCCTCGTCGCCGGAAGGATCGAGCGTGGGGACCTTCCACCGAAAGGACTGCGCCTCACCCTCCTCGAGCACGAGCCCGCCCAGATTCACGTAGTCCCTGGTCCTGTTCGCGTCGCCCCCCCCCGGCGGTTCGGGGCGGTCCCCGTCGGCAAGCCGGGCCAACGCTTCGCGCGCCCTGGGGTTCCGGGGGTCGAGCGCCAGGACCTGCCCGAAGACCGCCTCGGCCTTGCGGGACGCCCCGGATCGAACGAGGAGTTCAGCCAGCTCCAGATAGGCAGGCACGATGAGCGTTCGGTCCTTCGTCTCGTGCGCATACTCGACCAGGCGCTGGTGATGCTCGATCTGGTCCGGTTCGTGGAAGATGAGTTCCCGAACCACTCGCATCGCGAGCTCCGGCTCTCCCGCGCTCCCGAACGCCGAGTAGGCTCTCTCCAGCGCGTCTCGCGCTTCCGCGTCTCGCCCCTCTCGAAAGAAGAAGACGCCGAGTGCACGCCACTCCTCGGCGGTTCGGGGCGTCTGGTCGTCACTGTCCGGCCCGGCAGCCCTGATGAGGTCGATCTCCTCGGGAGCGGACAGCTCCTGCTCCGGAGGCGCTTCATTCGGGGGGTGCGCGGTGGCTCGCCAGGAGTCGTCGTCTTCCGTGCCGTGGTCTGGAGCCTCGTCGTATGACGCGAGGAGGGGAAGCTCGAAAGGCCCTCCGCCGTCCTCTGCCTGTTCGAGGTCAGGGGCATCCTCCTCACCGCCACCTGCGTCGGCGGGCTCCTCGTCAAGGGTGAAGACCGTGCCCTCGAGTGCCGCGAAAGAGGGCGTGTCGTCGAGCTCCGACTCCGGCTCGATCGCATCGAGACTCGGACCGCTCGGCAGGTCGTCGACCCCAGCCTCGGACACGGCATCAACGACCTCGGCCGTGGATTCCAGTCCGGGGAGCGGCTCGAGGTCCTCGGGAACCTCGTCCCCCCCGAGGGTGGTCGACTCGAAGGCGATGCCCCCATCGAGGGCCGATTCGAGTTCGTTGACGTCATCCACGGTGGAGACCGCCTCGGGCGGTTCGTCCCTGTCCCTCTCCAATCCCTCCGCCTGAATGGCGGCCGCCGCTGGACTGCCGTCGCTCAGCTCTTCCAGACGCTCGCCGATCTGCCGCGCCTGCTCCTCGTCTCCGCTCCGGAGTGCCACAGCCCGCGCCTCGTGGAGGCGAGCCACTGCCCTCTCCGTCTCATCGCTTCGCTGGAGCTGCTCCGCCAGAAGTACGAGGAGTTCAACATCGTCCGGAGCGAGCGAGGCGAACTCCTCCAGGGATCGGAGGGCCTCGTCCGGGTCTCCCTGGGAAAGCTGCATCTCCGCATACGCCACGAAGTCCTCGCGCGCGTCGACCACGAACCCCTGCTTCGCCCGGATGCGTCCCATCATGAGACGGACCCCGGCACGTCCCGGCACGTTTCGCTCCAACTTGCGGCATACCGCGAGCGCGTTGTTGGGCAGGTCCGCCGCCAGGTAACTCTCGATCGCCTGCTCGTAGCTCTCGACGGCGCCGGACAGGTCGCCCACCCGGACCTGGAGGTCACCCACGCGATTCAGCAGGGCGATGGAAGACTCTTCCTGCTCCTCCTCGTCCATGGCGCGCGAGTAGAGCTCCAGGGCTCTGGCCCAGTCCTCCGCCTGTTCGAAGCGCCGAGCCTGCTCCCTCAGTCTTCGACTCATGGCGACCCTCCACGGGAAGAAGGGCTCTCGCCAGTGTCGTTCCGCGCTCCCGCGCACACGAGCTTCAGTTCGCGCAATGCCTCCCGAAGACGAGCAGGCAGTGCCTCCTCCTCGCCTTCGGCCGCCCTGACGACCTCCATCGCGGCACGAAGAGCCCTCTCGCCAGCGTGCGAAAGGATTCGTCCGGCAAGGAGGCGGTCTGAACGGGGATCATCGAGCAGGAGCCGGTCCGCAGCCGCCGCGAGGACCAGCTCGTCGGGCACCATTCCAATCACCTCCGTGCGGACGATCCGGCCCCCCCGGTCTTCGATCGTCCGCTCCAGTGCGCGGAACACCTCGAAGGGGGCGCGCCTGCGCACGTCCTCCAGGTTCATGGAAAGCTGCATCCTCCCCTGTCTCTCCAGTTCGAGCCCGAGCGCCCTCAAACCCTCATGCCCGCCGTCCGTCTCTCTGAGGCCACGTGCCACTTCCCGCAGCCCCGCGATGTCGATGCCCTCCACGTCCACATTCCAAGCGAGGAGGAGCGGCCGGGCTCCAACGCAACTCACCCCTGCCGAAGGATGGATGCCCCCCCTCCCCGGTCCCTCGCGGGGAACCAGGTCGGGTCGACGTGCTTCCCCCCTCGTCAGCGCCTCGAACCCACCCTTGCGCAGTTCCCCGAGGCCTCGGCCCGGAGGGTCGGAAGCAAGCGCGTAGAAGAAGACCGGGAGGCTCAGTTCCTCAACGAACCGCCTCCCGATCCGCCTCGCCAGCGCTGTCGCATCGGCCTCCGTCACCCCCGAAAGGGGAACGACGGGGAAGACATCGAGCGCCCCAACCCGAGGGTGAACACCTTCCTGTGCTCGAAGATCAATCGCCTCGACTGCCAGAGACGCCAGTCGCACCGCCGCCTCCTCGATCTCGCCCGGCGTCCCGACCAGGGTCAGGACGGACCGGTTGTGATCGGCATCGGCAGAGGCATCGAGGACCTCCGTGCCCGCCCCCTCGGCCGCGCGAACCAACTCCTTGAGGAGGGCTGGATCGCGGCCGGCGCTGAAGTTGGGTACGGCCTCCAGAACGGGGAGCATGGCCGGTAAGATAGCGGGCGGGGAGGGCGACGCACAACCGCGCTCCCGGCCGGATTCGGCCACGTCTGTCCCTGGGGCGATCACTCCCCTTGTGACCGGTTCGCGGCCCCCGGCGCCGGCGACAGCGCTGGGTTCCCCGGCTGGAGCTGGTAGGCCCAGTCAAAGATGACGAGCGCGCCGTCCTGCGCGAACCCCGTGTGGCTCACGCGGATTGCTCCGTAGCGCCAGTCACCTCCTCCTGCCGGCACTCGGACGATGTAGGTCAGGCCGGGGAGAAGGCCAATGTCCTCTCCGGAATAGTCCGAGGAGGGCGCCTCGGTCAGCTCGGTGCAGCTCGCGTCGGAGCCCGGGCCACAGCGCAGGGCCGTGGTGAGGTAGGCCTCACGATGAACCTCCACTCCGGACCGCGGAACGAGCCACCACCCGCTGGCATCCACCTCGATCCGAAAGTGACGCTGCGCCGAGTTCCCGGGCAGGATGGGGTCGAGCAACTCGTCTTCCTGGAACCGGAACCCGGAGAGATCCGGCCGATCTTCCCAGGCATAGACCAGCTCGCCATGGAAGTCCGGCCTCGGCGTCCCTTCGGCCTTCGAACTCCCCTCGCTCTCGTGGCCCCATCGATCGACCGCCGACACGAGGTAGCGCGACGTGGCCCCGTTCTCCGCGAGGAGGTCCAGGAAACCCTCGGAGTCCGTTTCCCCGAGAAGGATCAGCTCCCCACCCTGCAATTCGAGGTACACCCGGTAGAAGGCGAAGTCATCTGCGGTACGGCTCTGGCTACCCCACCGCAGGAAGATCACGCCGTCCAGCGCCACGGCCTCGAGGCCGTCGGGAACGGGGGGGGGCACGGGGTGCGGCACATCGACCTCGACGGAGAACTCGGAGGGGGTCTCGATGCCGCGATCGTTGACGGCCGCCACATAGTACTCGTAGCGTCGTCCCCCCTCGATGTTGAGGTCCACGTACTGGCAACGGGACTCGATGCAGCTCGTGACTTCCGCAACGCGGAAGTACGAGGCATCCGTGGTTCTCCTCCCGTAGACCCGGAAGGACTCGCCCGCCCATGAAGGATGGAGCTCCCAGGTCACCGTCACGGCGCGCGCGTAGTAGCTGGCATCGACACTCCTCGGGGGTGCGGGATCCGCTCCAGGACCCAGGCCTCCCGGGCCCTCGACCTCGCAGGCCGACGCCACGACCAGGATGAGGAGAGCGGCGATCCGTGTCGCGTGTCCCCTCGGATGAATCCTACCTGTCATCTCTCTTCCCCCTCAGGCGCTGGGTCGGTTGGAAAGCAGCCTCGACCCTCGTTTCTCAGAACGGATCCGTCGCTCGCGTGCCACGCCCGAAGCTTCGCTGTTCGTGCTCCACGCGCAGCTCCCGGTTGGCTCGAAGTGCGACCTCGAACTGGAAGGACCAGTTCCCCGTCGCGGTCTGCCGGAAGCCGAAGATCGCTTCCCACTCGTGGAGGTCTCGCGTGAGCCTGACGGAGTGGTCGTTGAACCGGTTCGACTCGAGGTCGTAGGACGAGGTCCAGCTCGCATCCCAGTGGTACGTCGGCGCGAAACGGAGGGTCCACTGGAGCATCTGTGCCCGCGTGATTCCCGTCGTGGCTCCCTCGACTTCCCTTGGTCGACGCAGCGAGTAGGAGAGCCGGGCGCTCCACCCTTCCTGTCGGATCGGAGGACCAAACTGGTCGTCCTCGCCACCCGGGATGACCCGGGTGGGGTCGAACCCTTCGTCCAGTCGGATTCCCATCACCTCCATGGGTGGCTCATCCTCGGCCTGCGCGTCGGGGTCCGGCCTCGGAGCCTCCCTGTCACCAACCCCGACGATTCCGCCGAGCCAGCGCACGAGACCGGAGCGGTGATCGACCTGGAAGCCCATCGACATCCGCGAAAGGTGAGGCGCGAAGCGCCGGGAGACATCCGTTCCGCCCACTCCATTCCGAGTGTCCTCGAAGAGATCGTGCTCGAAGGAGAGGTCGAGGCCGCGCAGGTAGTCGGACCGCACGGTATTCGAGAGCCGGGTCGTCTGGAACCCGAGGAGAAACTCCCCGGTGGAATCGGCCTCGACCAGATCGTAGGTGACTGCGCTCGTGTTGAGTGCCAGAAGGGTGACAACTCTGGCGCGCGGGGCCCGACGCAGGCCATCGTCTCGCCTGTCCCCGGCAGGTGGAGCATCCAGGTCCACCGCGTCTTCCGCTCCCTCGACAGGGGGCTCCCTTTCGGGGTCGTCCACCTCGACCCTGTCGGCGGGGACGGCCGGATCATCCGTCGCGGGACGGGGCCGCACGGGCTCCTCCCGCTCCGGAAGTCGGGCTTCCCAGGTCTGGTTGAAGCCGAAGTTCAGGACCTTTCTTGGCTGGGAGGTGCGGGCGCCGAAGACCTCCTCCTGGAGGGCCGTGGGGCTGACGGCCGGAGAGTAGTCGAAGGTGACCGAAGGAGTGATCTTGTGCCGCACCGCGTCGAAGCCGAAGAAGCCGGGATAGAACCCGTAGAGGTCGGTCTGCAGGCGAGCACCCGTCGTGATTCGCACCGGTCCGGACACGATGCTTCGGGCATCGGGGATCGAGTCTGACTGGAGCAGGTCGGCCGAGAGGCCGATCGACGGGCTCAGCGTCGTCGACCCGATGAGGTCCTGTCGGTAACTGAGGCTCGTTCGCCAACTCCCCGTCGAACGGGTGAAGCTACCGCGAGTAAGGGGATCATCCAGGAGGTCCGACTGCAGGAAGGGGTCGAGAGCGGGTGGAAGCCCATCACCCGAGGTGTATCCGCCCATGCGTGCGACCATCGCCCCCGCGGCGTGCGACGACTCCGGGAGGAGAGCCCCCGGCACATCACGGAAGAGGTTCTCCGACAGCTGCACGTTCCCGCTGAGGCTGAAGTTGCCGAGGCCGGCCGATGCATTGAGCGAGCCCTGAGTGCGCCGTTCGTCGGCACGGGAGAGCACGAAGAGAGTGTCGTCCTGCACGGGTCGGTCGAACACGTTCCGGTTCAGGGTCGCACTGCCTCCGAGGGAGAGGTTGTTGTACCAGCGCGCCGTCGCGGGGGAGGCGGCGAAGAGGGTCAGGGTCGACAGGGAGAGTCGGAGGTTCGGAAGATTCAGGTCCACACGGTCATCCGTGAGGTACTGCTGCCGGTTGGCGGTCACGGAGAGGTTCCCCCAGTCGAAGCGATGCGAGAACCCTGCGGTCGAGTTCAGGGTCTGGGTGACCTCACGGGGATCGAAGGAGTTCTGCGTCACGAAGTTCGAGTTCGTGACGAAGCGTCCGGATGCGTTCGCGCGCGTGCGCTCCGAGATCTCCCAGTTGTGGCGCGTGTCGAAGGCGAACTCCCTCGCCCCGGTCTCGCGCCAGTACCGACGGAAGTTCGCCCCTCCGCTCAGGAACTGGCGTCTCCAGTTGTAGCGAAGCCCCGCCGTCACCGACCGGTAGTTGTTCGAGAACCAGTCGAAGGCCACCGTCATGTCGGAGTAGTCGCTCATCGCCCAGTAGTAGCCGATGTTCGAGATCCGGCGGTCATATCCGTCGGACGTCCGCACGACGTCATTCACACTGAAGCTCGGGGTCAGGACCCCCGATGCCCGTCCGGACCCCAGGTTCTGTGCCATGAAGGGGAGCCAGAAGACCGGTACGTCCTCGACGTACATTCGCACTCCGCGCGCGACGAGGACCTGTCCTGCGACGACCTTGAGCTCCCGGGCCTCGAAGAAGGAGTGTGGGGGATCGTGGTCGCACGAGGTGAAGCGGGTCTGGCTTCCGAAGAGTCGTCCTTGCTCGACCGAGTCGAGGTTCCCCTGCACGTACCAGGTGGCCCCCTCCGTGTACGTGGTTCTGGCGCCAAGCGCGGTCCCGCGCGCCTCGTTCAGGTCGTAGACCAGGGAGCGCGACTCGACGGGGTCTCCCTCGGCCGGAGTGAACAGGGTCGGCCCGCGGGTTCGCACCCGTCTCGTGAGATCGTCGAAGACGATGGACGAGTCGGCCTCGACCCGGTTGCCCTGACCCGCGAAACGAGCTCGGTCTTCGGGAGTTCCGAGGAGAGAGAGCCTGCGGTCACGGGCTTGCACGTCGGCGCGAACGCCCTGGAACACCGCTGCCTGGAAGCCCGGGAGTCGGACGAGGGCCTCCATGATCGAGTCCGCCTCCGAGGGGAGTGCCGGGGGAGGGATGCGTCGCTCGGGAGCCGCAAGAACCGGAACGCGCAGTCCGGTGTCGGCGTCGGGGGGCTCCGTCGTGTCCGGAAGCATGAGGGTGTCGGGCGGAGGCGGGTCGGCTGTCACCCCCCGGATCCGCTCGAGGACACGCAGGCGGGCGGAGTCCGCCCGCGTCAGGATCGTGTCCGGCCTGACCTCTTCTGCCGCCATCATCGAGACGGTCGGCTCACGAGCGGGTGTCTCTTCGGCCGACACGGACCCCGCGACCAGCAGGCAGGCCAGAACCAGGAGGAGGCCACAGCGCGAGATCGCAGACTCTTCGGCGTGGGACTTCATCATCCCTCGACTCCGACGGATCCGGAGGGGGGCTCGGGCGAAGGGGTGTGCAGTTCGCCCTGGTCCGCCTTCCTCCTGTGGATGAGGTGGGACAGGACGATGCTGCCCTCGTAGAGGATGATCATGGGCCCGATCATGAGAAAGGTCGAAGCGATGTCTCCGGGGGTGAGCGCGCTGGCGAGGATCGTGATCGCGACGATTGCATGTCGCCGCTTCTCTTTCATGAACTCCGGCGTCACGAGCCCCATCGCCGAGAGGATCATGACGACGACGGGGAGTTCGAAGACGACCCCGAAGGCAAACAGTAGCCTCAGGACGAAGGCGAGGTATTCGTCGACCCCGATCGTGGCAACGAGGAACTCCGACTGGAAGCCGGTCAGGAACCGGAGGGCCAGTGGAAGAACCCAGAAATACGCCATCAGGACGCCCGCACAGAAGAGCACCAGGCCGAAGTATAGACTCGGAACGATGACCCTGCGCTCGGACGGCTCGAGGGCCGGGGAGAAGAAGGCCCACGCCTGATAGACTACTACCGGAAAGGCGAGAAGGATCCCGATGAGGAGCCCGAGCTTCAGCGTCACGAAGAAGGGCGTCGCGGGACTGAAGTAGGCGAGCTTCTCGCCCGAGAGGTAGGGCTGCACCGGAACCAGGAGGATCTCGAGCGCCCCGAAGTAGTGGGAGACGACGAGCCCGATCGCCGCACCGATCCCGATCGCGACGAGCATCCAGAGGATCCGCCACCTCAGTTCCTCGAGGTGGTCAAGGAAGGGCATCTCTCCGGTCGGGTTCGGCGGATGGCGGCGTGGCTGCATGGGGTGTCGTCAGCCGAGGGGGAGCTCGGCCTGGTGCTTGCTCTGGAGCTCCAGGCGTCCGCGCTCGTTCATCTCGTCGACGAACTCCTGGAACTCGTCCGCGTCCTGGAAATTCCTGTAGACCGAAGCGAAGCGGACGTAGGCCACCCGATCGAGAGGCTTCAGCCGCTCCATGACGAGCTCACCGATCCGCTGGCTCGAGACCTCGATCCCGGCCTGGCCGGAGAGCTGGTCCTCGACCTCGTCGGCGATTCGCTCCACCTCGGAGTGGGAGACGGGTCGCTTCGCGCACGCCAGCATGATCGCCCGGACGAGCTTCGTGCGATCGAACTCCTCGGAAGCGCCGGTACGTTTGAGGACCTGGAGGGGTCGCTCCTCTACGTACTCGTAGGTCGTGAAGCGTGCATCGCAGCTCGCGCACTCCCTGCGCCTCCGGACCGCACGCCCGCCCCGGCTCGTGCGTGTGTCAACGACCCGGTTCTCGGAAGAGTCGCACTCGGGACAGCGCATCGCGGAGGGCGTTCAGGCGGAGGAGTCGACAGGATCCATCGGATCCGGCCAGGTCAGGCGGGCGTTGCAGGCGGGGTCAGCCCCCGAGTCGTCTCAGGGCCCGCTCCGCCTCGGATGCGGCATCCGTGTCCGGATAGGTGTTCACAACCCGCTGAAGGTACTCTCGGGCTCGGGTTGGCTCTCCGCGCTCGATGTAGATCACGCCCACGCGGTAGAGCGCTGCAGGCACCCGATCCGAGTCTGGGTAGAACTCGGGAATCCGGAGGAAGGTCTCGACGGCCTCGCCGAGTTCGTCTTCCTCGTGGAGGATGTCGGCCAGGTAGAAGATGGCCGAAGGGGCGAGTTCATGGGTCGGGTGGTTCTGGACCACCTCTTCGAGTCCGATCCTGGCAGCCGTCAGGTTCCCCCTTCCCCGTTGCGTCATCGCCTGGTCGTAGAGCTCCTGGGCAGATCCGCCCGTTGCTCCCGCGGCAGCACCGGCCCCCGGGAAGCCCGGTTGAGTGAGGGGGCGGCGATCCATCTGGTCGCGGAGTGCCGCGAGTTCCTGCTGGTTCAGCCCCGAGAGCTCCTGGATCCGGATGATCTGCTCCTCCATGGCGCGCAGGGTCCGTGCCATCTGTGCCCGGTGTTCGGAGAGTTGCGTCCCGACCGCACGAACCGAGTCACGACTCACCCTCTGGTCGGCCTGAAGCTCTCGGAGAAGCGCTTCCTGCCGCTGCGAAAGCTCCCTCAGTTCGAGTTGCAGATCTCGAATGTCAGCCTTCGTCGCGCACGCTGCCAGAGGAAGCAGGAGGAGAGCGGCAAGGACGAGGCGCAAGCCCCCCCCTCCCCGGCGGGCAGCCGGGTTTCGCTCCGATCGTTCCGCGCGGGAAGGGGGGGTCGCGTTCTTCATGTTCCTGCACTCTCCTGTTCAACGTTCCGGTCCGATGGTGCCGGACCGGCTGGGCTCGCAGGCCTCAGTTCGATCCGGGCGGGTTGATCTGGTCCGCGCCGGCGGTGATGATGAATTCCGCCCGGCGGTTCTGCGCCCACGCCTCCTCGTCACTCCGGTTCACGAGCGGGCGCTCCTCTCCGAAGGAGGTGATCACGAAGCGGCTCTCGGAGAGGCCGTACTCGAGGAAGTAGTCGAGGATTGCCTGGGCTCGCCGCGAGCCAAGCGCCTGATTGTACTCCGCGGACCCACGCTCGTCCGTATGACCCTCGATCCGAAGCCGGACGTCGGGGCTGGAACGCAGCACCTCGACCTTCTGGCGCAGCACCTGCTCGGCATCCGTGCGGATCCGGGACTCGTCGAAGTCGAAGTGGACGCGCTGCTCCAGGATTGCGCGCGCCGCAGCAGCCGCCGCCTCGCGCTGCCGCTGAGCCGCCTCTTCGGCCGCGCGAACGGCAGCGATGGAGTCGGCGATGCGCTGCGCTTCCAGACGGGCCGCCTCGTCGTCATCGGTCTGCTGGACCGGAGGCGGAGGCGGGGGCGGCTCAGGGGACTCGCGTCGGCAGGCGCCAACGGTCACGGCAATCAGCAGGAAAGCGACGACAGGAAGTCGGCGATACATCGTGGATGCTCCTCGAGTTGAAAAGTAGTTGGCCCGGTTTGAACCTTGTTCCCGACGCCGCACCTGGCCCTGCGAGCATGCCAGAACTTCCCCGCGCCGGACCGTCAGCGGCCGAAAGGGGACTGGAACTGTCGTGCTGGCCTGACCCGGTTCGGTCGCCTTGCCTCCGACGACCCCGGTCTCTCTTGTCGGAGGGACTCCTCTTCATATACCGAAAATCCGACCGGAACGCAATTGGCGAGAAGGCAGTCCCTGGCCATCAGGTCTCCCTGCCCTCCTGCGCTCGGGGCCGAATCGCGGGTGTTACACCGCCGCTGGCCCCCGGGGTCCACCGCAATCGCCCCCCTCAGCCACCGTCGACCACGGCGGGCGTCAGGGTCGGGGACCAGGCCGGAAACCGGGCACGCATCCCCGAGACGAGGGTCCGGGTCGCCCCGGTCTGCGTGTCGACGATGAAGAGTCCTCGTCCCCAGCCGCGCTCGCCCGAGAAGACGATGTGGCGGCCGTCCGGCGCCCAGCTCGGGTCCTCGTTCACGCCCTCGTCCGTGAGCTGGACAATCCGGCTTCGATTGCCCACCTCCGACACGAGGATCTGGTGGACCCCACGCCGCTCGACACGTCCGTGGTAGGCGATCCGATTGCCGCGAGGAGACCAGTCAGGCGAGGTGTAGTAACCGGGGCGGCTGAAGAGGTATGGCGAGATCAGGGACGGCTGCCCTCCTCCTGCCGGCATCACGTAGATCTGTGGCGTCCCGACACCGAGCCGGTTCGAGTTGAAGACCAGCTGTCGCCCATCCGGCGAGAAGACGGGCGAAAGGTCCTCGAAGCGGCCCTCGGTCAGGTTCTCGAAGCAGCAGTCGCGCACGATGTTGTAGCTGTAGATCCCGGATCGCCCGCCCCCGTTCACCGCGAAGAAGAGCCGCTCCCCGTCGGGGTGATAGCGGGGCGTGATGTAGTCGCCGCCGCGAATCGTCGGCACGGAACGGACGCGCCCCGTGGCCACTTCGAGCTCGTAGATCCTCGGCATCCCGGTCCGGTACGAAGTGTATGCGACTCGGGTCCCGTCGGGAGACCAGGCCGGAGACATGTTGATCGCGTAGCCGTCTTCGTCGGGGCGCTCCATCGTGAGCCGCCGAAGGTTCTCCCCGTCCGAGTCGACAACCCAGAGGTCCTGAGAACCATCGTCCATCCGCCGGGCGAAGACGATCCGGGTCGCGGCGATTCCGGGCTCGTCGAAGACCCACTGGACGACCGCGTCCGAGGCGAGGTGCACCGCCATCCGAAAGTCGGGGTCACTCGGCTCCGGCAGGGGAAAGCGACCGGTTTGCACGACCTCGCGGTAAACCACGTCATGCACCTCGAGAACGAGGGTCGAGCGCCCGCCCGACCCGGCCTCGATCCGCCCCGACACGAGCCAGGTCGCATTGATCTGGTCCCAGAGCGCGTAGTCGACCTGCTCCCGCACGACCGAGGCGGGAATCGAATCCAGTACGCGGAAACGGCTCGAATAGCGCAGGTCCCGCGCGACGATGTTCTCCGCGCGGGAAGCGAGCCCCCCGGGGTCATCGCCCACGAAGGGCTGAATCCCGATCGTGGGCGCGAGCTGGCGACCCTCGTACAGGAGCCCAAGGCTCACCCCCGGAAAGGTGTCGACCGGAGGCTCCTGCGCATGCAGCCCGGTGACCGCAAGGGAAAGGGTCGCGAGAACCAGCAATGGGCTTGAGAAGATTCGGGTCGTCATCGTGTTCCTCGGGGTGTGCAACCTCATGGCCTTCAGCCCCCGCTTGGGCTGAAGGTGAACTGGACGGGAAGCTCGTCGAAGGGGAGATCGTCCGGCAAGGGGCCGAGTCGGTTCCGGCCGGCGCACTCGACCGCTCCGACCGCCTCGATGTCGAACTCCGCATTCCCCGAGGGCTGGTGACGCCGGATCGACCGGGAAGAGATCGTCCCGTCCCGGTTGATCGTGAAGCGGAGCACGGTTGTCCAGCTCCCCCCCCGATTCCATCGCAGACAGGCCTGAATCTGTGCCACGATGTTCCGGTAGTATTCAGGGAAGTCACGCTCCAGCCCCGCCATCCGGACCGCGAGGTCGGCCGAACCGGTCTGCGTCGTCTGCTGGTCCGGGGGCGGGGTGTCGGCCCGCTGGACAGGAGGCGGCTCCTGCGTCGGT
>SLDT01000067.1 GCA_007125125.1 Gemmatimonadota bacterium | reverse complement strand
GGAGGGGTGGCCGAGTGGCTTAAGGCGGCGCCCTGCTAAGGCGTTGGGCCGAAAGGCCCTCGTGGGTTCGAATCCCACCCCCTCCGTAAGGTATCGTTTCACGAAGCGGGTGTAGGGTGGGATCTCCAGTCCCACCCTTCGCTTTTTTCCTTCGATGGGGCCCGACCAGTCTGACCCGTATCGCCCGGGTGGGCCGGATCGGAATCTGGACGGGTGGCCGAGTGGCTTAAGGCGCACGATTGGAAATCGTGTGGGTGCAAGCCCGCGTGGGTTCGAATCCCACCCCGTCCGTTAGCGTGATTCGCACGACACGGTTCCAGGGTGGGATCTGTAATCCCACCCCGTCCGTGAGAGTTGATTGGCAGGAGCACCGGAGCAGGACCAGGTACGGGGCGTGGCTCAGTCCGGTAGAGCGCTGCGTTCGGGTCGCAGAGGTCCCCGGTTCGAATCCGGGCGCCCCGATTGGAATGATGGCGGAGTGGGATTGCCGCCCGGATGAGAACCGAAGGTTCGAGCCGGAGTGAGCGACCGCAGGGAGCGAACGGAGACCACCGAGCGACAGCGAGGTAATCCGGGCGCCCCGATTCTCCAGAGAACACCAGAACACCTGTGGATTGGAGGCGTAGTCCTAACTGGTAAGGCACCGCACTCGAAATGCGGCGGGCTTAATCGCCCTTGGGGGTTCGAGTCCCTCCGCCTCCGTCGACACCCCAGCGCCCCGGGAGCCATTGAGCTCCGGGGCGTCTTTGCGTTGTGGGGCGGACTCTCACCCCCTGTGATCCGGCGCCTCGCACCCCTATCTTCGGAGCCCTACCCCTCTTCCGCATCCACCCCTGCACGTCATGGACGTCGAACCGGCCGCCGTGAACGACCTGCGCCCCACGATCGTGCGCCTCCTCTCGAACATCGGGAGCACGCGCGAAATCCAGCTCTACCTCAAGCGGTTCTCCCAGCTCGATGCCACCCGCTTTGCCGTGGTCAAGGTCGGAGGTGCCGTCCTGCGTGACGAGCTCGACGCGCTCGTGTCGTCGCTTTCCTTCCTTCAGCAGGTCGGCCTCACACCCATCGTTGTCCACGGTGCCGGCCCGCAGCTCGACCTGGAGTTCGAGGCGGCCGGCGTCGAACGCAGGGTCGTGGAAGGCCTCCGGTACACCACGCCGGAAGCCCTCGCGGTTGTTCGCCGCGTCCTGCAACGGGAGAACCTTCGCGTCGTACAGGCCCTCCAGGAAGAAGGGGTCCGCGCCACACCCATTCACACGGGTGTCTTCGAGTGTGCCTTCGTGGACCGGCAGCGATTCGGGCTTGTGGGCAAGGTCGTCCGGGTCCAGACCGCCGCGCTTGAGGCCGCGATCAATGCCGGCTCGATTCCCGTGATCCCTTCCCTCGGTGAAACCGCGGAAGGCCAGATCGTGAACGTCAACGCCGACTGGGCCGCGAACGAGCTCGTGAAGCGGCTCCAGCCCTACAAGATCATCTTCCTTACCTCGACCGGCGGCCTCCTCGACGAGGAGGGGCGCCTCATCGAGTCGATCAGTCTGAGCACGGAATACGAAGAGCTCATGCGCCAGCCATGGGTGCACTCGGGGATGCGGGTGAAGATGGAGCAGATCCACGACCTCCTCATGGAGCTGCCACCCTCGAGCTCGCTCTCGATCACGCGCCCCGGCGAGATGGCCAAGGAGCTCTTCACGCACCGCGGCTCCGGCACCCTCGTGCGCAGGGGCGAGGCGATCCTCACCTTCGAGCGCTGGGACGACCTCGACCGCGACCGGCTCGCGACCCTCATCGAATCCAGCTTCGGACGCCGGCTGCGCCCCGACTACTTCGAGACCACGAGCCCGTTCCGGATCTACGTGAGCGAGCACTATCGTGCCGGGATCGTCCTCTCCGAGCACGAGGGACTGACCTATCTCGACAAGTTCGTCGTCAGCGAGGACGCACAGGGCGAAGGTCTCGGGAAGGCGATCTGGCGCACTGTACAGGCCCGCCACCCGAAGCTGTTCTGGCGTTCCCGCGGCGGGAACCGCATCAACGAATTCTACTTCGCTAATGCGAGCGGGGCCCTCCGCGAACACCCCTGGACGATCTTCTGGCGCGGTCTCGACGACTGGAGGGAAATTCGCCGAGCGATCGAGCACTGTCGGAGCTGGCCGATCTCCTTCGAGGGCGGTTGACCCCGCGCGGGGGCCGCTGTACTTCTTCAACAGCCTTCTGGCGGTTCCAGGAGCCCCGGCAGGTCCACTGGGTGGCGGGTAGCCGGCGTGAAGCTTCCGAGGTGGAGGAGGACGGGCACTGTGCGTGCGGCCTCGGCGAGGGCCTGGTCGAGGCTGCTTCCTCCCGAGGGCGATGCGAGTTCGATCAGGAATCGGTAGCGCCACGGGGTCGCTGCCGGCCGTGACTCGATCCGGGTGAGGTTCACTCCGGCACGAGCGAAGGGTGCGAGAAGGGCAAGGAGGGATCCCGGTCGGTCCTCGAGTTCGACCGAGAGCACGCTCCTCCGGGACTGCCGAAGGTCCGGGCGAGCGACGTCGTCGGGCGTGCCGCGGGGTTTTACCACGTAGAACCGGGTCTGATTGTCGGCCCTGTCCTGGAGGTCCTCGGCCAAAACCCGGAGCCCGTAGCGCTCCGCCGCCGCTCCAGGAGCTATCGCCGCGAGGGTGGGATCACCACCGGCCGCCACGTCGGCTGCAGCCCCCGCGGTGTCGTAGACCGCAACCGCCTCGAGCTCCGGGTGCGAGCGCAAGAATCGGGTGCACTGCGCGAGGGCCACCGGGTGCGAGATGATACGACGGAGTTCGGCGACGCGCGCCCCCGCGATCCCGAGGAGCATGTGACGGATGGGGATCACGATCTCGTCGACGATCTCGAGCTCGCCTTCGAGCAATACGTCCTGGGCCGGCTGCACGCTTCCGGCCAGGGTGTTCTCGACCGGCAGCACCCCGAACGCGGCCTCCCCACCCAGGACTGCGGCACCCACCCCCGCGAAGTCCCGGCAGGGAAGGGGCTCCACCCCCGCACCGAAGTATCCCACGAGGGCTTCCTCGCTGAAGGCCCCGCGGGCTCCCTGGAAGGCTACGCGCACCGGCGGCGAGCCCTCGGAGGAGGGCGTCACGTTCCGTCCCCCGACTGAACGTGCCGCGAGAGCTTGAGGAGGGAGAGTCCGGCTTCGCGCCTCTGCGCCTTCGTGGTTCGTCTAGTTGTCGTGTTCATTCTTGGTTCCGGGTCGCGGGCGGGGGCAGCGAACCCCGCACCCAGGTACAAAAAAAGCGGCCCGTGGATTTCTCCACGGGCCGCCGTCTCCGATGAGGAGCGACTGCGACTAAGGCATGCAGCTCCCCCGACGTCCCGTGGTCCGGGTCGTAAAGGTAAAGCTGAATCCGTAGGACGCCGTCTGATCGATCATGATCTCAACATGTCGGGGGCCGACGCAGGCGTCAAGGAAGACGACGCACTCAGTCGCCCTCCTCGAGCCTGCGCACCAGCATTGGGATCGAGCCCGAACGGATGATCTTGTCGGCCACGCTCCCGAGGACGAGGCGCGAGACCCCGCCCCGACCGTGCGTGGCCATCGCGATGAGGTCCCCTCCCGCCTCACGGGCGTGCTCCAGGATCCCCTGCGCCGGCTCGGCATGACGGACAACGGCAGTCTCGACCTCGAACCCTTCGGTTCGGAGCCCTTCTGCGGCCTCCTCGAGCGCATCGTGGTACTCCTGGATGCGCTGGTCCCGCTCAAGCTGCTCCTCGGCGGCGTGGGGGAGATACGGTGACCCGAGAGGGAGCGTGTCGGGAACCACCGAGACAAGCGAGAGGCGGCTCCCGAAGGTCTCCGCGAGCCCCTTCGCTTCCGGCAGCATCTTGCGCGCGACCCCGGACCCATCGAGGGGCACCACGACCGAGTCGAGAGACACCCGGCGTGAGAAGTCGGCTTCTCCGTTTCCATCGGGTCGCCAGAGCAGGATCGGGCAGGGAGCGCTGCGAACGAGTCCGTCGGCCACGCTCCCGATCCACATCCGCTCAAGGGGGCCGCGGCCATGCGTCGTCATGACGATCACCTCCATCCCGGTGCTGCGTACCCGCTCCTCGATGGCTCGAGCAGGGCCGCCGGAGAGGACCTTCGCATGCACCGTGACCTCCGGGCTGGCCGCACCCAGACGATCCTTCACATCGTCGAGATAATTCCCGGCCCGGACCCTTTCCTCCTCGAACCAGCCCCGCGTCTGACCCTCGTCCTCCTCCGCCGGGGAGATCGGGGGAAAGTTCGGCACCACCGTCACCAGATAGATCGTGCCGCCCGTCTTCTCGGCCAGCGAGAGTGCGGGGGCCAGGGCAAACTCGGCGAAATCGGACCCGTCCAGCGGAACCAGAATCTTGCGGTACATGCTCGTCACTCGTTCGGGAAGAAGGGATTCCGGGGCGCACCCCGTCCGCGGGCACCCTCCGGCCAGCCCGCGTGCCCCTGAAGGCTACCCTGCGAGGAAGCTCGGAGCAAGGCGCAGCCCCTCTCCCCGCAGCCCTGCCGGCCCCGCCGGGTGGAGCCCCGGGAAGGCCGCCGCCGCTCCTCGGCAGCCCCTCACGCCTCCCGGAGCACGATCGGATCGAGCCCGATCGCTTCGAGGCGGGTGCGCAGGAGATCGACACGCGGGGCCGGCGCGCCCCGAAGGCGAAGCCGCCAGCGCCCCTCTCCCGCCTCGGCATCGGCTTCCTCGATCCCGGCCCGGCGGAGGGCCCGCACCACGAGCAGGCGCGGGTCCGCTGCCTCCCCCGGGGGCGAAGTCGTCCTGACGGAGAGCCGCCAGTTCTCGCCCACCTCCCCGGGGGCGGTCTCCTCGGCCGGGCCGGGGTGCCCATCGTCCGGGCCTGGATGCCCCTCCCAATCAACAGAAACCGAACTATGTTTATGTTTGGGAGGAAGGGTGGCCGGCAGCCAACCGGCCGCAGCCGATCGCCCCTCGTGGCCTCTGCGCTGGGCCTCGCGAAGGTCCAGGAGCACGGCGGTCGCCGTCGCCGCCCCCCCGGCCCCCGGCCCCCCCACGCTCAGGACGCCGCAGTGCGTCGTCTCGACCTCGACCCGGTTGTCGGCGCCGCGGACCTCGGCCCAGGCCGAACCGGGCCGCGCGAGCACCGGCTCGACCCGTGCCACGACCCGACCCCGCACCCGCTCGACCCGGGCGAGGAGCCGCG
>SLDT01000079.1 GCA_007125125.1 Gemmatimonadota bacterium | reverse complement strand
ACGTCGCACGCGACGGATCGCGGTCGAGGTGGCCGCGGGTCATGTCGCCGTGAGCGTCGAGGGGGGGAAGCGACCGTCGGCCGGAGCCTCGATCGAACCTCGCAGCTTCATTGGACGGACCGAGCCCCTCCCGTGGGATGCCCCCGCGGGTGCACCCGGATCACAAGCGAGTCGATAGCCATGTTGACGAGTGTACTCCACGAAGGTCCGTGGATCGCGGGCTTCGTCTGGATTCTTCCCGGCCCGATCGTTCTCCTCGCCCTCGCGGGATGCGGGGGATTCGACCGTGGCCCTTCCGGAGAGTGGGAGGAGCTCGCCCGGCCCGCCCCGACGCCGGCGGTGGCCTTCGATCCGGCCATGCTCCAGGGGCTGCCGGAGCCCGCGGAGCGCTTCCTCCTGTGGAGCATCGAGCCGGGGACGCCGCTGGCGCGCACGGTCGAGGTCTCGATGACGGGGACGATCGTGCTTGATCCGGAGCGCGGGCCGATCCCGATGGATGCGGTCCAGGTGCTCACGCCTTCCGACGGGTTCATCTGGAGTGCGCGGACGCGGGGCGGGATGATGCGGATCCGGGGCTACGACCGGTTCTTCCGGGGCGAGGGCGAGATGCGCTGGAAGCTCTTCGGGCTGATCCCGGTGATGCGCGCGACGGGCTCCGATGTCACGCGCTCGGCCGCGGCGCGCCTCGCGATGGAGGCGCTGATGATGCCGGCGCACCTGGTGCCGCGGGAGGGCCTCGATCGGGCCCCGAGCTGGGAGGAGGTCGACGACCGGCATGCGCTCTTCCGCATGCGGGTGGCCGGCGAGGAGGTCGAAACGACGGTCGAGGTCGACCCCGATGGGCGGCCCCTGCGCGCCTGGGCGCAGCGCTGGAACGAGGGGGCGTACGAGCGCTTCGATGTCCGGCTCTCCGGTGAGATCGAATCGGATGGCTACCGGATCCCCTCGCGGGTGCAGGCCGGATGGCGCCTGGGGGACCCGGATGAGTTCCCCTTCTTCGACGCCGAGCTGACCGAGGTGAGGTTCCGGTAGCGGGGCGCGGACGGACGAACGAAGTGGCGCGATCGGGTGTAAAAAGACCGAGCGATCCGCCAACCCCAACCCCGGGACATGAGGCTTGCAGATGTCCAGACCCACGAACAGTCCGAGCACAGGCGAGGCAGTCGTGTCGAGGGACCCGGAGGTTCACGGCGGCGATCTGGTCTTTGCCGGCACCCGTGTTCCCGTGAGTACCCTCATTGACTACCTGAAGGGGGGCCGGACGCTCGAGGACTTTCTGAGCGGCTTCCCGACGGTTGAGCGCTGGCAGGTCGAGGCCTACCTCGACCGGTCCCCAGCGGCCATCGAGCAAGCGAGCGGTCAGGGTGCGGGTGCTGCTTGACGAGGACATCGACGTCAGGCTTCGCCATGAGTTCAGCGCGGCCCACGAGGTGGAGACAGTCCAGTTTCGAGGCTGGAAGGGCTTGAAGAACGGAGAGTTGCTCGCACGGGCCGAAGAGCACTTCGAGGTCCTGGTCACCATGGACGACCATCTTCCGGAGCAGCGCAACCTCAAGGCTTATGCACTCCGGGTGGCGGTTCTTCGTGCCCGATCCAAACGGTTGCCGGACCTCGCAGCACTGGTCCCCGAGCTGGAGCGACAGCTCCCGGGCATTCGGCCGGGTGAGGCCGTGCGAATTCACCCCCCGGCCTGAAAATCTAGAGCCGCGCGGGGCGCTGACGGGCTACCTCCCGCCGGCGGGCTCGCCCAGCGCCTCGGCCAGGAGCTCGTGGAAGTGGTGGGTGCCGACCTCCCGCCGGGGTGAGAAACGTCCGCTGCGGTAGAGGCGGGAGCGCACCCCCCGTTGCACCGACTCGACCACCTCCTCGTCTTCCATCTCGACGCGGTGGAGGTCCGCCCCCGCGCCCTCGCCCCGCAGCTCCTCGCGCCAGACCCAGGAGCGGAAGCTCACCCGCGTCCGCGTCGGCCCCAGCGGCTGGACGACATTCACGGAGAGCCCCCAGGGGTAGAAGTTCAGCATGAGGTTCGGAAAGAGCCAGAAGTACCAGGCCGCGACGGGCTGGCCCTCGTCCGGGTGCCCGGCCGGGAGCCGGAAGGTGCCCTCGCCTGCCTTCCCCAGTCCGAACTGGAGGTTGCCCCAGCGGAAGCGCTCGGTCCGGTAGCTGTCGTAGTCGAGGGTCCCGGCGAGCGAGGCCCCGTGCACGTAGGGGATGTGGAACTCCTCGAGGTAGTTGTCCACGTAGAGTGCCCAGTTCGCCTCGATGAGGTAGTCCTGAGCCGAGGCTGGGTCCGGGCGGAAGCGCTCCAGGGGCATCCAGTCCGTCCGCTCCCGGACGGGCCCGATCCACTCCGCCAGCGGCATCGCCGGATCGAGGGAGGCGAAGGAGAAGGGGCCCCAGCTCTCGAGGGCGAGCCGGGGCAGGTCGTCGTCCTTTGTGGGGAAGCCTTCGACCCCTTCGAACTCGGGCATCGAGAGGAGGCAGCCGTCGAGGCCGAACCGCCGTCCATGGTAGCGGCAGCGCAGCGACCGGTGGTGCCCCTCGCCCTCGACGACGAGGGCGGCGCGGTGCGTGCACACGTTCGAGAGGCAGCGGAGCTGGCTGTCCTCGCCGCGCACGAGAACGACCGGCTCGTCGAGGGACCCCTCGAGGAGGGTCAGGGGGAGCACGTGCCCGGGCGCGCGCACCCGCTCGGCTCCCTCGAGGAGCTGCCAGCTCCGGGCGAGGACCCGCTCGATGACCTGCTCGTGGAGCGCGGGGTCATGATACGCCCAGCCCGGGAGGGTCGGGGAGCGGCGGATGTCCGGGTCGATCCGGATGGGGGGGCGGCTCATGGGTGGTCAGCCTCGTGTCGCGCGTGCCACGACGAACTCGCCCGGGAGAGCATAGCCCTCGCCGGTGCTCCAGGGGGCGATCGAGTCCAGGTACTCCCGATGCACGGCCTCGCGCGTCGCCCCGTCGAAGCGGCTGTATGCCATCGCGACCGGCCCCCCCTCGAAGATCGCCTCGAGCGCCTCCTCGGGGGATGCATAGCGCAGGGTGGTGGAGATCCGGCGGAGCTCGACCTCGCCGAGCCCCGCTTCCTCCATCTGGTGGGCGAGGGTGTCTCCGGTGCCAAGCTGGAAGAAGAGGGGGCAGACCTCCGATTCGACCCGCGCATCGACGATCGGGAAGACATCGGCCCACCCGCAGCGGCTGCGCTCGCCCCAGACCGCGGCGACCGCGCGGCCACCGGGCCGGAGCACCCTGCCCATCTCGCGGAGTGCCGCCACCGGATCGGGCACGTACATCAGCCCGAGCGCACAGAGCGCGGCGTCGAAGGAGGCCTCGGGCACCTCGAGTGACTCGGCATCGTTCCGGAGGAAGGCAATGTGGGCATGGCCCTCCCGCTCGGCTCCCGCACGCGCGAGGTCGAGCATTCCGGTCGAGAGATCGGTGGCGGCGATCCGGCCTCCGGGGCCGACCGCCTCGGCGATCCGGAGGGTGACGAGGCCGGAGCCGCAGGCGACCTCGAGCACCTCCTCGCCCTCCTGGAGCGCGGCGAGCTCGAGGAGGAGGTCCTGGGCCGGCTCGAGCTGGCGTGACCAGGCCCGGTCGTAGGTGTCGGCGGCCCGGTCCCATCCGTAGCGCTGCACCCGGCGCTGGAGCCTTGCGTCCATGGCGCTCAGCCTCCTTCGGGGCGGCGAAGCTCGACCGTGCGGTGGAGCTCCCGGGGGTCGCGGATGAGGGCGAGCCAGGGGCTGCGCTCCTCGGTGATCGCGAGGACCCGATCGATCGCCTCGTCGGGGGCGGAACTCTCGATGCGGACCGTCCAGCGGAGTGCATCGTAACCGGGTGGCTTCTCGCCGAGGCCGTACTCCGGGCGGGCGTCGTAGTCCGCCTCGACCTCGACCTCGACCGAGGCGACGGGGACCCCCTCGTGGGCGGCCCACATCGCGTATCCGACCGCGAGGCAGCTCGCGAGTCCCGTGCGGCCGAAGACGCCGGGGTCGGGACCGTGGGCGCCGCCTCCGGCCTTCTCGGGCATGTCGACGGTGAAGCTCCAGCGGCCGTCCTCGACCCGGCAGGTCAGGCCCTCCTCGATCCGGGCCCGGGTGCGGGCGGTCCCGCGACCGACCGAGTCCATTCGTGTCATCGCCGTGCGTGCGCGGTCGACCGCCCTTCGGATCGCGTCGGTCGTGGCGGTTGTCGTGTCGGTCGGGTTGCTCATGTGCACTCCTGCGCAGGTCGGGGCCGCGGGCGGACAGGGGGGGGTGGGGCGGCGGCCGTTCGCTGGCGGCGCGCTCCGCTCCCCCTGGGGAGGTCGAACACGAGTGCCGGGCGAGGGTTTCATGCGGAGCGCCGGGCCGCGCCGGCCGCCTGCCACAGAAACCCGATCCCACTGGCCCCGAACCGCATGCGCCGATCAGGAGGAGACGAGGGCTCCGGACGCCGGTTCCATCCGGCGTCTCTTCTCCTCCTGGCGGGCGTCGTGGGGGTCGTTTCGGGGATCGCCGTTGCGGGGTTCAAGCTCCTGGTCGGGGGAGTGGAGTGGCTTGCCCTGGGCTGGGCCGGGGGGGCCTGGTCCGAGCTGCCGGCCCTCGCCGTTCTCCTCGTCCCGGTCGCGGGGGGACTCCTGGTCGGGATCGGACTCCGGCTCGGGGGCATTGCCGGGAACCCGGAACATGGCGTGACCGAGGTGATCCGGGCCGCGACGATGGACCTCGAGGAGTTTCCGCACCGAGAGGTGCCGCTCAAGGTGTCGCTCGCGGCACTCTCCCTCGGGACCGGGGCCTCTCTCGGACCCGAGGACCCCGCCGTCGAGATCGGTGGCGCTGCAGGAGAGTGGGTGGGGCGGCGGCGCGGGCTCGACCATGGCTCGGTGCGTGCCCTCGTGGCGTCCGGCGCCGCGGGTGGCATCAGTGCGGTTCTCTTCACCCCGATCGCCGGGATCCTCTTCGCGATCGAGGTCTTCGCGGTCCGGGTGTGGAGCCGGGCGATCCTGCTCGTCGCCGCGTCGGCCCTCCTGGCATGGGGTACGATGCGCCTCCTCCTGCCGGGGGCGATGCTCGACCTCGGCGTCGAGGCCGGGGTGCTCGAGGTCCTGCCCCTCCGGGTGCTGGTCTTCTGCCTCGGGGTGGGGCTCCTCGCGGGGGTGGTGTCCGTCGTGCAGGTGCGCCTCACGTACGGGGTTCGCGAGGTGTT
>SLDT01000112.1 GCA_007125125.1 Gemmatimonadota bacterium | reverse complement strand
TGGCATCGGACGCTCAGCTGCCCGAGCACTGCGTGCGCGTCGGCTGCTGGCTTCGACAGGCAATGAGTTCAGCCATCCCGGCCGCATTGCCCCCGCAGGCGCTCTCCTGCGCTGCCTGAAGGGCTTCGGCCTGGTCCGCCCCGCGCCCCAGCCGACAGACCTCCCCGTGCGAGAACTGGAGGCAGACCTCGCACTCCACCTGGCGGCTCTGGAGTGTCGACCAGACGACACCTCCGGCGAAGAGGGCCATGGCGAGGACGATCATGATGGCGGTGACGGGTTTCATCGGGGTGGGTCGGAGGAAGTGAGCGGCGAGGGTTTGGTGCGTTGTCAGCCCGGCGGGTTCCGTGATAACTTAGATCGCTCGTCTCCATCGGTGAACCACCGGTGGCCCGCAACCAGCAGCAGGAGCAGGGAGTGTCGAACGACGCGATCGAAGTCGAGGGAACCGTAACCGAGGTCCTTCCAAACGCAAATTTCCGTGTGGAACTGGAGAATGGGCACACCATCCTTGCCTACCTCTCCGGGAAGATGCGGAAGTTCTACATCCGCGTCCTCGAAGGAGACCGGGTCAAGGTCGAGATGTCTCCCTATGACCTCAGTCGCGGCCGCATCACCTACCGTTACAAGTAGTCCGGCGGTCCCGGATCGGGGCTATTCGAAGACGTAGGCAATCGCGGCGGCAGCCTGGTCCAGCGTTTCCACGGTGAGGTCGGCCTGCGCGTCCAGCTCCTTCAGCGCGTGGACGAGGTCGGAAGGGCGTACCAGGACCAGCGGGATCCCCATCGCGATCGCCTGACCTGCGTCGGACGCTGTGTTCCACTGTCGGTACTTCTCCGTGAAGCAGGCCACGACGAGGTCGGCGCGCCCCATGTGGATGCGCGTTCGCAGCGTGTTCACGCGGGCGCCCATCAGATCTCGGTAACGGGCATCGGGCTGTTTTCCGAGGATCGTCTCCCCGATGTCGTCGGAGAGGGAGTGCACCTCCTGCGGACCAAGGAAGTCGGCATCGACCGACTGGTCCGCGAGGGCACGGCGGAACCGATCCCTCCAGTCAGAATGGATTTCTCCGGCGAGGTAGATGCTGAGTCCAGCCATGACGTCTCCCTGGGTGAAGCGGACTTCTCCTGCCGCAGCTCGATCAGAACCGGGCGTTTGCCACAGGTAGGTACCGGAACGGATGCGGGTTGTTTCCGACCCGATTCAGAATGCCGACCTGCAGACCGCGGAGCTCGTCGGACCAGTTGACGAGCCCCACGGCCAGACCTGTCTGGACGCCAAAGCTGTTGAGCGCTGCCCCGGAGACCCCGACCATCCGGTCCGCGTCGACCCTTCCGATCGCGATCGACACGCCGTGCAGGTCGCGCGCCTCGACAAGGCCGCCTGCGAGGGAGATCCCTTCCAGCCGAGTGGCTGCCTCCACCTTCCCGCCGGCGAACTGAAGCCCCCGCACGAGGTCCCCCCCCACCACGGCGAGCCCTCCCAACTGGATCCCGTCCATGCGTTGTCCCGCTACTGTGGCCAGGCCGGCAGCCTGGACACCCCTCATCGGGCCACCCGTCACGACGGCGAGACCGCCCGCCTGAAGTCCGACGAGCGCGCCTCCCGAAACGACGGCCAACCCTCCGGCCTGAACGCCCTTCATTCCCACATCTCCCAGAACGGCGAGCCCTCCTGCCTGAATACCGTGCATCTGCTGGGCCGAGAAGGCAAGAAGCCCTGCCGCCTGCGCTCCTCGCATGCCACCGGCGGCGATGGTGACCAGGCCCGCCCCGTGGGCTCCCTCCATGGGCCCTTCCGAGATCGCGGCCAACCCCGCGGCGCCGAACCCCCGAGCATGGCCCCCCGAGATGAAGGCGAGGCCTCCGAGCGCCGCTCCGTCGAATCCCGAGGCGCCGACGACGGCGAGGCCGCCGGCACTGAAGCCCCTTAGCTCATCTCCTCCCACGGCGGCCAGCCCTCCGAGGGAGACACCGCGAAGGGACCCACCCGAAACCGAGGCAATGCCGCCCACGTGGACCCCGCGCAACTCCTCTTCTCCGAAGACCGCCAGCAGCCCGAGCCCGAGTCCGCGAAGGTCTCCGGCGGCCGGCATGAGCCCGAGCGCCGCTCCGTCGACCCGCCCTCCGACGACATCGGCCGGTCGCCAGAGGGTGAGGTTCACCCCACGCACTCGGTCCAGCTCCCGGTCGGCCCAGTTCACACGGACCCCGGTTACTCGAGGGACGTGGCCGATCGCCAGTCCGCTTTCGCCTGATCCGATGAACACGCCCCGCCTCGCTTCCGGGAGATCACCCTGCTCCTGGCCCATGAGCGGTGGCGCAGCCAGGAGAAGGCAGGCCAGGAGAAGGGGGGTTCCCCGGCGCAGGAGGCTGCTCGGAGGGCCTGGGGGGCCCTGACACATCGGCATCGAGGTCGGGAGAAGGGCATCCTGCATGGGGTTGGTCCGAGTGAGGGGGCCGGTGCGCCGGTGACCGCAGATCGACCGGTGGGGAAGACGGTCTTCCCGTTCTGTTTCCGTTCCCTGGAATACGCCCGAGGACACCGCCCTGTTTCCGACCGGGAGCAGAACCGGGGGGCGAACCCCTCGACCTCTCCCGCACCGACCGGTTACGGAACTTTCTCCCAGATCCTTGCATGGACCGGCGGTGACCCTCATTCTTCCGGGTCTCTTTCCACGAAACCACCAAACAGGGAACGACATGGAGGCAATTCGCCAGTTCGTCGATCGCATGGAGGGATGGGTCTGGGCCTCGGGGATCCCCGTCGGGGACGAAACCATCCCCTTCGTCGTGATCCTCCTCCTCGGCGCCGGGGTCTACTTCACGGTCCGCCTCGGATTCATCCAGATCCGGGCACTCGGACACGGGTTCGCGGTCGCCAGCGGGCGCTACGACGATCCTGACGAGCCCGGGGACGTCTCCCACTTCCAGGCCCTCTCGACCGCGCTGTCCGCGACCGTGGGGATCGGGAATATCGCGGGGGTCGCGATCGCCCTCCACTGGGGTGGCCCGGGCGCCCTCTTCTGGATGTGGGTGACCGCCTTCCTCGGGATGGCCACGAAGTTCGCCGAGGTCACCCTCGCCCAGGTCTACCGCGATGTGCGTGAGCGGAAGCCGGACGATCCGATGTGGGCCGGCACCGTCTCGGGGGGGCCGATGTACTACATCGAGAAGGGCCTCGGGATGAACTGGAAGCCGGTCGCCGTCTTCTTCGCTGCCCTCCTCGGCTTCACCGCCTTCCTCTCGGGGAACGGGGTCCAGGCGAACACCGTCGCCGACGTCATGCGTGACGGCTTCTCGGTCCCGATCTGGCTCACCGGCCTCATCACCGCCACGGTCGTCGGGGCCGTGATCATCGGGGGGATCAGCCGTATCGGAAAGGTCACCGGGATCCTCGCCCCCGCGATGGCGGGGATCTACGTGGCGGCCGCGCTCGTGATTCTGATTCTGAACTGGGACCAGGTCCTCCCCTCCCTCGCCCTCGTCGTGACCGAGGCCTTCAACCCGAGCGCGGGTGTCGCCGGAGCCGGGGTCGGGGCCTTCCTCGTCACGATGATGTGGGGTGTGCGCCGCGGTCTCTTCTCGAACGAGGCGGGTCAGGGCTCCGCTCCGATCGCGCACGCCGCCGCCCGCACGGACGAGCCGGTGTCCGAGGGTGTCGTCGCCCTCCTCGAGCCCTTCATCGACACGATCGTGATCTGCACGATGACGGCGCTGGTCATCATCATCACCTCGTCCTGGGACGATCGCTTCCCGACGCACCTCACCTTCACCGGTGGGCACATGAGCTTCGTCGAGGAGCGAGAAGACGGAGGCTTCCGCTTCTTCGTCTCGGCTCCGGAGCAGATCGAGGTCGCCGACGGCGCCCCCGTCGCCACCGGACCCGGCACCCGTCGCCTGGCCTGGCACGAGGTCGCGGTCGATGACTTCTATGTCGACGCCGCCCAGACCATCCCCTTCACCGGGACGATCTACCCGGGACAGAACAGGGCCGTCGGGGCCGACGGGACGGAGTATGCCTCCCTCTATGGGAATGCCCCGCAGAACGGGGCCCCGCTCACGATGGTCGCCTTCCGCCGGGGGCTCCCCGGCGACTGGGGGCATTACATCGTGCTTCTGACCGTGCTCCTCTTCGGAATTTCCACGGCGATCGCCTGGAGCTACTACGGGGATCGATGCGCCTTCTACCTCTTCGGCGAGAAGGCCGTGCTCCCCTACAAGATCGTCTTCGTGGGGATGCACTTCCTCGGAGCGATCGTACCCCTTGCCCTCGCCTGGACGATCGGGGACATCTTCCTGGGTCTCGTGATCATCCCGAACCTCATCGCCGTCGTGCTCCTGACACCGAAGGTCCGCGAGCACGCGAAGTCCTACTTCCAGCGCCAGCCCTGGCTCCAGAACGCCGACGTCCACCGCCGTGCGGTCGACGAGCGTCGCGGGGGCGGGTGAGGAGACCAACCATGACCGTGAACAACCCCACAAGCCGGACGAAGGGCTTCCGAGCCCTCCCCATCGTCGCGGCCCTCGTCGTCCTTCCCCTCCTGGCCCTGGCTCCGGCCGGGGGTGCCGATGCGCAGGAGATGCCGCGCACCTGGCAGGAGATGAACGACTTCCGGGCCGGGCCGACACCCTTCGAGCCCCTCATGGAGTTCTGGTACGATCTCGCGAGGATCAGCCCGAAGGTGAACATCGAGGTCCTCACGCACACCCTCGAGGACCGGGAGCTCACCCTCGTCACCGTGGCGAACACTCCGGACATCACCCCCCAGGACGCGATCCGGTCGGGCAAGACGATCGTCCTCATCGCGAATGCGGTGCACGGGAACGAGCCGGCCGGGAAGGAGGCGAGCCAGCTCGTCGCGCGCGAGCTCGTCGCCGGGGACCTGCAGCACCTCCTCGACGACATCATCGTCCTCTTCATTCCCATCGTGAACCCCGACGGGGGCGAAGTCCGCCGGCGCACGAACTCCGAGGGCTTCGACATGAACCGGGACTACATCAAGCTCGAGTCCCAGGAGATCCACGCGATGGTCACGAAGGTGCTGACCCAGTGGACCCCCGACATCCATGTCGATACCCACCACGGAGGAAGGCCCCCCTACACCCTCACTTGGCAGGGCACCCTGAACCCCGCGGCCGACGCCGAGCTCCGGGCCTATCCCTACGACGTGATCTTCCCCCGCTTCCGGGAGGCGCTCCGCGCCGAGGACTACGACGGCTTCGACTACTCCGGTCCGCAGACGCGGGGTGGGGTCCAGGGCTGGGGCTCGACCTCGGTCGAGCCGCGCAAGCACCACGTCTACACCGGGCTCATCAACTCGATCGGGATCCTCTTCGAGACACCGGGGAGCACGCACCGGGTGCGGAACAATGGTACCGTGCTCGAGCCCATTCCCCAGGCGGAGCGCTACTACCACCAGGTCCGCGGCCAGCACATCGCGAAGCGCGAGCTCTTCAGGATCGCGGCCGAGGAGCGCGAGCAGATCCGCGCCCTCACGAATGCCTCCCGCGAGCGCGCGATTCAGGGCGGCCTCAACTACAGCGAAGATGACCGGGTCGTGCTCGAGTACGACTTCGGTGGCAATCGGGGCAACGAGGACATCTGGATGCCGGACAGCGACGCCGAGCACGGCTTCGCCCTCGAGAACGTTCCCGTCTTCCTCGAGCACACCCCTTCCCGCACGACCCCGCGGGCTCTCGGCTACGTGCTCCCCCTCGCGATGGCGAAGATCATTCCTCTTCTCCAGGACCACGGGATCACCGTCTACCGCTTCACCGAAGACACCGAACTCGACCTCGAGGTCTACCGGGCCACGGAGGTCCGGCGGGACAGCTACTTCCAGGGCACCTACCTCAAGTCCGTCTCGGCCGAGAAGGAGAACGAGCGAATCACGGTGCAGGCCGGCTCCTGGTACATCCCGACCGCACAGGCCCACGGGAACCTGATCTCCTACATCATGGAGCCGGAGACGGACGACAACCTCATCACCTGGGGCTACACCGACCACATCCTCCAGGTCGGGAGCGAAGGTCGCCGCGTCCCGATGATGCGGGTCGTCGAGCACCAGCCCATGTCGCTCCTGCGGGTCGTCCCCTTCAACGAGTTCAGCCCGGTGCGCTACTACCAGCCCTGGTAGGCCGGTTTCGCGCGGCACCGAGCGCAGAGGGAGAGGGGGTGGTTTCGGGGTGAGCCCGGGGCCACCCCCTCTTCGATTCAGCGACCGCCGCTTCCCCGCAACTCCTCGACGAGCGCTCGTACGCGGGCGCCCTCGATTCCCCGACCCACCTCGCCTCCTCGGTGAAGGACCGAGCCCACGATCACACCGTCGGCCACGGAGATCAGCTCGGCTGCATTCTCGACTGTCATTCCGCTCCCGACCCAGACCGGCGCTCCGGGCGCCCCCCGGCGGACGGCCTCGACCCTGGCGGGGTCGGTCGGCGCGCCCGTTCGTGCCCCGGAGGCGATCAGGATGTCGGCGAGCCCGCGCTCGCGCAGGTCCGCCGCCGCCATCTGCGGGTCGATCCCGGCCGGGGCTGCCGCATGCTTCACGAGGACGTCGCCGAGCACGAGGAGATCGGGTGCGATCCGTTCCCGCTCCCTGAGGGTCCGGTGGGCCTCCCCCTCGAGGACCCCCTGGTCGGTGAACATCACCCCGGTGTGTACATTGACCCGGATGAAGGAGGCGCCCGTCGCGGCTGCGACCCCGAGGGCCGAGGCCGCGTCGTTGCGAAGGACGTTCACCCCGACCGGGCGCTCTCCCGCCACTCGACGGACGGCTTCGACCGCCATCGTCATCGCGGCCACCGTGACCGCCTCGACCCGACCGCCCGCGAAGGGCGCGTCCCCGAAGTTCTCCACCAGCACACCATCCATTCCCTCGGCAAGAAGCACCTCGGCGTCGGCCCTTGCTCTCTCGATCACCGCCCCGATCGATCCTCCGAAGCGTGGTGACCCGGGAAGGGGCAGGAGGTGCACCATTCCCACAAGGGGGCGTTCGCGTCCGAAGTGCACCCTGACCTCGTCCGGGGTCGCCGGTGTGGACCAGCGTCGAGCCGTCATCCTTCCTCCTCCGGTTCGTGTGTGTCGCGCCGCCCCATGCTTCCGGGCCGCTCCAGGATCCGCCCCGGGACAAGGGCATCCCGGCCGAAGCGCTTCCGCAGGGCGTCGGCCGCCTTCGCGAGGGAGAGGTCCGCCTCCGACTCGATCCCGACCGGATCGTCCCCCCCGGTGACCGGGAGCTCGAGCTGGAGGGCTGGACCCTCGCCCTCGAGCGAGGAGAGCCCGACCCCGAGAAGTCGCACTGGAACCGGCCGACGCGCCCTCAGTTCGTCGAGGAGCTCCCGGGCAACCCTGAAGATCGCGCGATCCGACGCCACTGGAAGGGCCAGGGTCCGGGAGGCCTGGCGCGTACGGAAGTCATGGTCGCGGATCTTCACCGTCACGGTCCGGGCGCCGAGGCCTCGCCGGCGCAGCCCCCCGCCGACCTCGAGGACGGCCCGATGGAGCTCCGCCGCGAGACGCTCGGGGGCCTCGAGGTCGCGCGCGAAGGTGCGCTCGCTCGAGATCGACTTCCGCTCTGTCCCGGCATCGACCGGGGAGGGGTCGATTCCCCGTGCCCGGTCCCGGAGCCAGCTCGCCCGTTCGGCCCCGAACCAGCGCGCGAGCCACTCGGGCTCGACCGCGAGGAGCTCCTCGACCGAGCGAATGCCCCGCTCGGCGAGCTTCTCGAGGAAGACGGGGCCGATGCCGGGGATCGCCCCGACGGGGTGTGAGCGGAGAAAGGCTTCTTCCTGACCGGGAGCGACGATGTGAGCGCCCGCGGGCTTCGCGCGCTCGACGGCGAGCTTGGCCACGAGGCGGGTCGTGCCTCCCCCGATCGAGACCGTGATCTCGGCCTCGTCCAGGATGCGCTCGCGGATCCGGTGGGCGGTGGCCTCGAGAGGGGCTCCCTCGAAGAGCCGCTCCGTCCCGGTGAGGTCGAGGTAGAACTCGTCGATCGAGGCGGCCTGGACGACGGGGGCCACCCGGTCGAGGACGGCTCGGACCGCGCGGCTGCGACGGAGGCAGGCGTCCCGCGGGACAGGGACGACCATTGCCTCGGGGCAGAGCTCGACGGCCCGTGCCATCGGCATCCCGGAGCGGACGCCATGCTCGCGGACCCGGTAGTCCGCGGAGGTCACGACCCCCCGGCCTTCGGCCGAGCCGCCCACCATGAGAAGGGGTGCGCGTCCCGCGCCCTGGGGGTCCTCGAGCCGGGCGACCTGTACGAAAAAGGTATCGCAGTCGACGAGGAGGATGCTGCGGTGGCGGTTCATGGGCGTCGGGCCATGGAACGCAGCCCCCGGCATCGGGGTTGCCTTGGACGGACGCCGAGCCCCTGCCCGGGACCGGCGGTGCCAGGTCCCCGCAATCCAATTCTCATGCCAAGGGAGACGACATTCATGGGCTATCCTCACAAGCTTCCCGAGCTCGGGTACGCGTACGACGCCCTCGAGCCACATATCGACGCCCGCACGATGGAGATCCATCACACGAAGCATCACAACGGGTACACCACGAAGCTGAACGCCGCGCTCGAAGGCCACAAGGACCTCCACGCGTATTCGGCGGAGCAGCTGCTGCGTGGGCTCCTTGCTCTTCCGACCGAGGTGCGCACGGCGGTGCGCAACAATGGTGGTGGCTTCCACAACCATGCCCTCTTCTGGGAGACACTCGCGCCCGGAGGCGCCGGAGCACCGGGCGGCGAGCTGGCCTCCGCGATCGATGGGGCCTTCGGGTCCTTCGACGCCTTCAAGGAAGCCTTCGGAAAGGCCGCGGCGGGGCAGTTCGGCTCGGGGTGGGGCTGGCTCGTGGTCGATCCCTTCGGTCGGCTCCGTGTCACGGCGACCGCGAACCAGGATTCCCCCCTCATCGAGGGTTCGACCCCGATTCTCGGGCTCGACGTCTGGGAGCACGCCTACTACCTGAACTACCAGAACCGCCGGCCGGACTACATCGAGGGGTTCTGGAACGTCGTGAACTGGGACGTGGTCGGCGCCAAGTTCGAGCACGCGCGCGGAGGCTGGATCGGCGGGCTTCGGGGCTGAGCCCCGGACCTCGGCCGGCGGGTCGTGATCCGCGGGTCGGGGTGCGGCCGAAGGTTTGGAGGAGGCGGCTCCGGACGGCTTCCGGGGTCGCCTCCTTCGCATTACGTTCGTCTGCATGTCTTCGGTCGACCTCACCTTCGCAGCCCTGGCCTTCTCGTCACTCCTGGCCATCGTGAACCCGCTCTCGGCCGCGACCCTCTTCCTGGGGATGACGGCGGGGCACACGAGGGAGCAGCTGCGCAGGGACGCGGTGACCGGACTCCTGACGGCGCTCTGCGTGCTCTTCGCCTTCGCGCTGGCGGGGAGTGCGATCCTCGGCTTCTTCGGAATCACGACCCATGCCTTCAAGATCGCCGGGGGAATCATCTTCTTCGGGATCGGCTGGGACATGCTGCAGGCGCGCCGCTCGAGGGTGAAGGCGACCGAGGAGGAGGAGGCCGAGGGGGCCGGCCGCGAGGGTGTCGGGATCATTCCACTCGGTCTTCCGACGATCGCGGGCCCCGGGGCGATCACGACTGTGATCGTGCTCCTGTCGCAGGCGCGCACGACGGCCGACACGGTTGCGGTCTACCTCTCGATCGTTGCCGTCCTGCTCATCACGGGGGCCGCACTCTACGTGGCCCCCTACCTCCTGCGCACCTTCGGGAACACGGGGCTGAATGTCATGACCCGGATCATGGGGCTTCTCGTCATGGTCATCGGCGTGCAGTTCGTGCTCGATGGGCTGGCGGTCGCCTTCGTCGAAATGGGGACCGGGTAGACCGAGGGGGTCGCGAAAGGGAACCCGTTCCCGGCTTCCGAATAGGAAGAACGATTCGCGACCCGGCGGGGGGCCGACAGCAGCCCGGCGCCGAGAGAAGTCTTAGAGCCATGGAGCCCCAAACGGATGCAAGCGAACCCGACGCCGGATCAGACCCGCGCCCTGCCCTGGTCCCGGGCACGCAGGGGCGGGGTGTTCGCCATGGTTCTCCTCGCGGCGCTCTGGGCATGCGGCGAGACACCGGCCCCGGATCCCGGGCAGGACGAGGCGCCCCGCCCAGCCGAGCCCCGTGGGGAGCTCAGGCTCCTGCTCTCTCCGGAGACGGCACCGGAGGCTCCGGACGCCCGAATCGGCTTCATCGCCCCGGCCGAAGGCGAGCGCTTCGCCGTCGGCGAGCCGGTCGAGGTGGGCATTCAGCTCAGCGGGTACGCCCTTCGCGTCCCGACTCCGACCGGAGATGAGCGAGGGCTGGCCCGGGCCCCCGACGGTCAGCACGTCCACCTCATCCTGAACGACCGACCCTACCGGGCCCTGTACGATCTGGACGAGCCAGTCGTCCTCGAGGACCTTCCCGCCGGGACGCACGTGCTGCGCGCCTTTCCGGGCCGGGACTGGCACGAGGCGGTGAAGACCCCGGGAGCCTTCGCGGTTCGCACCTTCCATGTCGGGGAGGGAGAGCTCTCGCCCCCGATCGACCTTGAGGGGCCGATGCTGACCTATTCCCGGCCCGTCGGTGAGTACGCGGGATCCGCGGCCGATTCGATCCTCGTCGACTTCTACCTCTCGGGTGTCCGGCTCTCGCCCGAGGGATACCGGGTGCGGGTCGAGGTCGACGGGGTCGGTGATGCCACCGTGAACCATTGGGCGCCCTACCTCATTGTCGGACTCCCCGAGGGCGAGCACACGGTTCGGCTCCACCTGCTGGACCCCGATGGCAACCCGGTTCCCGGCGAGTTCAACCGGCCCGAGCGCACGATTCGGATCGTCCGCTGACCAACCGACCAGGCTGTGCCCCCCGATCTTCGGACACCTGCTTGCGGCGCGGGAACCAAATGTTTATTGATAGGGAGTCCGCGCGGGCTGCGCGGGCGGGGACCTCGCCGGCTCGCGGCGGTGCGAGTGCGCACGATCGGGTCCCCACGAGACGGAGCCCCCAGACCCGGACGGACATGCGCGCACCTTCCAGGCCCTCCGCCGCCCCGCGGCCAAGCCCTGCCCGGCTCTCCGCCGGCGCGATCCTCCTCGCCGCCCTCGCGGTCCTCCTCGGGGTCGATGCACTGGACGCCCAGACGCTCCGGGGCTCCGCTGCATCCCTCGACCGCCAGAACGAGCAGGCTCGACTCCACGGGTTCACCTACCTCCAGACCCCCGCGGATGTCCGTCGCTTCGTCGAGGAAGGGCACCTCGTTCCGGTTCGTCCGAATGCCGACTTCGACCTGCACCAGGTCTCCTTTCCCTACGCCCGTCCCGCGGTGCGCCTCTTCATCGAGCGCCTCGCCTCCCAGTACCGTGCGGCCTGCGGCGAGAAGCTTGTCGTGACCAGCCTGACACGCCCGATCTCGACCCAGCCTCCGAACGCCTCGTCCCGCTCGGTCCATCCGACCGGAATGGCGCTCGACCTTCGGCGCCCCGCGAACGCCCGCTGCCGTTCCTGGCTCGAATCGACTCTCCTCGCGATCGAGTCGAACGGTGTCATCGAGGCCATCTACGAGCGCAACCCGCCCCACTACCACGTCACGGTCTATCCCAACCCGTACACCCAGTACGTGCAGGCTCGCACCGGCGCGCAAGACGTGCTCGTGGCCTCGTCCGGCCCGGATCCCGTTCTCGAACTTCGCTATCGAACCCACAGGATCCAGCGAGGCGAAACCCTCTCGACCATTGCCAGCCGGTACGGAACGACGGTCGCGCGCCTCCGGGCCGAGAACGGAATCCGCGGGTCGCAGATCATGGCGGGGCAGAGCCTGCGCATCCCCGTCTACGAGCCCGCCCCCGCGACCCGGACGGCATCCGCGGAGGCTGCGCCCGGGAATGCCTCGGAGGCTCGCGAGAACGCATCTGCGGTCCATGCCCCGTCTCCGGCCCGCTCCCTCGAGGCACCGGTGCGGGCTCAGCAAGCCGCCAATTCCGCACCGGAGCAGGCGAGCCCCGCCCGGGCCGGATCCGAGGGGCTGAACGGGGACACGCCCGACGCTTCGGGCGAAATCCGGCACACCGTCGGCCGAGGCGAGTCGCTCTGGACGATCGCACGACTCTACGGGGTGCGCGAGGCCGAGCTCCGGGCCGCGAACGGGATCCGCGGGAACCGGATCCTGGTCGGTCAGGAGCTGAGGGTCCCCGGGGTGTCCCTCGCCTCGGGAGCGGAGGTGATCCGGCACGAGGTCAGACCGGGGGAGTCACTCTGGACGATCGCCCAGGAGCATGGGACGAGCGTTGCGGAGATCCGGCGGCAGAACGGAATCGGGACGAACCGGATCCAGGCGGGTCAGGTCCTCGAGGTTCCGATCGGTCGCTGATCTCTCGGGGGCAAGGCACCTCCAGCTCGGAGGGTGAACTCACCCGAGGGGTCCGTCTACCGTTCGGCCTCCCAGACCAGTGCCATCGCCTCGTCGTAAGGGACGAGCTCCGGCTCGGCCCCCAGCTCACGGGTCAGGAGCACCCAGGCCCCCCTCTCCGGATACCGCTCGAGAAGGCGTGCGTTTGCGTCAGGCCCCATCTCGCGTGCGTACATCGTCCGCCCCCGCTCGATCTCCGGGAGCTCTCCGAGCCAGAGGAGGAACCCCGCATCGATCCGTCCCCCGCGCTCCTCCGACTCGATCTCCCGTATGCAGTCGTCCGTCAACCGCTCATCCGGATGGTACCAGATCGGTGAGCCCTGGCCTACCTCACCCCGAATCAGGTTCCGGTAGGGAGGAGGTCGCCGAATGAGGTCGAGCGGAGGGAGGTCGCCGGGGAAGACTCCCCTCGTCACCTCTTCAGGCACGTTCCGCTCGCCCCACCCCTCGAGCCCACGATAGGGCGAGAAGGCACCCTCGCCCCGGTGAAAGGCCCGTCGGTGCTCGTGCACGAGGCAGGTGGAGTTCTGCCGGAGCGCCGTCTCCATCACGATCTGCGGTACACCGTGCGAGATCATGTCGGCATTGATCCGGGAGATCCAGCTGCCCCGGACGAGGACGAGCGATCCTTCGGGGGCCGGGGGCTCGGCCATCCGGAAGGGCTCGCCGAGGCTCCCTCCGAGCGAGGCGGCACGGAACGTCCCCATCCCGATCCCGCCCATCGCGGCGAGAAGAAGGACGAACTCCCCGGTCCGTCGGGTCGGGAGCAGGTTCCATCCGCCCTGCGAGGCGCTCACCTTCGCCTCCCGGTTTCGGCGGGCTCGTCGGCCCCTCGCCTTCGTGCGCGCGACGGATCGCTCCGAGTCTCGCCCGGTCTCGCCCGACCCGCTTCCCGAAGCCCGGTCTCCCTCCGGAAGCCGGCCGAGAAGATGTCCGAGGGAGAGCGCCGCGAGAATGCCCCAGGCGGGCGCGAACTCCGAGACCATCCTCGGCCCCATGAAGTAGCCGTGATGCCAGTAGAAGAGACTGAGGAAGGCGGGAAGGAGGACCCAGCCCGCCAGGAGTCGCTGCTGCCAGCCGGAGGCTGCTCCCAGCAGGAGTGCGAGTCCGATCAGGCTCACGACGGGCAGGGGTAGTTCGAGGAGGTTCAGGTTGAGTGTGGTGAGATCGGCAGAGACGAGCGCGAGTGCCTCGAGGGGCCCGAAGAGGTTCCCCCAGGGGTCGATCCCGAAACCGAGACCGGCCGCTTCCCCGAAGCTCCAGTTGTAGCCGAAGGTCGTGCTGCTTCCGAAGAAGTGCCGGTTCCAGGCGCCATGTGCGACGAGGAGGGGGAGCCCTCCTGCGGTGGCCGCCGCACAGCGGGCCGCGAGCCAGTGCCACTTCCGCGTGCGTTCCCGGAACCCGGGGAGCCATGCGAGGAGTACGACGACGAGACAGGTGGCCACGGCCGTGAGGGGCCGCACCGCAACGAGCGCAGTCACTCCCGCGCCGGCGAGGAGGGCCCACGGCCAGGGGCCGCGGCGCGCGCGGAGTGCCGCGAGGACCGTCGCGACACCGAGGAGCGCAGCGGTCGCATGGTTCATGTACGTCGCGGTCTGGAAGAGAAGGAGAGGAGAAAGGGCGCCGAGGAGGGCGGCGACCCGGGGCTGGAGCCCTCCGCCGGGAAGGAGCTCGCGAACCAGGAGGGTGGTGAGGAGCGCACTGCCTCCGGCGAGGAGGAGCGGGGCAAGGACCGGGAGCCCGAGGGCGAGTGCAGGCGCGAGGACGAAGCTGTGGCCCGGTGGAAAGTGCGACACCCAGCCTTCGGGTGCGAACACCATGTTCGGGAAGTACCAGAGGCCACCCTCCATCGTGGCGGCATCCGGGCCGGCGAGTCGGCCGGCGGCGATGTACCTCGCATGGATGAGCTGGGCGCCTGCATCGAGGAGGTTGGGCCGTCCCCGGAACACGAGGATGTTGAGGGCCGCGGTGACCCCGGCGGCGGCAAGGGCGAGGACCCAGGGGAAGGCCCGCTCGGACGGCCACTCGAGGAGCCCGGCGGCCCTGCGAGGGATGGCACGCATTCGCTCGGCCGGGACAAGCCGCACGAGGATCGCCGCGGCCACGACGAGCAGGCCGGTCCCGATCCAGAGGCGAGTCGACTCGCGCCCGACGGATTGGAGGAGGCCCTGCGCGATCAGGCCGGTCTCGGGCCGGTCGAGGAGCCGGTGGAGAGGGAGGAGCGTGAGGGCGAGGATCGTGGCGCCCGCGGTGCGGAAGAGGAGATCGGCCGGGGACCGGGTGGGCACGATGATCTGCATGGGTTCGGGGAAGCATCTGGCCCTGTGGGGCACGTTCGGGGCGGCCAAAACATGGGGAAGCCGAAGGGACTCTGCCACCCCCGGCGGTAGCGCGGGGCCGGCGTGGGGCACTAAACTGTTGCCGCCGGCAGGGAGACCAGGTCTTCGTGCGGCCGGGACCGCCCGAGCGGATCCTGCAGGACGAACCTCGATCCCTCCGGGACTGGACAACGTGATCTCTCCTTCTCGACTCATCGGCCCTCGGGCTGTTGCCAGCGACGCGTGCGACGCCGTTCCCGGCGGGGAAGCCGACCCCGGGCAGGCCCCGCCGGTCCGGGCCGACGCGAGGCACGGCCCGGCATGAGGCATCAGGACTTCAGGGTTCGACAGGGCACGGAGCGGGTGGGACGCGCGGCGGGCCGGCTCACCGCCGAGGGGCTCCTCCATGTGATCTGGTTCGGGCGCGTTGCCCTCGTGACCGGGGTACTACTGGCGGGGCTCCTCGTGTGGGGCCGGACGAGCCCGGAGACGAGCACCGTGACCACGGTCTCCTTCGCGGTTGCGGTACTCTTCACCGCCTGGTCGGCCTGGCACGTGCACATCCAGGAGCGAGCGCCCTCCCGCTGGTTCCTCTACACGCAACTCGTTTTCGACACCGTCCTCGTGACGGTAGTCGTGCATGTCACGGGGGGGGCAGGCAGCGCCTTCGCAGCGCTCTACATTCCGATCATCGCCGCGGCGGCGATTCTGCTTCCCCTTCCTGGCGTCGGGATCATCGGGGCGCTCAGCGGGGGCCTGTACCTCGCGGATGCGATCTGGACACAGGCGGGCGAGGTCCTGAGCGGGGCGATTCTCCTGCAGGTCGGGCTCTTCGGCGCGATCGCGGGCGTGACGGGGCTGTTGGGTGACCGGCTCCGGCGCACCGGGACCGCGCTCGGTGAGATGGAGTCCGAGCTCGAGCGCCTCCGACTCGACCTGAGCGACATCCTGGGTTCCGTGAGTTCGGGGATTCTGACCGTCGACGAACAGGGACGCCTCGTCTTCCTGAATCCCGCGGGAGAGGCCCTCCTGGGCTTTGATGCGCGGCAGTGGGTCGATGCGCCGGTCCTGGAGGCGGTCGGGCGGGTCTCGCCGCAGCTCGTGGACCATCTGCAGCGCAGCCTCTCGGCCGGTGACCCACTCTACCGCCGCACGGCCGAGGTGAATCGCAATGACGAGGTGATCACGATCGGGGTGGCCACCACGGTGCGCGACGTTCCGGGAGAGCCGAGGGCGGTGACAGCGATCTTCCAGGACATCACGGATCAGGAGCGGCTCGCGATGCTCGACCGCCAGAACGAGCGGCTCGGGGCCGTGGCCGAGCTCGCCGCATCCATGGCGCACGAGATCAAGAACCCACTCGCCTCGATCCGAAGCGCGGTCGAGCAGTTCACGAGCCCGCGGATCTCCGACGAGGACCGTCAGAAGCTGACGCGCATGGTCGTGCGGGAGTCGGACCGACTCAGTCGGCTCCTCTCCGACTTCATCGACTTCACCCGGGTGCGGGTGGGCACCCGGGAAACGGTCGAGGTCAACGGACTCGTGAGAGATGTGCTGGCCGTGGCCGGGCAGCATCCCGATGCGGAACGCCGGGCGGTGGCCCTGCGAGCCGAGCTTCCCTCGAGCAAGGTCCACCTCTTCGGAGCACCCGACATCCTGCACCGCGCGATCTTCAACCTGGTCCTGAACGCGACCCAGTACTCCCCGGTCGGGGGCGAGGTGCGGGTTTCGGTCGAGTGCCTTGACGGCATGCGGGGAACGCCCGATGTGGGGGTGGAGCGGCCCCTGCGCATCCAGGTCGAGGACGAGGGGCCCGGCGTGCCCGAGGAGGAGGTGTCCCGGCTCTTCGATCCCTTCTTCACGACGAGGGAAGGAGGGAGCGGTCTCGGGCTTGCGCTGGTGCATCGGGCCGTCGAGGCCCATCATGGAGTGGTCCTGGTCGAGAACGGGCCTTCGGGGGGCGCGCGGTTCACGATGTACCTCCCCGGGGCCGAGAGCGAACCCAACGTGGAGAGAGCGGATGGCTGAGACGGGAGGGGGCGCACGCGTCCTCGTGATCGATGACGAGTCGAGCATCGTGGAGACTCTCGAGATCCTCCTGAGGGGGGAGGGCTACGAGGTGCTCACCGCGCTCGGAGGAAAGGCAGGCCTTGCGGCGCTCGACGGGCCGAGGCCCGACCTCGTGATCTCGGACATCCGGATGCCGGGGGCGACCGGGCTCGACATCCTCCAGCGGGCGCAGGAGATCGACCCGGAGCTGCCGGTCGTGCTCATGACTGCGCAGGCCTCGCTCCAGTCCGCGATGCGCGCGGTGAACGAGGGGGCCTACTACTACCTGCAGAAGCCCTTCTCGAACGACGAGCTCCTTGCCATCTGCCGACGGGCAGTCGAGGCACGGAATCTTCGGGTCGAGAACCGCGAGCTGAAAGAGGAGATTCGCGTCCGGACGAAGAAGGAAGGGGCGCGGCCGATCGGGCGCAACAAGGCCTTCCTGAAGGTGCTGGAGCTGGCCGAGACGGCGGCACCGACCGACTCGACCCTCCTCATCAGCGGGGAGAGCGGGACGGGGAAGGAGGTGGTCGCACGCTTCATCCACCTCCAGTCGGAGCGGGCCTC
>SLDT01000025.1 GCA_007125125.1 Gemmatimonadota bacterium | reverse complement strand
TCGCGCTCGAAGGTGCACAAGAGGGCCCGCTTCGCCCTCGAACTCCCGGCTGGAACGATCGAACGCACACAAACCCGCGAGGGAGACCGGCTCGAATGGATTACCAGGATCTGACCATGCTCTCTCCCGCCGGAGAAGACTATGCCTTCGGACCGAGGCGTGGGGCGCCCGGGTCGGGACCGGAGCGACTCGTGCCCCCCGTGCCCGAGTCGCTCGAGGAGGCTGGCCTTTCGGCGTCCTTCATCGAGGACCTCCTGCTCAAGGTGCTCTACACGCGGGGTGCCTGCTCCGGGACGATTCTCACGCGGATCGTGCGACTTCCCTTCGGGCTCCTGGACGATTCCCTCCTGGATCTTCAGCAGCGTCACCTGATCGAGGTGCGCGGGGTCGAGGGGCACGGTCGGCGCGGCTACGTGTTCGACCTGACGGGAGAGGGGCGTGGGCGCGCCCGCGAGGTCATGCAGGCAAACGCCTACGTCGGACCCGCTCCGGTTCCGGGGCAGGTGTACAGCCGCTGGGTGCGGGAGCAGAGCCTTCGAAGCGAGCACATCAGCCCGGAGCAGGTGCAGCGCGGTTTTCGCCATCTCGTGCTCGACCCGCAGTTCATCGAACGGATCGGACCGGGGATCAACGCCGGGCGCTCCGTCTTTCTCTACGGACCGCCCGGGAACGGGAAGACCGAGATCGCCTACTCGATCTCGCAGATCCTCGGTTCGGGGATCTTCATTCCGCACACCGTCGAGGTGAGCGGGCAGATCATCTCGCTCTTCGACCCCTATCTCCACGAGGTCATCGATGACGGGATGGAAGAGCCCGATGGCGCACCCGGCTCGCCGGTCGTCTCGACCTGGCCGCGCTTCGACCCTCGCTTCCTCGAGATCCGGCGCCCGGCGGTCATCGTGGGTGGTGAGCTGACCCTCGACCAGCTCGAACTCCAGTTCGACGCCTCGAGCGGGGTCTTCGCGGCGCCCCCCCAGATGAAGGCGAATGGCGGGGCCTTCGTGATCGACGACTTCGGGCGCCAGCGCGTTCGTCCGCGCGACCTCCTGAACCGGTGGATGATCCCGCTCGACCGCGGGATCGACTACCTGAGCCTCCCGACGGGGCAGAAGCTCGAGGTGCCCTTTGACTGTCTCGTCGTCTTCTCGACGAACCTGAACCCGGCCGACCTCGTGGAAGAGGCCTTCCTGCGGCGGATCCGCTACAAGATCCTCGTGGACAACCCGGACCGGGATGCCTTCGCCGAGATCTTCCGGCGCATCTGCGTGAAGAACGGGATCCACTTCGCCCCCGAGGCGATCGACTACATCTTCAGCAACTACTACAAGGACGACGGGTTCTCGCCGCGTGCGTGCCACCCGCGGGACATCCTTTCCGACCTGATGGATCTGGCCCGGTTCGAGGACATTCAGCCGAGTCTCTCGCCAGAGCTGTTGCGCCGGGCGTGCGAGAGTTATTTCATCGACATGCCGAAGCCGGGACAGGGAGGCTTCGACGAACCGATGCATGGAGACCGACGTGGCCGCTGACGGACCGAACGAGAACGGAGGCGCCGGAGGGCGCGAGGGTCCCGACAGGACTCGCCCGACCCAACAGTCCCTCTCCTTCGAGGCGGCCGACGGCGACGGAAGTCCGGCGGCGGCGAAGGCTCCCGCCTGGCTCGAGACCATGGAGCGTCGCGGTGCGGATCGCCCGGAGCCACCCCTCGCCCCTCGACAGGAAGAGCCGGGACGGGAGGCAGTTCGCCTCGACGATGCCCGGAGCCACGACACCCCGCCGAACCCCGGCGTCAAGCGCACCACCAGCCTTCCGGCGAGGCGCCCCACGCCCCCCATGGCACCTCCCCCCGGACCCGGAAGCGTCGAGGACGAGGGGATCGAGCGGCTGCGTGAACTGGCCCGCCACCATGCGCGCTCCGATGCGTCGGCCGGGATCCCGGATCCGTCCGCGGAGGGCATGACGAACTCCGAGATCGAGCTCCGCGACCGATGCCGCTCCTTCTTCGAGCGCTGGATGAACGCGCGGCGACGCGAGACTCTGGAACAGGTGTCCGGGGCAGAGGAGCGTGCCTCCGAGAAGCTTGGCCGCCTTTCGCTCGGCATCGACCGATTCCAGCGCCTCACGAACGAGCTGGTTCGTCTGAAGGCGCGCTACTCGATCCGAAAGGACGAGGTGACAAAGGAACTCACCTCGGAAGGCCGCGAGCGGCCGCGAGGCATTCCGACGAAGGTCTATGCGGCGGCGCTCCTCTTTCTCGGGATCGTCGAGTTCTTCGCGAACGGGCCCGTCTTCTCGGCGCTCCTCCCGCGTGATCCGCTCACCGAGCGGCAGATCCGGGTGCTCACCGAGATGTCCGAGGGGTGGTTCGCGGGGATCGAACGTGTCATCGCGCATCTCGTGTTCCGTCCGGACGCGGCTCTTCTTGCCGCAGGTGTGATCACCTTTCTCTGCGTGCTCTGTCACTTCTTCGGAAGCTCGCTCCGAGAACTCGTGATGCAGCGGGAGCGCAAGGAGCGTCGCTTCACGGTCCAGGGGCGTTCGGCGCTCGAGAACGTGGTGCCCCTCGTGCTCACCTCGATCGGGATCGTGCTGACCCTCGCGGTGCTCTATGAGTCCCGCATCATGCTCGGCGAGGTCGGCGAGGAGCGCTACGTGCAGGACATGGAGCAGGTCGAGGAGCTGAGGCGCGAAGCCGGATGGCTCCGCGTCGATGGCGAGCTCCTCGCGGCGAACGAGCTCACGAACCGGGCGAACGACCTCCAGGAGGCGGCGATCGAGCTCCGCGAGTACTCGATTGCGATGGCGCGCATGAGCTTTCCGATCCTTCTCCTGAACCTGACGCTCGTGCTCTGCGCGATCTCCGCGGCCTACTTCCATCGGCGCGACTCGAGGAGGGAGCACTTCAACGAGCTCCCCTTCGAAGACGAGCGCCGCGAGTACATCGAGCTCGCCGAGGGGGTCGCCGAGGACATCTCGAAGCTCCTCGCCGACGTCGTGCGTGACATCCGGGAGGTCAAGGCGCTCACCGCCCTCGGGCCCACGGGCGAGTGGCGCAGCGTCCAGCACCAGCTCGAGTCCGTGATCTCGCTCTACCGCACGGAGAATGGTCGTGCGCGTGGAATCGATCCACGCACGCTGCCTGCCTTCCGCGAGCCCTCGACCCTCGACCTCGGCGATCCGGATCGGGTCGGTCTCGAACTCGCGACTCGTAGCGCCGAGGATTACGAGCGGGAGCGCTCCGAGCTCTCGCAGCGCTTCGGCGAGGTGCGCGTGCGCTTCAACGAAGAATCATCTGCAAGCTGGTAGGCAACGAGCATGGCTTCGAATACGCTCCGTTCCGGACTCCTCCTCGCGCTCGCGGCACTCGTCACCGGGTGCGGGGGGGGCGATCGCCCGATCCCGCCGGAACTCCTGGACGACCGGCCCTCCGAGCTCCTCGTGCTCGTCTACGATCGCTCCACGAGCATCCAGGCGCACGAACTCGAACATTACCGCGAACTGACACGCGACCGCCTCCGCGACCTCAGGCACGGGGACCGGATCGTCGCCCTCGAGATCCTGCAGCGCTCCCTCGAGGAAGACCCGCGCCGCTGGTCGCAGCAGGTCCCGGCGCGGGAGTTCACCGACCGGATCATGCAACGCGACTCCGTGAACCGGGCCCGCTTCATCCAGGACGCCCGCGACTACCTGTCCCGCTACACGGACACGGAGAACCGCGAGGCCTACCTGGGCACGGACATCCTCTCGACGCTCCACCTCGTCGCGGCCGAGGTCAACGCGCACCGCGACCACCGCGCGACGGTCGTCCTCTTCTCGGACATGCTCCAGGCGAACGACCTCATGAACATGGAGGGACTCGTCCGGATGCCCCCGGCCGGCTGGGTGGCGCGCCAGAAGGAGCTCGGAACCCTCCCCGACCTCTCGGCCGCCTGCGTCGTGGTCGTCGGGGCCCGTGTCGACACCCCCGCCTCGCAGCGGGTGCGGAGCTTCTGGGAGGAGTACTTCGAGGCGACGGGCGCGAACTTCAATGGCCGCAACTACCAGCACCGCGCCGTCCTGATACCCGAGGAGCCGTGCGGCTGAAGCCTCGGACCGGTCAGAGGGTCTCGACCGGGGCGAGCGGGATCGTGAAGTAGAAGCGCGTCCCGAGGTTGCGCTGCGTCTCGTAGCGCAGCTCGCCCTCCATGGAGTGCACGAGCTTGCGCGCGATCGTGAGGCCGAGTCCCGTACCCGAGAAGTGGAAGCCCGAACGTCCGTGGAAGGGGCGGAAGGCCTGATACAGGTCGCCTCGCGCCGACGGGCGGATCCCCGGACCCGTGTCGCGCACGGAGAACAGAACCCTCGATGGTCCGCGCCCACGGGCACTCAACTCCACGAAGCCCTCGCTCGTGAACTTGACCGCGTTCGTGGTCAGGTTCAGGAGGGTTCGCCGGAGCCCCTCGGAGTAGCCCAGGCGTATATCGCCCTCCGGCGGGCGCACGATGAGCGAGAGTCCCTTGGCCTCGACCATCGGCTCGACCATCTCCCGCACCGAGTCCATGACCTCCGTGATCGAGAACTGCGTCGGTTCGCGGTCGGCGATCGCCTGGCCCCCGCGTCCGAGGTCGACCACATCGCCCGCCATCGAGACCATCGAGAGTGCGGCCGCGTAGATGAGGCTGAGCTGGCGTTTCTGGAGCTCGTTCAGCTCACCGCTTCCCTCCTGGCGGAGAGTGTCGGCGAGGAAGAGCACGGACGAGAGGGGAGACCGAAAGTCATGCGCCACCTCGACGGCGAGCTCGAGACCGCTCGGACCTGCCAGCTCGACACCGAACTGCTCGTCCCACCGCGGAGCCAGCAACCCCTCCACATGGTCGAGGGCCTGAAGTGTCCGGGTGATCTCGTCCGCATCGGGGCGGAGCTCGGGTTCGAGCGACCAGACCTGGGTGAGCTCGGCGCGCAGCAGCTGGAGCAGCCTCCTGCGGAGAACGACACCGTCATCGGAAACCGCGGGGTCGGGCTCGCCGAGCGCCGCGCAGACGATCGCCTCCGCGACGGAGACGAGGTGGTCCGTCAGCTCGGCCTCGCGATCGACTTCGTCCGTTCCGCTCTCGTCGCGCCACCGAAGGAGCACGCGCTCGAGCGCGCGGCGCAAGTCCGGCGCGGGCACCACTTCTGCCAGCGACGCCAGGTGCAGCCGCCCCGGCTCGGGTGGGCCTCCACCGCTCCTCGAGAGCCGGTCTTCAGCGGCCTCCACCGTCTCCCTCCATCAGGTCGCGCTTCTCGAGGTCGTGCTTCTGCATGAGCCGGTAGAGGGTGGTGCGGTCGACCCCGGCCTGCCGGGCCGCTTCCGACATGTTTCCGTTGCTCTCCCGGACCAGACGCTCCAGGTAGGCCTGCTCAAACTCGGCCATCAGGCGGTCGCGCGCCACATGGTACTCGGCATCGAGGAAGCTGTCGGGGATGATCTTCGATCCGAACGTCCCCCCCACGACCGGTCCGCCCTCGACATCGGGAAGGTCGTCCGGCCCGATCTCGGAGCCGGGCGCGACGAGTACGACAAGGTGTTCCATCACATTCTGGAACTCCCGCACGTTGCCCGGCCAGGGGCGGCGCTGCAGCTCACGCAGTGCGTCCTCGCTGAAGTGGGGCGCCGGCTGGCCGTTCTCCCGGTGCCGCTTCCAGTACTGGAGCAGGAAGTGATCGGCGAGCAGCGGGATGTCCGAAAGGCGCTCGCGCAGGGGCGGAACATGAATCGGCACCACCCGAAGCCGGTAGAAGAGGTCCCTGCGAAGCCGCCCCGAGGCGACGGCCTCCTTCGGGTCCTGGTTCGTCGCCGCGATGAAGCGCACATCGACCACGGCATCCGTCGAGGAGCTCCCCACCCGCCGCACGACCCCGTCCTGAAGCACTCGCAGGAGCTTCGCCTGGATCGTGAGCGACATCTCGCCCAGCTCGTCGAGGAAGAGTGTCCCGCGATGGGCCGCCTCGAGGAGCCCCGGCTTGTCCTTCACGGCTCCCGTGAACGCTCCCTTCACATGTCCGAACATCTCGGACTCGAGGAGCGTCTCCGGGAGCGCGGCGCAGTTGATGGCCACCATCGGGCGTGCCGTGCGCCGGCTATGGGCGTGAATGTACTGCGCGAACATCTCCTTGCCCGAACCGCTCTCTCCCGTCAGGAAGACCGAGGCATCGGTACGAGCGACCTTGCGGGCGAGCTCGAGCGACGCCTGAAAGGGTGCGGAGTCCCCGATGAAGGCCACCTCGGAGTCCTTCCCGTGGCCGTGCTCCATCTGGAGCGAGGTCTGACGCTGCTTCGTCTCCCGCGCCACGAGCACGGCGTGACTCGCACGACCGAGCAGAACATGGAGCTGCGTCGAGGAGAAGGGCTTCGGGAGGTAGTCCCACGCCCCGGCTCTCAGCGCCGCCAGGCTCGACTCCACCGACGGGTTCCCCGTCATGATGATGACGATCGTGTCAGGCGAGGTCTCGAGTGCCTGGTTCAGGAGCTTCATTCCCCCGATCCCATGCATGTAGAGGTCGAGGAGCACGATGTCGAAGGAGCGCCGCTGAAGGAGCTGCATCGCCTCGTCCCCGCGTCCGGCCGACTTCACATCGAAGCCCTCCTGCTCGAGCACGCTGGCGCAGCTCTGCCGGATCGTGTCCTCGTCGTCGACGATGAAGACACTGATTCCTCGCCGCACGGACGGATCGAGGCCCCCCCGCGTCAGGTCAGGGGACCGTTCTTCATCGGAAGAAGTCCCCGAAGGGGAGTCCGGCGTCGACGCGGAACCAGCCCTCTTCCAGCGTGTCGATGAGGTTCCCGGCCTGGTTGCCATGCAGCGATCTCCGAGGTGATGCGATAGCCTGGTTGCGGGACACGCCCGCGCTTCACATTCCGTCGGAGTTGCACCAAGCGTACCAGAGGCCCCGAAATCGAGGGGTACGCTGAGGAAGAGGCCCCACAGCGTTGCAGCAGGGCCACGGAGAGGCCGGAATTCGGTACTTTCGCACCGATCGGGTCACTGGCGTGGACCGAAGGGTCGGTCGCCGTCACCCGCCGACCACGGGCGAAGGCGATCTCGCAACCTGCAAGACCGAGGGTAAAGCTGCGAAAACCGGAAGGAGCCAAACAGGTGTTTGCCCGCGCAGACTCGCCCGGGCCTTCCGGAGGCCCGACGTCAGGAGGCGGCTCGCCCGTTCTGATAGGGTTCGATCCGACGGCCCGGCCCCTCTTCGCGCGCATGCTTCAGCGCCGCGCGCGCCCGCCTCAGGAGCTTCTCGGCATCGAGCGCTTCCTTGCGGATGTCTTCGACCCCGAAGGACCCTGCCTGGAAGACCACGGCGTGATCTTCGAACAGCGGTTCGCGCTCGAAGGTGAGGTCGAAGGCGTCCATCAGGCGCCGTGCGAAGATCGTGGCGCCCGCCCCATCCGTGGACGGGGCGAGCACGGCGAACTGAAGCCGGTCCAGCCGGGCGATCACGTCCGAACTCCGCATCTCCGCGCGCAGAAGCTCGGAGACCCGCCGCACCAGTCGAAGCTCGAGCGCGGGATCGTCCTTCAACCGGCTCTCGGTAATCGCATCCGGCGCCATGGCCACGCACGCCAGCGGAGTGCTGTACCGCCACGCTTCCGCGCTCTCGTCTCGAGCGCGGCGCAGGAGACCCTTGCTGTTGTAGAGCCCCGTCTCGACGTCGAGGAACCCCTCGCGCAGGCCCTGCTCGGCGCGGGTCTTGGCCGTGGCAAAGGTCTGGAGCTTCAAGAGGAGCTCCGGCACCTGCTCCGGGAATCGGATGCAGTCCCAGGCTCCGGCCTCGAAGAGTTCGAGCCGCTCGGCCTGGGAGATCTGGAGCGAGGTCAGGACGATGAGAGGTGTCACGGCCCCGGTGTCAGGTACCCTTCGCAGGTCACGACAGACCTCGACGGAGTCACGACCCGAGAGCCGCGACCCGAGCACGATCACATCGGGGAGCCGCTGCCGGCACTCCTGGACGATGTCGTCGGCGGTGAAGGCATGGATGACGTCGAACCCACGGGGGGCAATGACCGAGGCGAGGGAGCGAGCCATCCATTCGTGACTCTCTCCGATCAGGATCAGGGGGCGATCCCTGGGCGTCCAACGTGCACCGGCTCGAAGCGGCACCTCTTCGATGCCGTCACCCGCCCCTGCGGACTCCGACTCCGAGATCATCTGGATTCTGGTCATGTGGTGGATTGAAGGGGATGTTCGCGGACATCGGGAATCCGGGAAACATCCGTTGCAGGTTGCATGCCGGTCAGTACACGCCGAGACGCTCGCCGCGCAAGGTGCTGCACCAGAACGAAGTAGCTCCTGCGGTGCCCACTCCCCTCCCGGGCCGCCGGGGCAAAACGCTCGCCACGAGCCGGCGCAATGTTGCGGCCCCGCACCGTCCGGAACGCCTCATCCCTCGTCGCCCTGCACCCGGAACACCCTGACCCGGGCATCGACCTCGTCGGGGAGCGCGAGGGGCTCGACCCACGTCGGAAGCCCTCCCTCGACCAGGCGGTGAAAGAGCGAGGTCGCCGGTCCGGACCCCAGGAAGCCCGCGTCTTCCTCGGGACAGAGCACAATGAGCTCCACCTCGCGCCGTGCGAGAATCCCGCGCACCTCGTCGAGGTCGGGCGAGGTGAAGGCGCGCCAGCCGTCGAGAATCCCCGGTGCGTTCCGGTGGTAGGGTCCGGCCAGGATCCGGTGCGGCGTCCGAAAGAGGATCTCCGGGCCCCGATCCATGTGCGCGAGCACCGTGACCGGCCGCGCGCCAAGCCCGGAGGGATCACGGAGGAAGGGTGCCACGCTCGCGATCGGACATCCGCCAGCCTCCCCCGCCGGGCCCTCCACGCCCACGGCAGCCCCCGCCGGTTCCCGGGGCTCGCCAAGAACCGCCTCGAACCCGGTCTCGGCCGCGAACCCCGCGAGAAGCGCACCGGGGAGGAGCACGACGATCGCTCCCACCCGCAGGAGCCGCGGCCGCATCCCCGCCAGCCCCGAGCGGTCGATGCGCGCGAGGACGAGGTCGACGGCCATCGTCACCCCGAGGGCCACGAACACCCCGAGGTAGATGCCCCAGCGAAGCTGCGCCAGGGTCATGAGCGCGAAGAGGAGGGCCCCGCCCCCGAGCACGACGCGCAGGGAGAGGAGGGCACCGGGGCCGGGGGCCGCCTCGCCCCACTCCTCCCGTGCACGGGGCAGGAGTCCCAGGAGCACGATCGCCAGCGGCGCCATCCCCGCAACGGAAAAGGCCCGCCCGAGACCCTCGAACCAGGGAGCGCCGCCCGTCTCGCCGGCGCCCGCGATGGACGGGTAGAGCGGCTGGAGCTCCTGGACACGGCTCAGCCAGATCCGCTGCACCTCGGGGTCGGCCGAGATCCAGGGACCGCGGAAGAAGTCCGGGTAGAGGAGCCCGAGCACCCCGGCTGTCAGGAGTGCCCCGAGTGCACCCGCGATCGCTCGTGCCCCGGCGGACCCCTCGGCCGGGGCCTGCCATCGCCCCGTGAGCATCGCCATCGCCCCCCAGAACCCGAGGGCGACCGCGCCCATTGCGAGGTGCACGATCGAGATCCGGTCATGGACCTCGCGCAGCCAGGCCTCGGGAGGCCGCTCGAACAGGAGCGCCAGGGCCAGACCGGCGAGTAGGGTGCCGGCGAGGGCGAGGTTCGGGGGTACAGCCTGCCTTCCTCCCGAAAGCCAGAGGAGGCCGCCGAGGAGGTAGAGGAGGGCAAGGGGGAGGAGGAACTCGGGGCTCACCCAGATCCCGAGTGCCGCGAGGGCGCCGGCAAGGGCGGGCCAGCGGGTCGAGGAGGGCTCGAGGCCCCAGCGGATCGCCGTGCCGACCGCCAGGATGAAGAGGAGGCCGATGAGGGCGTGGTGGTCCGCGCGTCCCGGGAGCCCGTAAGAGAGCACGACGGGCTGCACGAGGAGCGCGGGGGCGACGAGGGCGAGGGCGCGCTGCGAGACGAGGGGGGCCGCGACCCAGACCATCGCGAGGCAGCTTGCGAGGAGGAGGAGGGGCGAGACGAGAGAGCCGCTCGCATTGATCGCCGGCCCGGTCCCGATGAAGGGGATGAGGGGGGCAGCAAGGGCGAGGATCAGGACGTCGAGGGGACGCGTCCAGTGAAGAGGTTCGCCCCAGGGCCAGTTGCTCCGGGGAATCACATGGTCGAACCAGGCGCCGGTCTCGACGAGGAGGCCGATGCGGACGAGGCGCATGTAGCCATCGGCGTCGAGCTGCCCGCCGGTGAGGGCGTGCGGATAGACGAAGAGGACGGCCGCGGCGAGGACGAGGAGCCAGAGGACGCCGAAGACCAGGGCATGGCCGGGGCCGATGCCCCCTCCGGAAGCCTCCCCGGAGGCGCTGCTCAACCCTGCCGGCCTCCGGGCCGGGCGGTCTCGTCCGGGGCGGACCGCACGGGCCCGGCCTCGCGCACTTCGGACGTGGCCGGCCCCAGGCGGTGCGCCTCGTCGGCCCAGGGGATCTCCTCTGCGTGGAGTTGGTTCACCCCTTGGTAGGTGATCGCGAGGAGCCCGGTGTCGAGGCGCTGGATCCAGCCGCTCTCCTTCATGTACCAGAGGTGGAACTTCATGACCTCCTGCGGGCAGTCGAGAACTCGCTCGAGTTCGAGCTGCCCCACGCCGGGTCGGTCCACGTCTCGGCGACGTGCCTGGTAGAGCAGGGTGAGGATGCCCGTGCGGATCCGCTTGTCCGACTCCACGTTCGAGGTCGACGACGCCTGGTCGAAGATCTTCCAGGTCTCGCGCTGGAGATCGGCGTAGCCCGCGTCGTAGGCTGCGCGCCGCTCGGCATTCGAGAGAACCCGGTGGGCCGCCACGATCTGGCTGAAGCGGTCTCCGTCACCCGTCTCGCGGTTGTCCGGGTGAAAGCGTTTCGCGAGGTGTCGAAACACCCGTTCGATCGTCTCCGCGTCGGCGCGCGGGCTGATCTGCAGCGCCTCGTAGTGGTCCGCTTCGCGAGCCTCGGCCATCGGTCGGTCTCCATGGGGGGGCGCCGCGCGGGGGGCGCCTCGTGCACGATCTCGGTGGCTCCCGGAGGAGCCCTCTTGCGGGGGAAGCTCGCAAGATGCAGACCGCGGGCGTGGGCGGCCAGCCCACGGACGCATTCGTGGCCCCGGGCCGCCGGGCGTCGCGCGCCGAGCCGGCGGCGAAGGCGACCTCAGAAGCGGATGGTCACGAGGGGCGGTGGCGGGGCGGGGCGGGTGCGGACTCCCGCATCCTGCGTGGTTCGTGGCGCGTCGCGCGAGAGTGAGCCGCCCGTGATGTATCCGTGGAAGAGGGCCACCGGGTTCAGGTCGACCTCGACGGAGCGCCCCTGTGCCCTGCGCTCCGACGCGGGCCTGCGGGCGTCGCGTCCGAGGGGAGGAATGTCGGAGCCCGGGTTCAGCCCCCGGAAGACGAGGCCCGACCCGAGTGCCGAGCCCAGGGTGCTCGTGGCGAGGTAGATGACCGGGTGTTCGTCGATCTCCTCGAGGATCAGGTAGGTCACTCCTGCCGCGAAGGCGCCACCGCCGAGGTGTCCGGCCGCGATCAGGAGTCCCTCCCCGTTCGTGAAGTGCCGCTCCCTCAGGAAGGGCGCCCCGAGCGCCGTGCCGCCGAGCGCGCCGGCGAGCCCTCCTGCCATCACGACGCGTCCCTCGTCCGAGATCGCGCGTCCGAGGGTGAAGCCGGTCTGTGCTCCGAGGATCCCGGCCGAACGGAGCACCGTGACGGTCCCTTCCGTCATCGGGATGCGCCCGTCGAGCATCTTGCCCGCGGCGAGTCCGGCCGCTCCGCCCGCGAGGGTCATCGCGTGGCCCAGTGGCCGGTTGCGAGTGCGGGATTCCTCGGTCGTGAACTCCTCGGGGGTCCCGGGGTTGATCACCTCCGTGACCGTGCGCGAGGCGTACGGACCCGCGACGTAGGCCGATGCGGCGCCTGCCGCGAAGCCCAGATCGCCGAGGGCGGCCCAGAGCGAGGCCGAGCCATCGGAGGGGAGCCAGCGATCGGCCGCTGCGAACCCCCCGAAGGAGCCACCCCATCCAAGGAGGAGGCCCCCGGCAATCATGACTCGCCCCCGGTCCGAGCTGTCCCGATCCACGATCATGTCGCCGAGCATGAGCCCTGCCCCGATTCCCCGCGTGCCCCCATACCACGCGAGGTCGCGGTGCACCTCGAGCACGCCCCGGTTGCGCGTCAGACGGTAGGGCACGAGGAAGGTCGCCCCCGCAGTCAGGAGGTACGACGCCACGGCCGCCTGACCCGAGTTCACATCCAGGATGACGGGCACGGCCCAGCCGTGGTAACCCAGTCCGAGCAAGGTCTGACCGAGCACGAGCCCCCCCCGACCCTCCTGGCTCCCGGGGTCGACGCTTCCCGCCAGCTCCAGGCGGGAAGCAAGGTCCGACCGAAGGTTCTCGAGTTCGACGGCGCTCAGGATCCGGCGCTCGCGCTCGATTCGGCCTTCACGGATGGACTCGAGCTCGAGAACAGTGCTTCCGTCGGCGCGAAGCAGAAGCCTCGCCACGCGGAACCCCTGGACCTCGGGAAAGAGGCCGAGGCGCGACCGAAGCCCGGCATCGATCTCGACGATCCCGAGCGCCGGGGCAAGCGACTCCTGCCGCTCGCGCTCGACCACCTGGGCCTCGAGGGGCCCGGCCAGCATGGCGAACCCCTCGGCGAAGAACGCCCCCATCAGGACCAGCCCGGCGAGAAGCCAGGGGCCAGTCCATCGTCCCCGCGTGACAGCGCTCATTGCGACTCTCCCCAAAACAGAATAATAGTTTGGTTTATGTTTGGTGGCCGGGGTCCAGAATCCTTCGTGAGTCGTCCGGGACGAGACATCAGCCTCTCTGAAGCACCATGGCGACCGCGAGCCCGCCTGCGGCGCAGACCGTGAGGAGCCCGAACTCCGCGTCGCGCCGCTCCAGCTCGCGGGCGAGGGTCGTCGTGATTCGAGCGCCCGTTGCGCCGAAGGGGTGTCCGAGCGCGATCGAGCCCCCCATGACGTTGATGCGCTCGGGGTCGGGGTGGCCCACGCGTGCCTTCCTCCCGAGCTTCTCGCGCGCGAAGGTGTCGGAGTCGAGGGCCTGGAGGTTCGAGAGAACCTGCGCCGCGAAGGCCTCGTGCATCTCCATCACGTCGATGTCGGCCATCGTGATCCCGGCGCGGTCGAGGGCTATCGGGGCGGCGTAGGCGGGGCCCTGGAGGAGCTGATCGGCCGGGTCGAGGGCGGTGATCGCGTAGCTGCGGATCCAGGCCAGGGGGGCGATGCCGTTGGCCTTGACGGCCTCCTCGGACATGAGAATGACCGCGGCTCCGCCATCCGTGATCGGGGAGGCGTTCCCGGCGGTGACCGAGCCATGGCGGCGGTCGAAGACGGGCTTCAGCTCCGCCAGCGCCTCGGCGCTCGTGTCGGGGCGGACCCCGTTGTCGAGCTCGATGACCTGCTCATACCGGGGGGGCACGTAGACGGGGGCGATCTCCTGCGCGAGATGGCCGGCCTCGATGCCGGCCTGTGCCCGGCGGTGGGAGCGGAGCGCCCAGGCGTCCTGGTCCTCGCGCGAGATCCCGTTCTCCTTGGCCATGCGCTCGGCCGCTTCGCCCATCGTCTCGCCCGTGCTGTACTCCGCGATCTGCGGCTGCTGCGGGGCGATGTCAGCGGGGCGCACCGAGCGGAAGGCCGCCAGGCGATCCTTCAGGGTGCGCGCGCGGGAGGCCTGGATCAGGGCCTCGGCGATCGGGTCCGAGACCATGATCGGGATGTGCGAGAGGGACTCGGCTCCGCCCGCGACCACGATGTGGGCCTGGCCGAGCTCGATCAGGTTCACTCCGTCGGCGATCGCCCGGTTCGCCGAGGCGCAGGCCAGGGAGACGGTCGAGGCCGGCACATCGACCGGCAGAACCCCAAGTCCGACCTCGCGTGCGATGTTCGGGGCGTGGGGGTTGTGGACCACCGTGCCGAAGACCAGGTGGTCGACGAGGTCGCCCGGCACCTCGGCTTCGGCGAGGACCTCGCGCACCGCGATCCGGCCCAGGTCGATCGCCGTCAGCTCCTTGAAGACAGAGCCTGCGCGTGCGAAGGGGGTACGGCACCCGGCCACGATCGCCGTCTTCAGGGGGGACTGCTTCATGCGGGGCTCCTTGTTCGGTCGCTCGATCCTCGATCGCTTCCACCTCGTGCGCAATACACCCCGATGAGGCCGCTGTGCCGGGCCGGTTCCGGCCGGGCGATGACGGGGCGCACCGACGCCACTGGAAGCGCTTCCCCGCCCGCGCTACCATAGGGGGAGACCGCCCACCCTTCGACCTGCCCCCGATGCGAGCCCTCACCTTCGACGTCACCATTCCCGGATTCGTCCGGGCGCGCACTCTCGGGCGCTTCACGGAGGCCGCCACCTTCGGGCCCTTCTCGAACCTGCGCGTGCGCGACCTCCCCGAACCGGCGCTGCGCGGCGAGGGCTGGGTGCGTCTGAAGGTCCTTGCCTGCGGAATCTGCGGGACCGACCTCGCGAACCTCACCTTTTCGTCGAGCCCCATGATGGAACCCTTCGGGTCGTTCCCGGCGGTGCTTGGACACGAGATCCTGGCCGAGGTTGACGAGGTCGGACCGGGGGTATCGCACGTGGAGCCAGGGCAGAGGGTCGCGGTCGACCCCTTCATCTCGTGCCGCGTGCGCGGTCGGACCGGTGCGGAGCGCTGCGCCTCCTGCCGCGACGGCTACCATGCCACCTGCGAGCTCGCGGGCGAGGAGGGTGCGGGGCCCGCCGAACCCCTCCGCCGTGGGCTAACGATCGGCTACCATGCCGACCTCCCCGGCGGCTGGGCCGAGTTCATCGTCGCGCACGAGAGCCAGCTCTTCCCGGTCGACGACGCACTCTCGGACCGGGCCGCCGTCCTTGTGGAGCCCCTCTCGATCGGAGTGCACGCGCTCCTGCAGGCGCCGGCCGAAGACCCGGAGTGCGACGTCCTCGTGGTGGGGAGCGGCCCGATCGCACTGGGCACGATCTGGGCGCTCCGGGCCGCAGGACACCGAGGAACGATCGTGGCCCAGACGAAGCGGGACCACGAGGCCGACCTCGCGCTCATGATGGGTGCGGACGAGTGCGTGCGCCCGGGGCCCGAGGCTCGGCAGGTCCTTGTCGAGACCGGCGCGCTCGCCTACCAGCCGATCGTCGGGGACGAGGTCTTCTCCGGCGGGGGCTTCCCCGTCATCTACGACTGCGTGGGCAACCAGGGGAGCCTCGAGCAGGCCCTCCGTTTCGCGGCACCCAGGGGCCGGATCGTCATGCTCGGGTGCGCGGCGGAGATCCCGAAGCTCGACCTGACCCTGCTCTGGGCGCGCGAGCTCGAGCTGCGCGGGTTTGTCGGGTACGGGCAGGAGAGCTGGCGCGGCGAGACACGGCACACCTTCGAGGTCACCCTCGAACTCCTGAAGGAGAGCGACGCCCCCGTGGAGCGGCTCGTCACGCACTCCTTCCCGCTCGACCAGTACCGGGACGCCCTCTCGGCCGCCGCAAATCGCCGCCGCAGCGGAGCACTGAAGGTCATCCTCGAGCCCTGAGGCCGGAACCAGTAGCACCGAGCCGGGCACCTCCCTCCCGGGTCGTCCCTGTTGCTTGCATCGGTGCCCTGGGCGTCGTACTCGGTCCGGGCCGGAGGTGCGGGCTCGCGCCTCCGCCCCCGATCCGGGCCCGCGCCCGGACCCCGCGGCGGTTGCTGCCGTGCGACGGTCCCATCCAGCCATGGAGTCGCCCCGGTAACCGTGCCATTGTGGAGGATGCGCGCTCGTCCCCCACCCCCCCGCTCGAAGGCCACGGTCACCGTGCTGTCCGGCACCGGCGGGAAGCTATGGCTCCGGTTGCGCCGCTTCGACGAGGCAGATCTCGAGAAGCTGAGGAGCATCCCCGGGCGCGTATGGAACTCGGACACCTCCTACTGGGAGATCCCGCACACCCCCGAGGCGATCGCTGCGATCCGTGACCGCTTCCCGAAGGCCGACTTCCGCTTCGATGCAGACGGCGACCCCGCGCCGGAGCCCAGGTCCGCTGCGGTCACCCGGGGCGACCTCCCGCGGGAGCAGCCCGCCCAGCCCCGACCTCTTCCTCCCGGCTGGGACGAGGTGATCGAGGAAGCCACGCACGGAATGGTGCTCCGCGGGTTCTCCCCGAAGACCCGCAAGGTGTACCGCAGCCACATGCGGCGCTTCGCGCGGCACTGCGGGGCCGGGCCCGTCGAGGTCGAGGCGGATCGGGTCGCGGACTACCTCCGGTACCTGGCCGAGGAGCAGGCCGTCTCGCGCTCCTACCACAGCCAGGCGCTGAGCGCCCTTCGCTACCTATTCATCCGGGTGCTGCGGCGCCCGATGGTCGTCGAACAGATCCCGCGGCCGAAACGGCGGCGCACGCTCCCCCACGTACTCAGCCTGGACGAGGTGCGGCGGCTCCTGGCGGCCTGCCGGTCGCCCTTCGAGCGGGCGCTCGTGATGGTCTTCTACTCGACCGGGGTCCGGGTGAGCGAGCTCGTCCGTATGCGAAGGTCCGACCTCGATCCTGACCGCGGCATGGCGCGCGTTCGTGAGGGGAAGGGCGCGAAGGACCGCTACACACTCCTGTCGGACCGTGCCGTGGTCGCGATCGATGAGCACCTGCGGTACTGCGACAGCGACACCGAGTGGGTCTTCCCCGGGGCGCGCGAGGGACGGCCGATCACCACCCGCTCCGTGCAGAAGACCATCGGGCGCCTGGGCGAGCGTGCCGGCATCCGGAAGAAGGTCACCCCCCACGTGCTCCGACACACCTTCGCCACGCACCTCCTCGAGGCCGGCACCGACATCCGGTTCATCCAGCAGCTTCTGGGGCACAGCTCCACGCGCACGACCGAGATCTACACGCACGTCAGCCAGCGCCAGCTCGCCCGAATCCGCAACCCGCTCGACGATCTCGGCAACTAACGGAGGAAGGCAACCGAGGCGCACCAACCGGCCGGCGCGCGCCTTCCCGAATCCCGGTCCGGAAACACCGCTCCCGCTGCGGCGTACTCTCCGACGCAGGGAGGCACGGCGATGCCGCGGGAAGTGAAGCAAGGGGGCAGGGGCGTCGGGGGGGGAGCGGAGTAGGCGCGAAGCCCGGTCCGAGCACCCGAAGCCCACGCATTGCATTGTCCCCCAGAACCCCGCTAACAGAACTCCACCAACACAAACCCACCCCTCAACTTCCCGCCCCCCGCACCGCAAACCGGGAGTTTTCCGAAGGGAGCCCTACGCTACGAGCGTAGCGGACCATGCGCCGGTACGGGTGGGGTGAGCATGTCGCCCTTGGCTTGGCGGGGGTGCCTTCCTCACGGGCACGCGCTTGAAGGTCG
>SLDT01000123.1 GCA_007125125.1 Gemmatimonadota bacterium | reverse complement strand
CGTCCCTGGTGCGCCCTCCTTCTCCGGCGGCGCTCACGCCCCCGTGCCCGCCTCCCTGCCGCCTTCCGCCTCGCCCGCCCGAACCCGTGCGGCGACCGGCTCCCAGAAGAGGAGGACCGTCAGGAGAACGAGGCAGGCGAGCGAGGCGAACAGGCTCCACCGCAGGAGGGACGAGGCGTACCACATTTCGACCTCGTGCCGTCCCCCGGGCACCGCCACCGCCCGCAGGGTGTGGTCGGCGCGGAGCACGGGCGTCTCTTCCCCATCGACCCGGGCTCGCCATCCCGGGAACCAGTTGTCTCCGACGACAAGGAGGGCGGGCCCCTCGGCCTCCACCTCGAGCGCAAGGCGATTACGGTCCCGTGCAATCCACCGCGCGGTACCCCCTGCCCCACTCAAGGCGATCGGGGGTTCCTGTGTCAGAACTACCTGGTGCGCAGGATTATAGAGGTTTTCGTCAAGAATTGTTCGAACCTCCTCACCCTCGGCCACGACCACCGCCTCCCCGACGATACGCGCCCTTGGCAGCGTGCCCAGTCGATAGACCGAGGAGTGCACGCGTCCGTCCGCGAACTGCAACCTGCTCACCGGTTCGAGCCCCGCGTCCAGAGGGCCGTACTCCGCATCGGGCCAGAGGATGTAGCGGATGTTCAGGATTCCCAGCACATTGGGGTTGAAACGCGCGAGGTGTTCAGGGAGACCGCTCCCCTCCATCCCGATCAGCTCCCGGTAGCGCCCGAGGTCGTTCGGATGGTGCCCCCCGGCCAATTCGAGGCCGTGCATCCCCGGCGTGACATCCTGCGCCCCCTGCCGGAAGGAGAGAACCCGGAACGGGTCTTCTTCCCGTTGCCGCTCCATGAGGAATCGGTGGTTCTGATCCGGTTCCGCAAAGGCGCGATAGTCCATGACCTCGAGAAAGGCACCATTCACCCTCCCCTGGTCGACCGCGACGAGGAGGAGGAGTCCGGGAACGAGAAGGACCGGCGCGAGCACCCTGCGGGTCGCCCCCATCCAGAGCCCTGCGACCCCGACCGTCAGAGCGAGCGCAATCCCGAAGCCCCGTGCGATGTGCGGGAGCGCACGCTCGAGTGCCTCTGCCTTGGGCGCCTCGATGCCGGAGTAGAGGATCCCGGTCCAGAGCGAGCCGAGAGCGCCGGACGCCGCGAGCACCCAGCCAAGGGCAAGGACCCCTGCAGCCACCCCGAAAAGCCAGAGAAAGGGCCGTTCCTTCTCTTCATCGACCAGGCGCGCGCCACGGTCGACGCCGAAGCCGGCCAGGGTCGCGACCGAGAACGCGGTCAGGAAGATCGCCATCGAGGGGGCTCGGAACAGGGAGATGCCCGGCACGACCTCGTAGAAGATGCGCCAGACTGGCGTATGGGTGCCGAGGGCGAAGAGGAGAGCGACCGAGCCCATTCCGACCATGAACCAGCGTATCCCCCGGGCCGGCCCGCCAAGGAGCCCCAGCCCCGCCAGGAGGAGAGCGACCAGCCCGAGGTACTCGTGGTTCAGCTTGAATGGGTTCCGCCCCCAGTACGTGCCGGTCGTCCACTCCGTCGTCCCTGCGCTGTTTCCGATGAACTCGGGCACCACGAGACTCACCGCCTCTTCCGGGTGCAGTGACCAGGATGAGGAATAGGCACGTGCCGCTGCCCCCTCGGCGTCGAGGGTGGTCGCGGCACGGCGCGAGTGCTCCGTCACGTAGTCGACCGCAGGCACGAGCTGGACCGCCGTGACCCCGGCCCCGAGGAGCGAGAAGCCGAGGAAGGCTGCGAAGCGGAGTCCCAAGGTCCGGGGCGTGATCCCTTCTTCCCGCTCCGATGGACGGGGACGCGCGAGCTGGATCGAGCGCGCGATCATGTAGGCGCCCACTCCCCCGAAGAGGAAGTACGCCATCTGGAAGTGGGTCGAGAGGATCACGAGGGCGATCGCGAGGGCGAGGAGGGCACCCGGGAGCAGGCCGCCCCGCCGGAGGTGCCACTCCCCCATCCAGAAGAGGAGGGGGGTCATCGCGGTCACGAAGATCTTGCCGTCATGCCCCGGAAAGGCGAGGGTGACCATCGAGGGGGCCAGGAGGAAGGCGAGTCCGCCCACGAGCGCTCCTCCGCGGGAAACCCCCACGACGCGCAGCCAACCGAACATGAAGAGCCCGGCGGCGAAGACATGCAGGACGAGCTTCCAGCCAAGGGCTCGATGCGTCTCCATCGCGAGGAGGAGCGCGACCGAGAGGGGGTGCAGGGAGTCCCCCCCGGCGAGGGACTCCAGGAAGGGGGTGCCCCCGAGGATGATCGGGTTCCAGAGGGGGAAGGTTCCTTCGCGGAGGGCGTCGGCGAAGAAGGCCCGCGCCATGTAGCCGAGCGAGAGGGTGTCGGAGCCGAAGAGCATGGCCCCGGAAAAGATGAACTCCCGGAAGAGGAGGAGGGTCGCGAGGGCGAGGAGGGGGACGGGAAGCCACTTCGGGAGCGCTTCCAGGGCGGCGCCGACTCCCTCGGGTGGCTTGGCGGGACCCTCCGAAGGTGCACGGCGGGAGCGGCGGCGGTCGGACCTCGGTTTGCTCATCGATCCTTCGTGTCGACCAGGTGGCGATAGATCTCGAGATGGCGGGCGACGAGACGCGCATTGCTCCAGCGCTCGACGACCCGGGTGCGCGCATGGGCCCCCAGGGACTGAAGGTGCGGGTCGAGGAGGAGTTCGGCAATTCCTTCGGCGAGAGCGACGGGATCCTCAGGGGGGACGAGGCGCCCGCAGCTCTCGTCCACGATCTCGGGAAGCCCGCCGACGCGAGAGGCCACGACGGGGAGTGCACAGGCCATGCACTCGAGGGCGGCCACGGAGGTCGCCTCCATCAGGGAGGGAAAGACCGCGAGCTCGGCCGAGGCAAGGAGGGCCGGCATCTCGGCGTGCTCCCGACGGCCAAGGAAGTGTGCGGCGTGCCCGACCCCGAGCTCCCGGACGCGGGTCTCGAGACGGGGGCGTTCCGGGCCGTCCCCGATCAGAAGCACGCGCAGCCGCGGGACCCGCTCGAGGAGGAGGGGGAGTGCCTCGACGAGGATGTGGACCCCATTCTTCTCGAAGAGGCGGCGCGGGACCACGATCGAGCGGATCCCCTCTTCGGAGGGGAGTGCCGCTTCGACGGGGCGAAAGCGCTCGGTGTCGACCCCATTCGTGAGGGCTTCGACCGGCCGGCCGGGGGCGAGCCCTTCGGCGACCTCCGCGATCTCCCGACTCGCGGCCAGTGCGTGGTCGGCCGATCGCACGAGCGCCGACAGAATGGGGCGCCACATTGGCTTGTTCGCCCGCTTGAGGAAGTGCGAGGTGTGAAAGGTGGCCACGAGGGGGCGGCCTGTTCCCCTTGCCCCGATTCTGCACGGCAGGACGGAAGCAAAGGCCTGGGCGTGCACCACATCGGCCCATCCCGCCCAGCGGCGCGTGATCGGGATCGAGGCGATCGCGTGTGCGGCCCATCCCGCGGCATTGCGGGACGGAAGCGGGGTCCTTCGAACGAGCACCCCATCCTTCTCCTCCTCGACGGGGAGCCCCGGAAGCGAGCGGGAGGTGACGACCCGTACCTCGACCCCCTCCTCGACGAGTCCACGCGCGAGCTCGGCGACGTGGCTCTCGAGCCCCCCGACCTCGGGGGGGTAGTAAGTGCAGTGGAGAAGGACCCTCATCGTCCGTAAGTGTTCGGACGACCGGGTTCGAAGGCGGGGGGAGACGGATCTCCCGAGGGCACCCCCAGACGGGACTCGACCGCCTGCGCGATCCGGAGCGCCGCACGGCCGTCCCCGTACGGGTTGCCCGAGGGATCGTGTCGCGCCTCAGGAGAACTGGGGCGTGCCAGGATCTCGCGGGCACGAAGGAGGATGCGCCCGGGATCGGTTCCCACGAGCTCGGCGACGCCTGCCTCGATTCCCTCGGGGCGCTCCGTAACCTCGCGCAGGACGAGGAGAGGGACCCCGAAGGTCGGGGCCTCCTCCTGGATTCCGCCGGAGTCGGTCAGGACAAGGGAAGCCCCCCGGAGCGCGAGGACGAGGTCCTCGTACTCGATCGGCTCCGTGAGGTGGATCCTCGAGTGACCACCAAGGATCCGGTGGGCGGGCTCCCGGACCCGGGGGTTCGGGTGCACCGGATAGAGGAGACGTAGCCCGGGGGTCTCCTCGACAAGGGTCCTGATTGCTGCGAATGCACCCTCGAGGGGTTCTCCGAAGGACTCCCGGCGATGCGCGGTCAGGAGCACGTAAGGGTCCTGACCCGCGAGGAGTCCTCCCAGAACCGGACTCGTCGGGCCCTGTCCCCTTCCCGAGAGGTGGAGGAGCGCATCCACGACCGTGTTCCCCGTGAGGTGGACGCGTGCGGGATCGACTCCCTCGGCGAGGAGGTTGGCCCGGGCCCTTGCGGTGGGCGCGAAATGGAGGTCGGCGAGAACTCCGGTCAGGCGGCGGAAGCCTTCTTCCGGGAAGGGGCTGTCGAGGTCATGGCTGCGGAGTCCGGCCTCGACGTGGCCGACCGGGATTCGGTCGAACCAGGATGCGAGGGTCCCGAAGAAGACGCTGGCGGTGTCACCCTGGACAAGAACGAAGTCGGGCCGCCGCCGATGGAGCGCGTCCCGAAGCCCCTCGAGGCAGCGAACGGCGACGTCGTGCAGACCCTGGCCTTCCGTCATGATCGCGAGGTCTTCGTCGACGGGGAGATCGAAGGTCGCAAGCGCCCGGTGCAGGAGCTCCCGATGCTGACCGGTCAGGAGGAGGGTCGGCCGGGTGGTTCCACCCTGCCGCGAGAGCGCAAGATAGACCGGGGCGAGCTTGATCGCCTCCGGACGGGTGCCGACCACCACGAGGACCTCGGGGCGCTCCTTCATGTGGGAGTCCTCGTGCGGCGGCGGTCTCGGAGTTCGTCCACCTCCTGACGGAGCTGGGCCACCATCTCGGCGAGGAGGCCGAACCCGACCAAGGTCACCCCGACGGTCACGAGGAGAAGGACAAGGGTCAGGATGGGGCGAAAGCCCAGTTCGTGGACAAAGCGGAGGTAGAGCGCCACCAGACCGATGAGGAGGCCGAGCCCGGCAAGCCCCGCGCCCGCCGTCCCGAAGAGGAGGAGGGGTTTGCGGGAGAAGACGAGAAGAAACCAGACCGAGAGGAGGTCCATCATCCCCACCACGACCCTCCAGAGCCCCGTGTACTTCGACGTGCCGGCGCGCCGAGGGTGGAGTTCGATCTCGATCTCGGACACCGAGAAGCCCCGGTCATGCGCGAGGACGACGAAGAAGCGGTGCCAGTCGTGACGCAGGGGAATCTCCCGAAGAATCTCGGTCCGAAAGGCCTTCATGGAGTTGAGGTCGGAGGCCGGCACGTCAAAGAGCTGCCGGGAGAGCCTGTTGTAGACCGATGACACGGCCTGCTTGTCATACGCGCCGACCTTGCGCCCGCAGACGATGTCCCAGCCCTCGGCGAGACGATCGAGAAAGCGTGGGATCTCGTCGGGGGAATGCTGGAGGTCTGCATCGAAGACGATGAGGACCGAGCGCTCGGTGGCTCGGGCGGCGGTGACCATCGCCTCGGTCTTGCCGCGGTTGCGACGGTGGCGGAGCACGCGCAGTGCGGGCCACTCGGCGCCTTCCGCGAGGGCGAGGTCGGCGGTCCCGTCCGTCGAACCATCGTCGACGAGGAGGACCTCGCCCTCGAGGCGGTGACGCTCGAAGGCGGCTCGCAACTCCCGGACGAGCTCCGGAATCACGGGAGCCTCATTGTAGGCCGGAACAACGAGGGCGAAGTCCGCCCGCAGATTGGTCGAGAGCTCAGACACGCTTGCGCATGCGGGCAGGGAGGATCCCCAACTGGTCGCGGTACTTCGCCACTGTGCGCCGGGCGATCTGGACCCCGTCTACCTCGAGGAGGTCGACGATCTTCTGGTCGGTGAGGGGCTTCTTGGGGTCTTCCTGGTCGACGAGGGTGCGGATCTTGGCCTTCACGCCGCGCGCGGAGATGTCCTCGCCCGAACTCGTCGAGAGACCGCTCGAGAAGAAGAACTTGAGGGGGTAGACCCCGCGTGGTGTCTGCACGAACTTCTCGTTCGTGACGCGTGAGACGGTCGACTCGTGCATCTCGATGTGCTCGGCCACCTCGCGCAGGGTTAGGGGCCGGAGGAACTGCACCCCCTTCTCGAAGAATTCGCGCTGCCGGTCGACGATGAAGTTCATGACCTTCAGCATCGTCTGCCGCCTCTGTTCGATCGCCTGGATCATCCAGTTCGCGGAGTTCAGCTTCGAGGCAATGAACTCCTTGTTCTCGCCCTTGAACTTGTTCCGGTCACGGGCAACCTCGCGGTAGGCCCTCGAAAGGCGTAGCCGAGGCAGGCTGGTGTCGTTCAGAAAGACGTGATAACGCCCGTCGATCTGCTCGACGATGAGGTCGGGGGTGATGTAGGGGTCGCGGTCGGGAGAGTGCTGGAGCCCGGGCTTCGGATTCAGCCGGGCGACCTCGTCGGCAGCATCCTGGACCTCCCTGGGGGTGATTCCGAGTCCCCGCGCGATGTCGGTCCAGCGATGGTTGATGAAGTCATCGAAGTGGTCGAGAACCAGGGAATAGGCAAGGCTCTCCTCGTCCCCCTCCCGCCGGAGCTGGATGAGGATCGACTCGCGAAGGTTTCGCGATGCCACGCCGGCCGGGTCCATTCCCTGGACGGTCTCGAGGAGTCGCTCCGCCTCCTCGAGGGTATAGGCGCCGAAGATTTCCTCGATCTCGCCGAGTTCCTCGGCCCTCTCGTCGGGATCGCGGATCTCCTTCGCCCGCTCGAGAGCGACCGTCCGGATGTCGGCGAGCCAGTCATTGGCACAGAAGAGGATCTCTTCCAGAGGGCAGGCGAGAAAGCCGTCGTCGTCGACGTTGCCGATGATCTCCTCGCCGAGGCCCATGTCGCGGTCCGTCAGGGGGAGGTGTCGAAGCTGTTCGAGGAGGTGATCCCGGAGGTCGGTCGTCTCGACAGCCGTTGGTTCCAGGTATTCCTTCTCTTCGTACTGGGACCGCCGCCCTCCCGCGTCGAATCCGTTCAGGAGGATTTCTTCCCAGTCGATCTCGTCTTCTTCGAGTTTTTCCTTCTCTTCTTCGAGACTGACCTCCTCGACGACATCAGCCTCGGTGAACTCGAGGAAGGGATTTGCGGTCAACTCCTCCTTCAGGTGCTTCTGAAGCTCATGGAGGGGCATGTAGAGGAGCTCCATCGCCTGATAGAGGCGGGGGTTCGCCTTCATCTCCTGCTGGAGCTTCCCCGATTGGAACAGATGGGTGCTCGGTCGGGGAGTCATGACCCAACCTCCGGCGGCTGGTAGCGCTGGCGCATGCGGTGTGTGAGCGTGGGCCCGAGATAGATGTCGGCGATCTCGTCGTTCCAGACGAGTTCGGGGACGGTTCCACTGATCCGGATCCGGCCCTCGTACATGATGTAGGCCCGGTCGACGATGTCGAGGGTCTGCTCCACGTTGTGGTCCGAGATGATGACGCCGATGTTGCGATCCTTCAGGCCCGAAACGATGGTCTGGATGTCGTTCACCGCGATGGGATCGATTCCGGCGAAGGGTTCGTCGAGGAGCATGAACTTCGGCTCCTGCACCAGGGCCCGGGTGATTTCAAGCCGGCGGCGTTCACCCCCGGACAGTGCGTACGCCTTGCTCTTCCGAAGGTGCTGAATGGAGAGTTCCTCCAGGAGAGCGTCGAGCTTCTCCTTCTGCTCTCTGCGGGGAAGGCCCCGGGTCTCGAGGATCGCCTTCACATTCTGCTCGACGGTCAGCTTGCGGAAGATCGAGGGCTCCTGGGCCAGGTATCCGACGCCGAGGCGAGCTCTTCGGTACATCGGAACCCGGGTCAGGTTACGGTCATCGAGGAAGACCTTTCCCCGATTCGGGGGAATGAGCCCGACCATCATGTAGAAGGTGGTCGTCTTCCCCGCCCCATTGGGTCCGAGAAGTCCGACGATCTCGCCCTGGCGCACATGGAGGTCGACCTCGTTCACCACCTTCCGGCGCTGGTAGATCTTCGTCAGCCCCTCACCCCGGAACACGCTTCCGGGCGCCGCGTGGGCGTTCTCGAGGCGGTCGGCCTCCGCGAGGGTGGACACGGCCGCCTCGTCCTGCGGGGTGCCGTCCGGGGTGTCGAAGGGTTCCATCAGCGATCGCTCTCCTGGATTCCGGGGTCGGGGAGCCCGGGCTCAAGGGTTCGGGTTGCGTCTCCGGAGCCACGGCGCCCGGTCGGTTCGAGCTGAATCCCGATCACCTGGTCGATGGCCTCGAGGTGGTCAAGGGCACCCTCGACGAGGTGGATGCGAATCTCGGCTGCCACAATGTAGCTGATCGGGCCGGGGCGGGGATCCTCGGGATCGGGTGGGTCGCCTTCGGTCTCGGTGGTCTCGGCAGGGGCAGACCGGTAGAGGGTGCGGGCGTTTCCCCTGGCTTCCAGTCGGAGGAGTCGCACTGCGGGGCGCGCCTCCCCCTCGCCCAGTTCTTCGTCGAAAGTCGGCCCCAGGAGGGTGTCGGCGGGCTCCTCGACCAACTCGAAGAGGGCGAGGATTTCATCGCCCTCGATCCAGTCGCGGTCGATCCGATCTCGGAGAACCTCGGGCACCGAGTCGGGGTGCGGAGTCCACAGCCCCCCGGCCCCGGGGTCGTCCTCGCCAAATCCGGCGCGGCTCTCGGCTCGAGCCCGCCCGACGGCGATGATCCGTTCGAGGACCTCGTCGGGGGTGATGATTTCGAGGGAGTCGGCGTGCAGCTCGAAGTCCTCTGCGAGCGCTCGAGGGGTGGGTCCCGCCTCCTCGCCTTCTTCCGGCTCCCGATCGACGGCCACGACATGCTGGATCTTCTCATCACGGAGGGTGACCCGGATCTCCTCGCCCACAAGGTCCTGTGTTTCGGTCACGATCCGGCCGCGCCCGCGCAGCGTGATCGACTCGATGATGTCGTCGGGGATCGAGAGGTGGATCCGGAGCGCCTCCATCTCGGTCTCCTCGGTGTTGACCCGCGCATTCCGGTTCAGGAAGAGCTGTCCACCCTCCCGGTTGAAGGCAAGCGAGTCTGCCGAGGCCTCAAGGTCCTCCCGCACCACCTCGACCTCCCCATCGGCCCAGAAGAACTGGTCTCCGGCGAAGCGGAGCCGGTTCCCGGTCACCTCGTACGCCACGGCGTCGTCCCGCTCGACCGGGGGGGGAATCGTCGCGCGGGGCCGGCCCCCGGAGACCGTCACCTGCTCCTCGACCCGGACCTCCCCCGCCCCGAGATAGATGAGGGTGTCGCCCTCGACGACCGTGGCGCGAACACGGTCCCGGAAGACCACGCTTCCCCGTGCGAAGAGGCGGTCTTCCCTCTCGAAGTAGTCCGCGTACTCGGCCACCAGGTGCCGCTCCGGCGTCTGGAAGTCAACCCGCCCGATCAGCTCGGCCCGGCCCGTCTCCTCGTAGACCACGGCGGAGTCGGACCGAATCCGGGTCCCGTCCGGGCACACGAGAAACGGACGTCCCACGAAGGTGACCCGCCGACCCACGCCCATGTCCTGCGAGTTGATCGTGGCGTAGCTGCGGAGGTCGCAATCCGTACCGAGCTCCTGCGCCCCGAGGTGGGAGGGGCCAGTGCCCGGAACCCCGAAGAGGAGCGCTGTGGCAAGGAGAGGAAGGGCGCCACGGAGAGTGCATCCGATCATGAGCTGCCGGGCCCCCATGCCTGGAAGTTGCGGAACTCGAGATCCGAGCTGAAGCGGCTCCCCCGCAGTTCGCGGACCGCGCCCGTCGCGGAGCGCGTTCGCATCACGAAGGCCGAGTCGCTCCAGATCATCCCTCCGTCCGGGTCGTAGTGGAGCTCCTCGGACATGATCGTCCGGCCCTCGTCGCCTGGAATCACGAGGACGACGTTCCCGTGGGCGACCATCCGGTCCGTGGCCTGGTCCAGGGTCCCTCGATCGGCGGTGACGGTCGCTCGCTCAGTCCCGTCCTCGTTATAGACCTTGAGAGTGAGGCGCCGGAGGGCGACCGCGGTCGAGTCGATCCACTGAAAAGCGGTGTCGTAGACGATGTGCGCCTCCCGCTGCCCTTCCCTGCTCATGAACTGCTCGCCCCCGAAGACGATGAAGTCGGCCTGCAGGGCGAGGATGTCGCCGCTGACGGTGGCCGCATCGCGCGGTTCCTCGCATCCGACGGTGACGAGCAGGGCCACCGCAACGGTCCAGGAGGCTCCCAGTCGCAGAATACTGCTGCGCAGGCTCATACGGAACCTGCCCTGAGAATGTCATGGAGGTGCACCACGCCATGGAGCCGGCGCTCGGTGTCCACGACGGGGAGTGCCATGATTCCGAACTCCTCCATCTCGTGCACCACGGCGGCGGCAAGCTGCCCGAGCCGTGCCAGCCGGGGGGAGTGCGCCATGACCTCGGTCACCGGGACCTCGAGGAAGTCCGGCTGTCGGTCCATGAGTCGAGTGAGGTCACCCGCCGTGACCACCCCGACCACCCTCCGCTCCCCATCGACGATGGGGACGGTTCCCCGCATGTGGGCGAGGGGCACGATGCATTCGCGCATCCGTGCGCCCACGTCGACCTCCGGGTAGTCCTCTCCCACCATGAGGTCCTCGACCCGCAGCGTCAGGCGACGCCCGAGGGCCCCCCCCGGGTGGAAGCGGGCAAAGTCCTCGGCCCGGAACCCCTTTCGTTGCAGGAGGACCATGGCGAGCGCGTCGCCCATCGCAAGCGCGGCGGTCGTCGAGGAGGTCGGGGCGAGATCGAGGGGACAAGCCTCGCCGGGGACCGCACAATCGAGGACCACGGTCGCGTCCCGCGCCAGGGGTGATGCCGGGTTCCCCGTGAGCGCGATCGTCGGAAGTCCAAGTCGGACCATGTATTCCATGAGCCCCGCCAGCTCAGAGGTGGAGCCGCTCTTCGACAGCACGATCCCCACGTCCTCCCGCGAGACGATCCCGAGATCTCCATGAAGACCGTCGACGGGATGGAGGTAGGTCGCGGGTGTCCCTGTCGAGGTGAGGGTCGCAGCGATCTTCCGGGCGATGATCCCGCTCTTCCCGACCCCGGAGACGATGACCCGCCCCTCGACCGCGAAGAGGAGCTCGATCGCCTCGCAGAAGGAGGGGCCCAGCCGCTCCGCAACCCCTTCCACGGCCCCCGCCTCGGCACGCAGCACCCTCCGGCCCTCTTCGAGGAGCGCTGCGGGCGAGGGCACACCCCCGCCCCGCGGCTCCGCCGTCGCCACCGGCTCAGCGGCTGCGTGCTTCACAATAGGCCTCCACGAGCTCGTCCCACTCTCCCCTCGCCTCGAGGAGGATCCGCGCGAACTCCCGCACCGCCCCGCTTCCTCCATCCCGCCTCGTCGTGAAGAGAGCGGAGCGCCGTACCTCGCCCACCGCGTTCCCGACCGCGGCGGGGAGCCCCACCCGTCGCAGCACCGGGATGTCCGGGAGGTCGTCCCCGAGCATCGCGACCTCGTTCCAGCCGAGTTCGAGTTCATCGAGGAGCTCCTCGAGCGCGGGAACCTTCCGTGCCCCCGCAACCTGCAGACAGAAGTCCACCTCCAGCTCCGCCGCCCTGCGGCTCGTTGCGGTAGAAGGGCGCCCGGAGAGGAACCCGACCTTCAGTCCGGCGGCCCGCATGAGATGGATCCCGAGCCCATCCTGGATGTCGAAGCGCTTGAGCTCAACCGCTTCACCCCCAGCCGTCTCCCCGAGGTAGACTCCGGCATCGGTGAGCACGCCGTCCACGTCGAGGACCACGAGCCGCACCTTCTCCGCCACTCCGTCCGGAATCCGGCGCGCTCCCTCCGTCGCGGCCGCGACCTCCCCGTTCCTCCCCCGTCGTCGGATCATCGGCCGAGCCCCTCTCGGATTCGGAGAACCTGGTCGACGAGTGCCTCCAATTCCTGGATCGGAAGCATGTTCGCACCATCGGAGGGCGCCGTCTCCGGCGCTGGGTGGGTCTCGAGGAAGAGATGGTCGCATCCCGCCGCCACCGCCCCCCGCACAAGTGCCGGAATATGCTCGGGGTCGCCTCCACTGGACCCGCCGGCACGACCCGGTCGCTGCACGGAGTGGGTTCCGTCGAAGACGGTCGGGGCCCGGCATGCCTTCCGCATGCGCTCGAAGGAGCGCATGTCCACGACGAGCTCTCCGTACCCGAAGAAGGTCCCGCGTTCGGTCACGAGCACGGTCGAGCTCCCTCCGGCACGGGCCTTCTCGACGACGGCGGCCATCTCCTCGGGCGCCATCCACTGCCCCTTCTTGATGTTCAGGGCACGCCCCGTCCCCGCTGCCGCCAGGACCAGATCGGTCTGGCGGCAGAGAAAGGCTGGAATCTGGAGCACGTCGACCACCTCCGCGACCGGCTTGGCCTGATCGGGCTCATGGAGGTCGGTCAGGAGCGGAAGACCGCACTCTTGTCCCACGCGCTCGAGCCGGCGCATCCCCTCGTCGATTCCGGGACCCCGCGGGGAGCCGACCTTCGATCGGTTCGCCTTGTCGAACGAGGCCTTGAACACGACGGGAATCCCGGTCCGCTCCGAGACCCGTGCGAGCGCCTCGCCGACCCGAAGATTCAGGTCGTCCTCCTCGAGGACACAGGGACCCGCGATCAGGGTGAAACGGTCGAAGAGGAGGCGCCGCTCGGTCATCGTCAACCCGCCGCCGGCAGGGCCGCAGCTCGGTCGCTCTCGATGGGAGCGATCCCGGCGTGCCGGGAGGCGGCCTCGATGAAAGAAGCGAAGAGGGGATGGGGCCGCAGGGGCCGGCTCTTCAGCTCGGGATGGAACTGACAGCCAATGAACCAGGGGTGCTCGGGGAGTTCGACGACCTCGACCAGGTGGCCCTCGGGCGAGAGCCCGCTGAAGCGGAGCCCTGCCTCGGCAAGCCGCTCCCGGTAGGAGTTGTTCACCTCGTAGCGGTGCCTGTGGCGCTCGGATATGTCTTCCTCGCCATAGATTGCCGCGACACGGGAGCCCGGAACCAGCTTCGCAGGGTAGGCCCCGAGCCGCATCGTGCCCCCCTTGTCCGTGACATTGTGCTGCGAGTCCATCAGGCAGATCACCGGGTCCCGGCTCTCGGCCGCGAACTCGAGGGAGTGCGACTCGTCGAGACCGCAAACGTTTCGTGCGAACTCGATGACCGCGCACTGGAGTCCGAGGCAGATCCCGAAGAAGGGGCGGCGCTCCTCGCGTGCCCAGCGGATCGCGGAGAGCATCCCCTCGACTCCTCGGGGGCCGAAGCCCCCCGGAATCAGGAGCCCGTCGTACTCCGAGAGCCGCTCGGCGGCGTTCGCCCCCTCGAGTCCCTCGGACGAGATCCAGTCGATCTCGACCCGCAGGTCGTGTGCGATCCCCCCGTGGAAGAGCGCCTCCTGAACCGACTTGTAGGAGTCCACGAGCTCCGTGTACTTCCCGACGACCCCGATCCGGACCGTACCCCGCGAGGGCGCCGTCACACTCCGGACCATCCGGTTCCAGCGCGACATGTCGGGCGCAGGCGCCTCGATCCCCAGCAGTTCGAGCACGTAGTCGTCGAGCCCCTGCTCCTGAAGCAGGAGGGGAACCTCGTAGATCGACCGCGCGTCGAGCGCCTCGATCACCCCGCGCCGGTCGACGTTCGTGAAGAGCGCAATCTTGCGACGCAGGTCCTCGTCGATCGGATGCTCCGAGCGACACACGAGCACCTGCGGCTGGATCCCGATCTGCATCAGCTCCCGCACGGAGTGCTGGGTCGGCTTCGTCTTCAGCTCCCCCGCCGCCGCGATGTAGGGGATCAGGGTGAGGTGGATGAAGATCGCGTTGCGCGTCCCCACCTCCTGTCGGAACTGCCTGATCGCCTCCAGGAAAGGGAGGCTCTCGATGTCACCCACCGTCCCCCCGATCTCCGTGATCACCACGTCGTGCCGATCGGCCAGCTTGTGGATGTTGCTCTTGATCTCGTCGGTGATGTGCGGGATCACCTGGACCGTCGAGCCGAGGTAGTCCCCCCGCCGCTCCTTGTTGATCACCGTCTGGTAGATCCGGCCCGTCGTGATGTTGTTGTCCTGAGAGAGCGACTCGTCGATGAAGCGCTCGTAGTGGCCCAGGTCGAGATCGGTCTCGGCCCCGTCGTCCGTCACGAAGACTTCCCCGTGCTGGAAGGGCGAGAGCGTCCCCGGGTCCACATTGATGTACGGATCGAACTTCTGCAGGGTCACGCGAAGCCCGCGCTCCTTCAGGAGCCGTCCGAGCGAGGCCGCCGCGATTCCCTTCCCGAGGGACGACACCACCCCTCCGGTGACGAAGATGTATTTCGTGTTCCGCCGCGAGTCGGTCATGTGTGAAGGTCAGAGAGTGGTGGTTTCGGGTTCGGGCGCCAGGAGCGCCTCCACGCGCCGGGCATCCTCTTCAGTGTCTACACCGCGGGCGGCCGCACGGACGATGGCCACCCCGATCCGGATCCCCTGCGCGAGCGCCCGCAGTTGCTCGAGCCGCTCGAGTCGCTCGAGTGGCTCCGGTCGGAGCTCGACCCACTCAAGGAGCGCCTCCCTGCGGAAGGCATACACGCCAAGGTGCCGGAGGAAGGGCTCCGCGGCCAGCGCCTCGTCCGTGGGTTCCTCGTCCCGCACGGCGGGGATCGGCGCACGGGAAAAGTACAGGGCACCCCCGTCGGCGCCCCGGACCACCTTCACCACGTCCGGGGAACGCCAGGCCTCGAGGGTGCCGAGCGGGGTCGCGCAGGTGCCGACCGGCCACCCCCCTTTCCCGACCAGGCGGATCGCCTCCGCGAGGTGCTCTCCCTCTACGAGGGGTTCGTCCCCCTGGATGTTCACGACGAGGGGGAACGTCTGGAACTCCGGGAGCCGGGCGATCTCCGCCACACGGTCCGTGCCCGAGGGGTGGTCGGGATCCGTGAGGAAGACCTCGGCACCAAAGGAGCGTGCCCGCTCGAGCACCTCTTCCGAATCGGTCGCGATCACGACACGGTCGAAGTGTCCCGTCTCGCGGACCCGCGCCCATACCCACTCGACCAGAGGTCTCCCGCGCAGGAGCCGGAGGGGCTTCCGCGGGAGTCGGGTCGAACCGAGACGAGCGGGGATGACCCCGAGGACGGGGCCTTTCACCGTTCCGCTCCGGTGGCGTGGGTCGAGTTGGCGCGTGCAAGTTTCACGCCAATCAAGCTACCCCGTCTTCCCCGCCGGAGCAACCCGGTGCCCCGGCCGAGGCAGGGTCGGCGGGGGCCGGAGCGGGTCATCCCCGGAGGGCCAGGAAGTTGGCGAGCAGCGCCTTCCCACCGTCCGAAAAGAGCGATTCGGGGTGGAACTGGACCCCCCAGATCGGGCGCTCCCTGTGGCGGATCGCCTGGATCTCGCGCTCGCCCCCGCCGTCGTCGGACCAGGCCACCGGCTCGAGCGGGTCCGGCAGGTGGGCCGGGTCCGTCACGAGCGAGTGGTATCGTGCCACCTCGAGGGGGTCGGGAAGGCCCCGGAAGAGCCCCTCGCCCGAATGGTAGATGCGGGTGGTCTTTCCGTGCATGACCCGCGAGGCGCGGACCGTCCGGCCACCGAAGGCCTCCCCGATCGCCTGGTGGCCGAGGCAGACCCCCAGGATCGGAAGCTCCGCGGGCGCCTCCCGGACGAGCTCGATGCTCACGCCCGCCTCGGCCGGCGTGCAGGGGCCGGGCGAGATCACAACGCACCCCGGTTCAGTGTCCAGAAGGTCTCGGGCGCTCGCCTCGTCGTTGCGAACCACGACCGGGTCCGCCCCGAGCTCCCCCAGGAACTGGACGAGGTTCCAGGTGAAGGAGTCGTAGTTGTCGAGGACCAGGAGGGCCCCGCGGGGGAGCTCGGGCATCGGGTTCAGTGGTCGACGGGACGGAGGTAGAAGGCGCCGATCGCCGTGTTCGAGACGACGGCGGCGGTCGGAAGATGGCGCTTCCAGTGCGTCCCCTCAAGGCGCCGGGAGACCGCCTCGACAGCCCTGGAATCGAAGCCGGCTTCGACGAGGTCCCCGGGGGCAAGGCCCTTCAGAAGCCAGTGGAGAATGGGGTCGGCAACCTCATAGCGCACACCGAGTTCATCTTCGTCATGCACGCCCTCGACGAGGTCGGCGCTCGGGGGCTTGGCGAGGATCTCGGTGGGTACGCCGAGGTGGAGTGCGAGGGCATTGACCTGGCTCTTGAAGAGGTCGCCCAGGGGGTTTACGGGCGGAGCGTCGTCGGCGTGCCAGGTGAAGTAGCCGAGGAGCCGCTCGCTCTTGTTACCCGTTCCAAGCGGAAGGGCCCCGAGCGCTGCCGACTGGTCCCAGAGCACGACCGAGCGGAAGCGGGCCGCGAGATTTCCGCGCCGGAGCGGGGTGAGCTCGGGCTCCTCGTCGGCGATGTAGGCGTCGATTCCCTTCGTGATCGGGATCGTTCGGGTCCGGACGCCGGCTACCTCGGCGACGGCGTGGGCGTGCTCGAGGCTCTCGGGACTCGAAGTCCGATACGGAAGCAGCAGGGGATGGACCCGCCCGGCCCCGAAAGCCCGGACAGCGAGAAGAAGGACGAGCGCCGAGTCGACGCCCCCGGAGAGCCCGAGGACGACGTCGCGGAAGCCCCGGCGCCGCTCTACCTCGTCGCGCAGGAAGGAGACGAGGGCCCGGGTCAGGAGCTCGGGGTCGACCTCGAGGAAGGAGCGGTCGTCCGGGTCCGGAAGGGTGCGGGAGAGGGGCTGTGCGGGGGGCGAGGGTGCCTTCTTCCCGGCATCGGATGGGGGCAGGCCCGAGGCGGAGCGGTCGAGCCCCTCGCGCAGGCGCGGCCACGCCGCGCGCAGGTCGTGCAGAAGGGGCGACGCAATGCGGGCCCTCTCCGTTGCGGCGGGGTCGAGTCGGAGGTGCACCAGGTCCTCGTCGAAGAGGGTGCCCCGGGCGAGGACCTCTCCGTCCGGGCCATAGGCGACACTCCCCCCGGCAAGGATCCGGCCTCCCTCACTCCCGGCGAGGTGAGCCACCACGAGGGGGAGTGCGTGCTCCAGGGCGATCGCTCGCCCAGTGTGTTCCCAGTGGGACAGATTGGTCGGGAGCGGGCTCCCGGGCGGGAAGCCGCGGGCAGGCGTCGCCGAGAGGCAGAGGAGGATTTCGGCGCCGTCCAGAGCGAGGAGGGTCGGGACAAGGCTGTGATGCATGTCCTCGCAGATCAGGAGCCCGATCCGGCCGAAGCGGGTCTCGTAGCTGCGCGGCTCCGTGCCGGGCACCACGAAGCGTGCCTCGTCGAAGATCCCGTAGGTCGGGAGAAAGAGCTTCCGGTGGAGGTGAAGGACTCGCCACGCACCTTCGTCCGGGGAGAGGTGGAGGGCGGAGTTGTGGATTGCACCCCTGCCCCGCTCGTAGAACCCCAGCACGAGGTCGGGGGCGCCGGGGG
>SLDT01000190.1 GCA_007125125.1 Gemmatimonadota bacterium | reverse complement strand
CGGCCCCCGCGAAGGGGTCTTGCGGTCCTGGTCAAGGCGGAGCGCCGACAGCGATGCCGTAGCATCGGTGAGGCGCTCCAACGCCGATCCAGGGCCGCAACCCCCCATCGCCCTTAGGGTTCTCCTGCGCAATGCTCGGAGGTCTCGCGGAACGATGACTCGAAGCGCTTGCGCGCCTACCACCCGGGCCGCTCGGTTGGGGCGGAACGGGGCCGCCTCGGTCGTTGGTTCGCCTCGACGTAGCCACGGCTATGTCTTCGACGAACCGCACGACCCGCCTTCGGCGGGTGCCCGTCGGCCCCGTTGCGCTCCCAACGGGGGCCGCTGTACTTCTTCAACAGCCTTTTAAGCCGACGCAGTCGACGAAGAACACCCCTGAGGGTCCACGAGCCGGTGAGCAGCGTCCCCCCGCACCGCAGCGGGGAGTGGGCCATCGAGGAGAAAGGAGATCGAGACGATGAAGGAGTACCCATTCTACCTGGCCAATGAACCGACGAGGTCAGCCGAGGCGTGGCCCGTCTCGAACAAGTTCTCGGGTGAGGTCTTTGCCCGTGTGTGCCGAACCGGACCCGAAGACCTGCAGCGTGCGATCGCCTCCGGTGCTGCAGCAGCACCCACGATGGCCGCCATGAAGCCCTACGAGCGCCGGGCCATTCTCGACCACTGCGTGACTGCGCTCCGCAAGCGCGGGGACGAGCTCGCCGACCTCCTCTGTGTCGAGGTGGGCAAGCCCATCCGGGATGCCCGGGGCGAGGTCGCTCGGCTCATCGACACCTTCCGAGTGGCGGCCGAGGAGTCCGTGCGGTTCAATGGCGAGGTGATGAACCTCGAGATCTCCGATCGGGCGAGTGGTTACTCGGGCATGTGGAAGCGGGTTCCCATCGGCCTCTGCTCCTTCATCACCCCCTTCAACTTTCCCCTGAACCTCGCCGCGCACAAGGTCGCGCCTGCGATCGCCGTGGGGTGTCCCTTCGTACTGAAACCCTCCAGGCTGGCCCCCGTCAGTGCGCTCGTCCTCGGGGAAGTGCTCGCAGGCAGCGAGCTGCCCGCGGGCGCCTTTTCGATTCTTCCCGTCGACCATTCGGACGCAGGTCCCCTCTCGACGGACGAGCGCATCCGGCTCCTTTCGTTCACAGGGTCGCGCGAGGTGGGGTTCAAGCTGAAGGGGCAGGCCGGAATGAAGCGCGTCACCCTCGAGCTGGGGGGTAACGCAGCGTGCATCGTCGACGCGGAAGCGGACATCGAAGATGCGGTGGAGCGTCTTGTCGTGGGTTCCTTCTCCCAGTCCGGGCAATCCTGCATCAGTGTACAGCGTGTCCTCGCCCACGACACGGTGTACGAAGCGCTCCTCGAACGCTTCGTCGAGCGCACCCGGGAGCTGGTCGTGGGGGATCCCCGCCGGGAAGACACCTTCGTCGGTCCCGTGATCTCCGAAGACGAGGCGGCACGAATCATCGAGTGGATCGAGGAGGCCGAAGCAGGGGGAGCGAGAGTCCTGACGGGGGGCCAGCGGCAGGGTGTACTGGTCGAACCCACGATCATGGCAGACGTCCCGCGCACGTCGCGTCTCTACAGGGAAGAGGTCTTCGGCCCGGTGGTCGGGTTGGGACGTTTCCATGACTTCGAGGAGGCGCTCGACGAAGTGAACGACTCGCGCTATGGCCTGCAGGCCGGTGTCTTCACGCATGACATCCGAAAGGTGAGAATGGCATGGAGCCGTCTCCAGGTCGGTGGGGTCGTGATCAACGACGTGCCCTCGTTCCGGGTCGACAACATGCCCTACGGCGGGGTGAAGGACTCGGGGCATGGTCGCGAGGGCGTCCGATTCGCGATGGAGGAGATGTCCGAAATCCGGCTCCTCGTCGTCCGGGAGGGTTGAGCGGCACCACGTGCCGCCTGTCGCCCGAGGCCGACCTTCCGTGGGCTGATGCCGGGGAGCGCGACCACTCCCTTTCCGGTTCGTCGCCCGGTCGGAGCCGAGAATCAGGGACGCTGTCCGGAGTCCGGCAGCTCCGCGGCACTCTTTCGACCCTTCGCGAGGTGTCGGATCCGGTAGAGCCCCGGGATCTCGACTGGAGTGCCCTCCGTGCCGAGCAACCATCGGAAGGTGCGATCTTCGAAGGTCTTCTGCCAGCGGTCGAGAGGCTCCTGGTAGAAGCCGATCCTGTCGCAGTACCCCACGGCCCGGGCGACGTCTCCCCGCACGATCTGGAATCCCCCGACGGCCCGATCCCGCAGCTCCGGGTGGAACTGCCCGGGGTCGATGTCCACGACCCGGGGGTCATGGTCCGTGCCGCCGAGGAGGTCATGTCCCGGCTCGAGAAGATCGGTCACGAAGTGCTCCCGGGGAAAGACGAGCACATCGTCACGGTTACGGAGAACACGCGCCGCACGATCGAGCGCACCTTCATGGAAGATGACGTCGCAGTCTGAGAACCAGACCCAGTCCGCGGAACTCTCCTTTGCCGCGAGGTTGCGACCGATCGCCCGCCGGAAGAGTCGCTCCCTCGGCAGAGGTCGTGGATTCCACCGCACCCCCTCGACCTCGAGGCCGCCGAAGTAGTCGAGCACCTCTCGAGTGGGCCGATCTTCCGGACTGTGGAAGACCGTCATCGTCACCTTCGCTTCGCCCACCGCATGAAGCACGAGAGACGAGAGCTGGTATTCGAGGAGCGAGTGGTACCGCCAGCAGTGGCTGACGATCTCGATCGCGAGCGGCCGGGAGGGATCGCCTCGCGGGGGCGCGGGCGGGAGCTCCGGCACCGGCGCCAGGAGCCGCCTCGGAACGAGCCCGGATGCGGCGATACGGTAGAAGGTCTCGAGAAATTGTCGGCGCACGGGGCACCTTGGACGGTGAGAAGAACAAACGACGGTCGGCGCGCCCCCGGACGGCAGCAGGTCGCAGGGAAGCCGGTGCGACGGCTACACCCGCACCACCCTCCGGGTCCCCGGCGCGTCCGCGAAGGGCACAGGGCGCGGGTACGGATTCTGCAGCATGACCGGCCTGTCCGGTCCTCCTTTCTCCAGTGCCCTCCTCATGCCCGTGAGCAGATCCCACCACTCGGCCAGTCGTCCCTCGTCTCGCGTCGTGAGAGCCCTCGGCCCGCACGTCACGCTACTCGCAATCCTCGTTGCAGGATGCGGGAGTGACTCGGAGACCGATCCCACCGGACCGGGCACCATCCCCGTCGCCTCGGTCGAGGTGACCCCGGCTGCCGACACCGTGCTCCCCACGCAGACCACCCTCCTTCAGGCGACTCTTCGAGACGCGAACGGCAACATCCTCCCCGGGCGCGCGGTCAGCTGGAGCTCGGATGCCGAAGGGGTCGCGGTCGTGAACGATACCGGCCTGGTCACCGGTGCGGGGGCGGGCACGGCGACGATCACAGCGACGAGCGAGGGGCAGAGCGGCCAGGCAGTGATCTCCGTTCCGGAGGGGACCTTCGTGGGATCGGCCGGGGGCGAGGTCGTGGCGGCCAACGGGAATGTGCGCCTCCAGATCCCTGCCGGAGCCCTCCCGACGGGGGCGGCGATCAGGGTCACGAGCGTGTCGCCCCCTCCGGAGCATCCGGACATCGTTTGGGGCACGACCTTCACGATCGGTCCCTCGGGAGTCGACTTCGCCGAGCCCGCGACACTCACGATCCGCTACGCAATCCAGGACGCTGCCTCGGCTGTCGACGAGGACTGGTTCCGGATCCACCGCTGGACGGGGTCGGAGTGGGCCTTCCTCACCGGGGGGTCGGTCGAACGCACCCCCCGCCTCGTGACCGTTCCGATCAGGTCGACGGGCACCTTCGGGATCATCGAGGCCACTCCAAACCCCGTGCCCGTTGTGACCGAGCTCCTGCCGGCCGGGAGCCGTCAGGGGAGCGGAGCCTTCGTCCTGTCGGTCCGGGGGCAGGGGTTCGTACCCGAATCGGAGGTGTGGTGGAACGGGGCGGCCCGCGAGACGACCTTCCTCTCGGCAACGGAGCTGGAGGCGGCGATCGGCGCAGGGGATCTCGCCGAGGCGGGCTCGGCGTCGGTCACGGTCCGGAGCCCGGAGCCGGCCGGAGGCTCCTCGGGCGTGCGGCCCTTCGAGGTGCTTCCCGCGGCGGACCCCGAGGCACCGGGGGTCTCGGCGGGCTCCAGTCACGGTTGCGCGGTCACCTTCGATGGGTCGCCCTACTGCTGGGGAAGGGGTGAGTCGGGGCGCACCGGGACGGGCTCGACCGCGCCAGCCCTCGAGCCCACGACCGTTCAGGGTGGACACAGCTTCGCCGCGATCTCGGCCGGCGGGGCCCACTCCTGCGCGCTGACCTCCGAGGGGGCAGCGTGGTGCTGGGGCCTGAATGACCACGGCTCGGTCGGCGACGGCACGACAACCCCGCGGATGCAGCCCGTGCCGGTTGCCGGAGGGCACAGCTTCGAGCGTCTGGTGACCGGCTCTCGCCACACCTGCGCCCTGAAGGCGGGGGGCGAGGCCTGGTGCTGGGGGCGCAACAACGAGGGACAGCTCGGAAATGGGTCGCAGAGCGATGCCCTCACCCCGCAGCCGGTGTCGGGGGGGCACAGCTTCTCCGTGATCCGGCCCTCCCCGGCGAGCGAGTACACCTGCGGCGTCGACACGGACGGCGCACTCTGGTGCTGGGGCCGCAACACGAGCGAGCAGCTCGGTGACGGCACGACGACCCGGCGCCTGACCCCGGTCCGGGTTCTCGGCGACCGGAGCTACACGACGGTCTCGGTGGGCAGTACGCACGCCTGCGCGCTCGCCACGGACGGGAGGGCCTGGTGCTGGGGCCGCAACTTCGGTGGCCGGGTCGGTGATGGCACGCAGGACCCGCGGCCCGTGCCCGTCGAAGTGGTGGGCGGCCGCAGCTTCATTGCGGTCGCCGTGGGGCACGACCACTCCTGCGCCCTCACGGATCACGGCGAGGCGTGGTGCTGGGGGTCCTCGGGCGGGGGTGCGCTCGGCGACGGGACGGGCCTCGGCTCGCTCGTCCCCGTTCGGGTTGCTGCCGAAGAGCCGCTCGTGTCGATCTCGGCCGGCTCCTCCTTCACCTGCGGGGTGACGGAGACCGGACGGGGCCTATGCTGGGGGTCGGGCTCGTTCGGGAGACTCGGGAGCGGAACGACGACGAACCGCCTGTCGCCCTTCCCCATCGCGGGCGGGCTCGTGTTCCGCTGAGCCCACCCGCCAGGGGGTTCTGCCCTGGATCCCGGCCGGGGTCTCGCCCGGCGATTCGCCCGGGATCAGTGGGTGGGGCGGGTGTCCTCGTAGCCCCAGGGCGCCGGCGGCGGATCGACGGGATTCGTCAGATCGAAGGCCCAGCGGAGTGCGCGGTCGAAGGTGGTCCGGGTGAGCCGGTAGGCGAAGACCTCGCCCGGAGTGATCTCCATGCGCCAGATGTTGTTCTCGGCTCCGCGCACGCGGGCACCGATGAACTCGCGGGTGAACTCGTCGGCGGGGAAGGTCTGGATGTTCGCGGTCCCGACCTCGTCGGTGTCGCCGCCATACTGCGTGACCTCTTCTTCGGACCCGTCCGGGTAGCGATGGTCGTGCTTGAGCCGGATCCCTTCGGCGGTGCGTGTCAGGATCCACGTCCGGGAGCGGTTCCAGCTTCCGTCTTCCGGATCGCCAACATGGACCGGGATCCGGATCTCGTCGGGAAAGCACTGACGCACATGCATGACGTACATGGCATCGATCCGCTCGAAGGCCTTCCCACAGAGTTCGAGGATCGAGCTCCAGAAGGCGTCCTGCTCGGGGGCAAGCTCATGCTGGGACTGTGCAAGGAGTTCCTGCTGGGCGTGCGCCTCCTGCGCGGGGGCGATCGCCAGGGCGGCAAGGACAAGGGTTGCGGCAAGACAGGAGGTGAGGGATTTCCGCACGAGTTGCTCCGGGTGTGTCGGGTGACGGGTGCGTCGGGAGACCGGTTCCTCAGCCGCCCGATCGGCGCTTGAGAAGAATGTACCCCCCGAGGACGAGCGCCGCGACCCCGAGGAGCACGACGAGTACGACGAGCGCGGCAGCCCCCACGATCGCCGCGAGCGTGTCCCAGAAGCCGAAGGTGGCCACGAGGATGACGAGAAGGATGAATAGCAGCAGGGGCATGGCAGTCGCTCCGTCGTGAGAGTCAAAAGGCTGTTGAAGGGCGCCCAGGGGGGCCGATGGTGAGGGCACAGGGTCCCGGTGTGCCCGCAGGCGCCCTTCCTGAGTCACCTCGAGGATCGAAACCGTTGCACCCCGCAGGAGGGGGGACGGTGCCCTTCGACACCGCCCCCTCGACCAGCATCAGGGATTCCAGCGCAGCCCGGCAAAGAGCATCCGGCCCAGGCCGGGGAAGCCGACCACGGGCGAGTAGTCGGTGTCCATGAGGTTTTCGACCCTCAGGGTGAGGAGGAACGTCTCTACCGGGATCTGGACGTCCAGGTCCGCGGTCGTGTACGAGGCGAGGGTAACCCGGGTGGCCGGAAAGGTCGAGAAGTCGTTGTCGATCCGCTCACCCACATGGTTCAGATGGAGGCCGGCGGTGGTCCCGGCATCACCAAGGGGGAGCGGGACCCGGATGCGCCCGTTCAGCTCTCGATCCGGGCGCCTCAGGAGTCTTGGCTCCTCGCCGTTCACAAGCTGGTCAGGGTCGTCGGTCCGAGCGCGGGCATCGGTCTGCGTGTATTCGAGGCCGAGGAGTACTCCGGAGGTCATGCGCCAGCTGACGTGGCCCTCGAGTCCCGAAGACCGTGCCTCGGCCTCGTTGTAATAGGTCGGGAGGCCGGCGCCGCGATTCTCGTACTCGATGAGGTCACGGTAGCCCTGACGAAAGGCCGAGACCCCCAGGACCAGCCGGTTCTGCACGAACCCTGCATCCCAGCCGAACTCGACACTTCGGGAAGTCTCGGGTTCGAGCCCCGGGTTCCCCCGCTCGAAGGCCGTGGCAGCGAACTGCTGTGCGAAGGTCGGCGCCTTGTAGGCGGTCCCCACGCTGGCCCGAAGTCGACCGAACCCGTCGACCGGGAACACAAGCCCAGCCTGACCGGTCAGAAAGCTGCCAAAGACCTCGTTGCGGTCGGCCCGAACTCCGGCGCTCAGGAGGGTTCCGGCGGGACCGTCGGTCTCGACCTGGCCGTACCCGGCGAGGGTCGATCGGTGCTCGCCGAAGACCGCGGCCGACACGGTGGCGCCATCGCCGAAGTTCGACTCCGTCCGCGACTGCAGCCGCTCCCGCTCGACATCCCAATCGAGCCCGCCCGTGACGCGCCAACGATCGCCCCGCCAGACCAGGCGGGCATCGGCACCTCGGCGCGCCGCGACACCGAGCCGATGGTCTCGGTACCCGAACCCGACCGTGTCGGCGGGGGAGTCCGGCTCGTTCTCGATGCCCCGCTTCCCTTCGCCCGCCCGCACGAGGAGTCGCCCTTCGAGGGAGGGAGCAAGGATGCGCGAGCCTTCGAGCGAGACGCTGAACCCGTCATCGAAAGTGAACTGGTTCATGTCGACGATCTCGCCGCTTCCATCTGTCGGGAAGTGGTACCGCGATTCATGGACCCGGAGGGCGAGCGCGAGCCGGGTCCGGTCGTCGGGGCGCAGCTCGAGGCGCCCGCTCCCGACGAGCGAGGTGAAGCGGTTGTTCACCTCGTAGATCCCGCTCGACTCGTTCCTTCCGAGTGCGACGCTCCACCCCTGCCGCTCCGAGCCGCCCCGGACTCCGGCCTCCCCGGACCAGCTCCCGAGCGAACCGCCACGCAGGAAGGCCGAGACGACCGGATCGCCCCCGGCCTCGCCCCCCTCGCGGGTGAAGAGTTGGATGACCCCTGCCATGGCATCGCTCCCGTAGAGCACGCTCGAGGGGCCGCGAACGACCTCGATCCGCTCGATGTTCTCGAGGGTGAGGGTCCCGAAGTCGAAGCGCCCGCCCGGTTCGTTCAGGGGCACCCCGTCGAGGAGCACCTTCACGAAGTCGGAGTTGCCGCCGCGCATGAAGACCGAGGTGGTGCCACCGATCGAACCGGTGCGGACAACCCCGACGCCGGGCACCTCCTCGAGAGCGTCGGCAAGGAAGACGATCCCCCGTCGACGCAGGTCGGCCCCGTCCAGAACCGTCACCGATTGCGGCAGGAGCGCTCGCGGCGTCTCCGACCCCGTGACCGTCGCCACGAGCTCGGGCAGGTGGAAGGTGTCGGCGGTCGAGGCTTCGGCCCGGACGGGTGCGGTGGCGGGGGTGCCTTCCTCCGGCACGAGGCCGACGGAAGGGCTGGCTTGACCCGTCTGAGGTACGGAGAGGAGCAGGCCCGCCAGGAGGAGCCCGCCGAGGGGTGTCGCAGAGGTCATGTCGATTGCTCCGGCACGGATGAGAATGAGAGAAGCCCCGCGATTCCGCCAGCGGCGGATCGGAAGGGGCTCTCGTTTCTCCCTGTGCGGAGTGGGTCGACAAGGCGGCGGTGCCGGGCGGGAGCCGGACTGCCTCGCTTCGTGCCTCCCCGATTCCGACATGGAATCGTCTCGAACCCCCGCCCCCCTCCCTCGAGGGGGTCCATGCGGGCTCGGACAGGGCCGGTCTCCTGGCTTCGGAGGTCAAGTCCACGCCGCCTTCCCGGATCTGCAGGGACTTCGACCGAACTCGGTCGGTCTCCTGCAGGCTCCAGTGGCGTTCGGCATGGAACGAGGGGAGTTCCCCTCGCCTCCTTCACAGTGGCGGGGCCGCGCCGGCATTTCACCGGACTTCCGGTTGGCCCTGTCCGCGAGCTTCTGGATTGTTCGGGCAAAGTGGCCCCTCGGAGCGAAGAGCACAAGGGACGACGGCCTTCGACGCCCACATTGCCTGTGATCCCCGGTCTGTCCTTCGGCGGGCGACGGGTAGAGGCAGAGTGGAGCCCTCGTTATGATTCAGACGGTCTGACTCGAAAACCGTCTCTGTCCGTTCGCCTCCGCAAACTCGGAGTTCGGAGGTCGGAAGACGGCCCGCTCCCACACGGTGACCCGGCTCGAGAGGCCGGGTTCACCGCTCAAAGATCATGCAGGAGGCAATCATCGTGGCAGAAAGTGCAGGCAAGTGCCCCTTCACCGGGGCTCGGACTTCGAACGAGGGGCCCTCGAACGAGAAGTGGTGGCCCAATCAACTGAATCTCGGAATCCTTCATCAGAACCACCCCCGCTCGAACCCCCTCGGAGAGGACTTCGACTATCGGAAGGCCTTCGCCGAGCTCGACGTCGAGGAGCTGACGAGGGACCTCGATGCGCTCATGACCGACTCTCAGGCGTGGTGGCCGGCCGACTACGGGCACTACGGTCCGCTTTTCATCCGGATGTCATGGCACGCGGCCGGGACGTACCGGGTCGAGGACGGACGCGGGGGTGGCGGGACCGGGGCCCAGCGCTTCGCCCCGCTGAACAGCTGGCCCGACAACGCGAACCTGGACAAGGCGCGGCGACTCCTCTGGCCGATCAAGCAGAAGTACGGCGACAAACTCTCCTGGGCCGACCTCCTCGTCTTTGCCGGGAACCGGGCAATCGATGCGATGGGGCTCGAGACCTTCGGCTTCGCCTTCGGCCGGGACGACATCTGGGCCCCGGAGGAGGACATCTACTGGGGGCCCGAAGCCACCTGGCTCGGTGACGAGCGCTACAGCGGTGACCGTGATCTGGAGCGCCCCCTCGGGGCGGTGCAGATGGGGCTGATCTACGTGAACCCGGAGGGCCCGAACGCGACACCCGATCCGATCGCCGCGGCGCGGGACATCCGCGAGACCTTCAAGCGGATGGCGATGAACGACGAGGAGACCGTGGCGCTGATCGCCGGGGGGCACACCTTCGGCAAGGTGCATGGTGCGGCCCCGGAGTCCTGGCTGGAGCGGGAGCCGGAGGGTGCCGGCATCGCCGAGCAGGGACTCGGATGGCGGAATCGCTTCGGCACCGGAGCGGGCGCCGACACGATCACGAGCGGACTCGAGGGTGCCTGGACCCCGAACCCGGTGAAGTGGGACAACGGCTACTTCGACATGCTCTTCAAGTACGAGTGGGAGCTGACGAAGAGCCCCGCCGGCAAGCACCAGTGGACGCCGATCGACGTGCAGGACGAGGACCTCGTCGAGGACGCGCACGACCCGTCGAAGAAGCACGCTCCGATGATGCTCACGACGGACCTCTCCCTCGTGCAGGATCCGGCCTACCGGGAAATCTCGAAGCGTTTCCACGAGAACCCGGAGGAACTCGCCGATGCCTTCTCTCGGGCCTGGTTCAAGCTCCTTCACCGCGACATGGGGCCGGTAAGCCGGTACCTGGGGCCGCTCGTCCCGGACGAGGAGCTCCTCTGGCAGGATCCCGTGCCCGCGGTCGACCACGAGCTGATCGGCGCGGCCGAGATCGCGGAGCTCAAGGGCCGGATTCTGGATCTCGGGCTGAGCGTCCCGCAGCTCGTCCGGACGGCGTGGGCGTCGGCCTCGACGTACCGGGACACGGACAAGCGCGGGGGCGCGAACGGTGCCCGGATCCGCCTCGAGCCGCAGGCCGGATGGGATGTGAACCGCCGGTCGGGGGTCGCGCCGGTCATCGCGAAGCTCGAGGAGCTCCAGCGCGAGTTCAACGAGGGGCGCAGCGACGGGAAGCAGGTGTCGCTCGCCGACCTCATCGTGCTCGGGGGTTGCGCCGCGGTCGAGGCGGCTGCCCGAGCGGGGGGCCACGAGGTCGAGGTGCCCTTCGCCCCGGGGCGCACCGATGCCACGCAGGAGCAGACCGAGGTCGAGTCGTTCGAGTACCTCGAGCCGAAGGCCGACGGGTTCCGCAACTACCTCCAGGCCGAGGGCCGTGTGCCCCCGGAGCACCTCCTCCTCGACCGGGCCCACATGCTCACCCTCTCGGCACCGGAGATGACGGCGCTCGTGGGGGGGCTGCGGGTGCTCGGTGCGAATGCCGACGACTCACCGCACGGGGTGTTCACGGAGCGCGAGGGCGAACTCACGAACGACTTCTTCGTGAACCTCCTGGACCTGGGCACGGAGTGGGTGGCCGTCGACGATGACGAGCGGAGCTTCGAGGGGCGGGACCGGGCCACCGGCGTGGCGCGCTGGACGGGCACGCGGGTCGATCTCGTCTTCGGGTCGAACTCGCAGCTCCGCGCGATCGCGGAGGTCTACGCAAGCGCAGATGGCCAGGAGCGGTTCGTGCGCGACTTCGTCCGAAGCTGGACGAAGGTCATGAACCTCGACCGATTCGATCTGGCCTGAGCGGAGCGGGGTCTCTCCGGGGGCTTGCCCCCGGGGAGCCCCCCCGTCTCACGGGGGCATTCAGGACGATGTGTTCCGGTTGCTCCACGGCCCGAATCGCCAAAGGCCGAAGAGAAGCCACCCCACCATGAGGGCGCCGGTCCCCGCGAGCACGGGAACGGGCCCGAACTCGTAGATGAGCGGAAGTGAAGCAGCCGTGAAGAGCCCGCCACCCACCACGGGCTCGAAGAGGAGCTGCTTGTATCCGAAGGCCTCCATCGCCCCACTGCGATTCCGGGGATCGGCCATCCGCACGAGGAGCAGGCCGACGACCGTCATGCCCATCCCCTGACCGAAGTTCGCCAGGCCATTCGCCACCCAGTTCTCCGGAAAGAGGAGCCGGGCAAGGATCCAGAACCCGAAGAGGTTCCAGGCGATCCCGCCCAGGATCAGTACGACGAGGACGGGCAGGTTCTCGCCGAGCACATCGAGCGACAGGGTACCGAGGGCCGCGACGATGAGCAGGTCCAGCGACAGGCCACCGATCCGGTTCATCAACCCGCGATCGATCAACTCTGCAAAACCGGTCTTCATCCCGACGAGCTGGGTCAACACCCCTCCGACCATGGCGAGGGGAAAGAGTGGGATGTGCTCCATGAGTTCCGGCCAGCCGAGGGGCACAAGAAGATGACGCTCCGCGAGGATCAGTGCCTCCAGGAGAAGCCAGCCCACTCCAATCGCGACCGCGACGAACCCGAGGTGGATCGACAGGGGCTCGAGTGCCTTGTCCGTAAATCCGCGGCCCTTCTCCTCTTCCAGGAGTTCCGGGCTGCTCATGGCCTCCGCCTCGTCGTCACTGACTTCGTCGGGCGGTTCGAGATGGCCCCTCCACACGGCCCAGTTGATGAGAATCGTCCCCATGAGCACGCCCCCGACCACCCCGACCGTGGCCATCCCGAGCGCCAGGTCCAGGCCGCTCGCGAACCCGAGTTCCCGAAAGGTGTCACCCAGACCCGCTGCAGTCCCGTGTCCTCCCTCGAAGCCGATCTCGATGAGGGCCCCGGCCATGGGATCGATCCCGGTCCAGGGCCGGAGGAGCAGGACGACGAGTAGAAGGCCGACAACGTACTGGCCCCACGCCAGGGCCTGGCCGTGGACGACCATTGGCCCCGCCTTCTCCCATATTTCTCCGGGAGGTGCGATCGCCTTTCCCAGAAAGAGGGTGGCGAAGACCACACTGATGAGTAACCCCGGCATTGCCGACCAGGTGTCGAGCATTGCCTCGCTCCAGAGCCCCGTCGGAAGCCGATCGTCCGGGACAAGGCGCCCGAGGCCCTGCGGGCCGGCCAGGAGTGCCAACACACCCGCGAGGATCGCGCTCGGCACGTAGAGTCGTCCCAGCACACGGGAACTCCGGCGGATCCATTTGCCGAGGAGAATGAGGAGAGCGAGGACGAGGACGGCGACGAGAACGGAATCGGCTTCCATGCCCTTACCCGAAACGAAGGAACGCGGAGACAGGAGCTCCCGAATCCGGGCCCTTCCGGGATCCCGATCCGGCGTCGATGCCCATCAGGTTGAGGGCAAGGATGTCGGATGTCCTGCTTTGCTCACATCGCTGCGAAACTCGAAGGCTGCCTTCTGCTGAAGGATGCGGGCAATGATGACATCGACCATCATGCGGACCCGACGCTCGAGTTCCTCTCCCGGCGCGTAGTTGGCAGGTGCGAAGAAGTCGATCCTCTCGTCCAGCCCCTCGCGCCCCTCCTTCAGACCGGCCGAGATCACGTAGTGCCGGATTGCCACCGTTCCCCCCGACCTCTGGCAGACACAGCCGTTCAGGCGGTCGAACCACCCCTCCACGCCCGGATAGAACTCCAGATCTGCCGCGAGCGACGACAGCCGCTCCCGGGTCAGGCTCTCGTCTCGATCCCTGAGTTCTTCGATGAGCATCCGCATGTACGTCAGGATCTCGTCTCCCGAGGACTTCGGAACACCACCGTCACTCCCGCACGAAAAGGCAGGAAGTGGAGCCAGCCGGGCTCGAACCGGCGACCTCCTGCTTGCAAAGCAGGCGCTCTCCCAACTGAGCTATGGCCCCTCCTGTCGGAATGTAAGGGAAGTGCGCTCGGTCCAAAAGCACCAGGAGGCTTTTGGAGAAGTAGAGTGGCCCCCTGGCACCGAGTCATCGTCGCCCCGGGACGACGCTCGGAACCCGGCTGTGTCAATCTTTCTTGACATCTGTTTTCGACAGGCATACTTTACACTCCGGAAGATGGAAGGAACGTTGTGCGAGGTGATGGATCTGCGGCCTGACAGCCTCGACCTCGACCACTCGCCCCCCTGCCGTCTCTCCGATCACAGAACTCCCAACAAACGGGTCGTGTCCAATGCGCCTTCTCGCCTGCTTCACCCTGATCGCCGCCGGCTTCGGCATGCCCGCTCTTGCCCTCGCGCCCCCCGTCGGGGCTCAGCAACAGCAGCAGCAACAGCAGGACCAACAGGAACGCGACGCGGAACTCTATCGTCTCGCCGAGATCCTGGTCAGTGTCCGAAAGGTCGACGAACGCGCGCAGGACGTGCCCCTCTCCCTTGTGGTGTACAACTCCCTCCGCATCACCCAGAACGGCCTGCGTCGCACCGAAGACATTGCCCGCCTGACCCCCGGGCTGACCTTCGACCGTGGCGTCTTCCCGAACGACACCCGTCCTGCGATCCGAGGCATTCAAAGTGAGCGCGGTCGCCCCAGCGCTGCCATTCTGATCGATGGGCATGACCTCTCCGGTTCGAACCTCGCGATCCCCGGGGGGGGAAGCACCCTCAACCTGGCCCTCCATGACCTTGAGCGTATCGAGGTCGTGAAGGGACCCCAGTCGACCCTGTTCGGACGCAACGCGTTCGCGGGGGCGGTGAACTACATCACAGCGGCCCCCTCGTTCACTCCAGAAGCACGGGGCACGGTGGAGGTTGGAGAGTTCGGACGCCGGGAATACACCGCTGCAATCACGGGACCAGTGTGGGATGATCGGCTCGCATTCCGAGTCAATGTGGCCCGGACCGAGCAGGACGGGTACTTCACGAATCCGGTCAACCGGGGCACCCTGGACGCAGAGCGGGCCACGGGCGCCGCGCTCTCCCTCCTCTTCCAGCCCCGCTGGAACTTCGCCATGAGCGCGCGGTTCCAGGCCACGGACCGCGATGAGTCGGACCGCCCCACGGCCCTCGTCGCATCGAACACCCGGCTCCCGGTTCCGGGAACGGAGCAGACCCGCGCCTCCTTCGTGGGGCGTCTCACTGCGAACGTAGACGACGTCCAGATGGGGATGGATCCCATCACCGGACAGCCCCCTGCCGGGCTGGGGCTCGAGAATCGCATCGCCACCTGGAAGATGGACTGGAGACCCGGACTCGGTGAGGTGGTCTACATGGGCAGCCATCTGGACAATAGCTCCCGCGTGCGTCAGGATGGCGACTTCACCGACTTCGAAGTCACCGACCCCATGGCCTTCTCTGTTTCGGGCTTCCAGAGCCTCGATTATCGGACCCGCCACGTGAACCATGAATTGCGTTGGACCCATCGGGACGACAGGTTCAGCTGGATCGCGGGCGTGCAACGCTTTTCGGAAACCGCCGATCTCGTCAACGAGACCCAGTTCTGGCTCCGCAACCCCGCATCGGCGCTCGCCGGCCCCCCCTTCTTCCTGGCCTCCGAGCCCCTCGATGACATCACGCATCCGGCCGAGTTCCGTCGGGACACCTACTACACGGGTCTCTTCGCCGGGATGGGCTGGTACCTGAACGATCAGATCCGGCTCTCGGCCGAGGCCCGATACAACCGGGACGATGCGGACTACAGCACGTCCGGCTGGCGGATCGAGGACACGACGCTGCACGGACTCACCCCTCGGTGCGACCCCTCGGCAGAACAGGGCGCGCGACTCTCCCCCACGGAGGTCAACGCCTGTGAGCAGAGCGCAGCCCACAGCAGCCGGCAGTTCACACCCCGGGCCACCGCCGAGTATCGCTGGAACCAGGCGGGCATGGCCTACGTCTCCTACGCGCGGGGCTTCAAGCCCGGCGGGTTCGAAACCCTCGAGATCCGTAGCTTCGAGGGCCGCCGGTTCCTTCCCGAGCGGCTGCGGACATGGGAGATGGGTGCGAAGACCGAGTGGCTGGAGGGGCGTTTCATCCTGAATGGTGCCGTCTACTGGAACGACTACACCGACCAGCAGATCAGCTTCCAGCACATTGATCCGGAAACGGGAATCGCCGGGCCCCGGGTAGGGAATGCTGGTCGAGTCGACGTACGCGGCCTCGAAGTGGGCAGTGACTGGCGCACCCTCAACGGTGTCACGCTCGGACTCAGCTATGCCTACACCGATGCCACCTTCGTGGACTTCGTCATGGGGCCGGCCGCGCCCGGAGCGGAACTATCGCCCGAAGAGTTCAACGCCGTGTTCGAGGCTTGCGGGGTCCCGGTGGGTCGGACCTCGACCCCGATCTTCCGTGCCGAGGCTGGAAACGAGTGCGCCGACTTCTCCGGAAACGAAGTAGGACGCAACCCGCGCCACGCCCTCAACGGCTCGGCAGGCTTCCGGCGGGCACTCACGGCCTCCGGACTGGTCGGGTTCGCACAGGTGTCATCCGTCTATCGCTCCCGTCGCTTCACCGACGAGTCGAACCGCGTCTGGCTCCCCGCCTACAGCCTCACCGACCTGCAGTTCGGAGTGCAGGGCCCCCGCTGGACGGTCACGACGTTCGCGAACAACCTCTTCGACAGCGACCGCATCCAGACCGCACAGCGCAACGTCGACCTCGGACGCCCTGACGGGTTCGCCCCCGGACGTGCATTCAATGCCTACCTCCCGGCTCCGCGCCGGGTCGGTGTGCGCTTCGAGGCCCTCGTCCGGTAGGACCCAGCGCACCCTCCCGGGCGCCACGGTGCTCCCGGGTAGCCGCCGCTGTCCGGGTTGAAGAACCCCCACCTGCGAACCGTAGGTGGGGGTGTCTTCGTTTCCCTCATGTCAGCCACGCTCCCCCCCGATGTCCAACCCCCGCGACGCGATCCTGCACCGGGCAACCTTTCGCCTGAACTCCCTCTTCATCCCGGGCCTCGTGCTGCTCGCGATCGTGCTCTGGCAGGACATGCCCGCCCGCTACCCCGTCCACTTCGATCTCGGCGGCACCCCCACCCGATGGGAAGAACGCGGTCCAGCGATGTGGATCATCCTCGTCGCGATCTGCCTCCTGTCGACAGCGAAGCTCCACATCCTCCAGTTCACGGTCCTCTCCGACCCCGACTCCAACCTCGTCAACCTCCCCCACAAACAGCTCTTCCAGAAGCTCCCTGTCGAGCGCAGGATCCCCGTTCTTCGCCGGGCCAACCGCATGGTCGGCCTCGTCAACAGCGCGCAGCTCCTCGTCTTCGCACTCATCCTCGTCATGACCTGGGCCACTGCGCACCACCCCGAGCACCCGGCGGCCCGCCTCGCGAACTTCACCCTCTTCGGCACCCTCGTTCTCGTCACCGTCGCCCCCATCCTCGAGGCCCTCGCAATGACGCGCGTGATCCGCCGAAAGCTCCGGGAAGAAGGGCTCCTCCCCACCTCCTGATTCGTCTCCCGAAAGCCCTTCCACTTCGTGGCCGGCGCGTTACATTATCAGGCTCCATTGGAGTGGTACGACCCATGCGTGCACGAGGGTCGCAGAGGGTTCGCCGGAGCCCTCGTCCCACTCCCTGAAACCTCCGGCCGCATCACACCGTAGGGGTGGCTGCGGGGGCGATGAAGGACCCGCTCCTCGGCACCAAACGCGGTTTCAACCATACATTGCACGAATCAAGGGAGCCAATCATGGCCATGCTCAGCTCGAAGAGCTCGCGCTTCACGCGCAGCTTCAACTATACAATGCCCGAGTACCGCAACCCCCGCCCACAGGCCCACAAGAGCCGCATCTCCGTCGTCGTCCCGGCGACGCACGAGCGCGCTCCGCAGTCGAAGGCCAACCGGACGGATTCGCGCGGCTGACCTCGGTCCGCGCCGCTCCTCGCGGAGTGGCGCCAGGTCGAAGGGGTCCGGCGCCCGTGCGCCGGGCCCCTTTTTCGTTTTCTCACGGCGCCCGTCCTCCCAAGGTTGACGGAGGCCCCCCGGCAGGGGCATTCTGACGCACGCATCACGCTCCAGGAATCCCCTGCCAACGCATGCCCGGCCCACCCCCGCGCCACCGACTGCATCTTCTCGGACCCGTCCGGCTCCTCGACCCCGAGGGGAAGG
>SLDT01000031.1 GCA_007125125.1 Gemmatimonadota bacterium | reverse complement strand
GGGGGCCCTTGGTCATCTGGCGAACGTACGGCCGACCCCGGGCCTCTGCCAAGAGGCGGTGGACATCGGGGGCTTGGAGGGTGCCCGCGCCCGAAGTGTGGAACCGGGCAGGACTCATTGCCCCTCGTTCCGGGAAACTGCGCATGAAGGATTGACGGCAGTTCACCTACCCGAGCCCTGGAGATCGATCATGACCATCCGAGAAGCCATTCGCCGCCCCACCCCGCTCCTCGCTGCCCTCGCCGCCATCGGCACCCTCGCCCTCGCTGCCTGCGACACCGGGACGCTCGAGAGCCCCGTGGACGCGCCTGAGGTTCAGGCCGATCACTCAATCCATGCCCTGGCCTCCCAGCGACCGGCCGGACCCGATGCTGGCGGGGCTCCCGACCTTGCCCGAATGCGGGCAGGATCGGCCCCCTTTCGAAACGTGGATCGTGCCGTGGCAGCCGGTTTCGTCGATGTGAGCGGGTGCGTCTCTGCGCCCCCGGGGGCGCCCTTCACGGGTGCAATGGGTCACCACTACGTGAACCTCGAGCGGCTCGCCGACATCGGCGTGGATCCTTCTCGTCCCGAGATGCTCCTCTACATTCCGAACGCCCAGGGGCGCATGGAACTCGTCGGGGTGGAATTCGCGGTCAACGCAGAGGCATGGCATGAGCTGCACGGGAACGACGTCTTCCCCGAGGTCGCCGGTGTCCGCTTCGACCCGCCCGTTCCGGGGCACCCGAATCCAATCGTGAGCACCTCCTACACGCTCCACGTCTGGAACTGGAGGGAGAACCCCGACGGGATGTTCACTCCGTTCAACCCGACGCTGAGTTGTCCGGGTGCATGATCCGGGTCACCTTGTCGGCCCGATCCAGCCAACTGAAGTACGCAACGCCCGGGGAGAATCGCTCCCCGGGCGTCGGACGAATCGCCGCGCGAGAGATTGAACCGGCCAGGAGGTCCCGCTCTCGAGGGAGCCGATCACCGCCTTCCATGGCTGCGAACGGAGCCGAGGCCTCCATCCACGCCAAGCACCTGCCCAGTGATCCAGTCGTTGGCCGGATCAAGGAGGAAGGCCGCTACCCTCGCCGGGTCCTCGGCACGACCCAGTCTGCCAAGGGCATGTAGAGAGGTCGAGGCCTCGCGGCCGGCCTTGTTGCCCACGATTCGTTCGGCCATGGGGGTGTCGACGAGTCCCGGCGCGACCGCATTGAAGCGCAGCGCCTTGTCGGCGTAGGTGGCCGCCGCTGCCCGGACAAGACCTTCGACACCCCCTTTTGCCGCGGCAATGGCCTCGTGCGAGGCGAGCCCCAGGCGCACGGCCGCGGTCGAAAAGAGGACCACGGCTCCACCCTCCCGTGCCAGGTGGCGACCCGCGGCACGGACCACGGAGAACGAGGTGACCAGGTTCTGCTTCAGGGTTTCTGCGAGCTGATCGGCAGAGGTGAGATGCGCCGGACGCAGGAGAATCGAGCCGGCGCAGTTCACGATTCCCTGCAGACCCCCCTGGTCCTGATCCGAGGCAAGCTCCGCGACGAGACGGTCAACCAGGTCGAAGTCCGCGGCATCGGTCAGATGTCGACGAGAGATTCCGTTCACGGGCTCGAGCGCTTCGAGGCGCGCTTCGTTCCTTCCGGTCGACACGACGCTCGCTCCTCTCCGAGCCAGGAGGCTTGAGAGGGCAAGGCCAATGCCCGAGGTTCCGCCGATGACCAGGAACCGATGGCCCGAGAGGGGGGCGGTTTCCGGATGGCTCTCGGCGGACGACGGGTCCACGGATGCGGAGGGCATTGATGTATGCTCCTGCGTCATGGGGTGTGGGGGCTCGAGGGGTCAGGGTGGAGCGAGGGCCGCAAGGAGGCTCGACGACTCCCTCGGCCGGACCCCGGAGACGGGGGTCCGGTCGGGGAGACCCCGCTCGAGCGCGGGGGTTTCTCGCGCCGCACGCGAGTCCGGAGACCGCCTGACGCCGGCGGGACCGTCAGGTGGGCCCCGGAGACGAGATGCCCTCGGAAACACCGTCCCACATTCGAACGGCGCAACCGAGGAGCCCGGGCTCGGGTGCGTCGACCCAGCCGATCGCCACGGAGGTGCAGAAGTCGCCGAGACGGCCCTTCGCGGCGAAGCGGGCGCGGAAGCGCTCCTCGTCGAGGAATGGGGAGAGCTTCTGGACCAGGTCACCTGTGATGTAGACCCCGCCGGCTGCCCAGACCGTCAGGGCCATGTCTCCTGCAAAAGAGGCCAGGATGTCGAAGAAGTCCTGCACGGCCCGCACGGCGAGGGGCTCGCCACGCGCGGCTGCCTCGGACACCTTTTCGGGCACAATGCCGGGGTCGGGGACCCCATCCGGCTCCTCGCCGCGTGCTGCATCCCGAGGTTCGGAAGCATCGAGGAACGCGGGCGGTCCGCCGAGCAATTCCCGGTTCGCCAGATAGAGGTTTACGAGCCCCGGCCCCGAAAGGACTCGCTCCACGGACACCCGTCGGAAGCGCCGCAGGAGCACCTGCATGACCTCGAGCTCGTGCATCGTCGAGGGACTGAAGCCGGAGTGTCCCCCCTCGGAGGGCATGACTCGGCCGGGGGAGGGTCGGATGGCCATTCCGAGTCCCGTGCCGGGTCCCAGGACGAGCCGCACGCCGGAGCGGTCCGGGATCACGGCCTGCGAAAACCGCACCTCGTGCGGTAGAAGGGCCTCCGTCGCGAAGCCCTGTGCCATGAAGTCGTTCATGAGGGTGACGGGTGCACGGAGTGCTCCCTCCAGCCTCTCACGGGAAACCTGCCAGGGGTTGTTGGGCAGGATGAGGGGATCCTGATCGATCGGCCCCGGAACGGCAAGGCACGCACCTTGGATCGAGAAGGCGCCGAGCGAGGCGAGGTACCTATCGAGGACTTCTTCCAGCGTGCCGAACTCGCTGCAGCGATAGACTCGCAGATGTCGAAGATCCCGCGGCCCCCTGCCGAGCAGGGCGAAGCGGGCGTGGGTCCCGCCGATGTCGGCAAGGACCACACCCGGGGTGGAGCTCTCATGAGGCTGACACATGCGCATTCGTGGAGAAGAGTGGCATACTTTGTTCGGTGGCCGTACAATATGAGCGGTCGACAAGAACGCTGGGCCCTCGACAACGAAACGCCAGGGATCTCCATGACTGACGAGTCGCGCACCTATCCTGACGCATTGGCGCCGGTTCCGCAAACCCTCGTGCTCCTCCCGAGTCGAGGTCTTCCGATCGTCTTTCTCGCCATGCTCGTGCTGGTTGGCTGTCGCCCGGGCGATGCCATGACGGAGGCGGGGCGAGACATCGCACCTGACTCTTCCTGGACGCTTGTCTGGTCGGATGAGTTCGAGGGTTCGGAGCTGGATCTCGAGAAGTGGTCGGTCCAGACGGGGGACGGGTGCGACCAGAACCTCTGCGGCTGGGGCAACAACGAGCTTCAGTGGTACCAGGCCGACAACATCGAGGTGTCCGGGGGCTACCTGACGATCACTGCCCGCCAGGAGTCGGCCGGGGGGCGCGCCTATACCTCGGCTCGCATTCGGACGAAGGGAATGGGAGACTGGACCTACGGACGCATTGACGTGCGCGCGCGCCTGCCCACCGGGCGCGGCCTGTGGCCGGCCATCTGGATGCTACCCACCGAGAATCGTTATGGAGGTTGGGCCGCGAGCGGTGAGATCGACATCGTCGAACTGGTGGGACACGAGCCGGACCGGGTGCACGGCACCCTGCACTATGGAGGGGAGTGGCCGGACAACGTCTATTCGGGGGCACCCTTCGTTCTGTCGTCGGGCTCCTTTGCGGATCGTTTCCACACCTTCACCCTCGAGTGGGAAGAGGGCGAGTTCCGCTGGTACGTCGACGGTCGTCATTATCAGACCCAGACGGAATGGTTCTCCGCCGGCCAGCCCTTTCCGGCACCCTTTGACCAGCCCTTTCACCTCCTCCTGAACGTCGCAGTAGGCGGGGATTGGCCGGGGAGTCCGGATGCTCGAACCACCTTTCCCCAGAGCATGGTGGTGGAGTACGTGCGCGTGTATGCGCCGGCGGATTGAAGCCCTGGCAGGTGCCGGATTCCCCCCATGCTTGACATGATCCCTGCAACGCACCTACTTTGTTCGGTAGGCGAACAAAGTGCACCGCCAAACGCCAAGAACCCATTCCGGCCTCCTGGAGCAAGACGATGACTTCCCCGATCCCTTCCCGAAAGATTCTGCCGCTCTTCCTGACGGGCCTGCTCGCCGTCGGTGCCTCTGGCTGTGACCGGGACGATGACCCACTCGGACCCGCGCCCCTGCCTGACGACGCCGTAGTGTTCGATGACAATCTGGGCGAGGGAATCGACTTCCAGGCCTTCGGGGGGTCGAAGACGGACGCCCTGCAGCGTGACACAAATGTGAGCTATGACGGCGAGGCGTCGCTGCGCATCAGCGTGCCGGCGCCCGAAGACCCCTCCGGAAGCTACGCCGGAGGTGCCTTCGTGGCGGATGTGCCGCGAAATCTCTCCGAGTACAACGCCATCACCTTCTGGGCCCGGGCCGATCGCGAGGCCACGCTCAATGTGGCGGGAATTGGAAACGACAACACAGGAACCTCTCTCTTCCCGGCCGAGACCCAGAACCTGGCCCTCACGACCGACTGGCAGCAGTACGTGATTCCCCTGCCGCTGCCTGCGGCGCTGAGCTCGGAGAGGGGCCTCTTCCACTTCGCCGAGGGTGGTGAGGCTTACACGTTCTGGATGGACAACATCCGGTTCGAAACAGTGCCGGGTCTCGGGGTTGCCATGCCGGCAATCGCCACCGAGACGCTCTCGCTGGTCGTCGGTGCCACGGCCTCCGTGGCCGGGACAGTGGTGACGTGGAATGTTGGCGGTGATCAGATCGTGGTGACCGCTGCTCCGTCCTACTTCACCTTCACCTCGTCCGACCCGGCGGTGGCCACGGTCTCGGACCGAGGCGAAATCGAGGTGATTGGCGAGGGCACGGCGACAATCACCGCGGCACTTGGCGATGTCGACGCGGCAGGCGCCATTACCGTGACGACCACGCAGGGTCCGACGGAGCCGGCGCCCACGCCCACACACGATGCTGCGGATGTCGTCTCCCTGTTCAGCAACGCATACCAGAACGTGACCGTCGATACCTGGTCTGCTCCCTGGGACAATGCCGATCTGGAAGACATCCAGATCGGCGGAAGTGACGTGAAGCGCTACACAAACCTCGCGTTCGCCGGCATCGAGTTCACGAGCCAGCCGATCGATGTCTCGGGGATGACCCACTTCCACATGCATGTCTGGACGCCGGACGAGACGGATCCGCCGAACCGCTTCGGGATCAAGCTCGTCGACTTCGGCGCGGATGGGCAGTTTGGCGGAGGGGACGATGTGGAAGACGAGCTGTTCTTCGACTCGAGCACCACGCCTGCGCTCCAGTCCGGGACCTGGTCGAGCCTCGAGATCCCGCTCGCCGACTTCGCGGGTCTGGTCACGCGAGAGAACCTCGCTCAGCTTATCATCTCGGGCGACCCCAACACCGTCTACATCGACAACGTCTACTTCTTCCGTCGCTGAGTGCGGCCATCCCTACGAACAACTGCCTTGGACTTCCAATCACCCGACCAGGGGGCCTCCCCTGCCGAAGAGGCCCGGGGAAGGCCCCTGGTCGAAGTGGCACTCGAGTCGATCTGGCACAGCCGGGAGATCTCCCGCGCTGATCTGGCCAGGAAGCTCGAAGTGTCCCGATCCACGGCTTCCGAGCTCGCGGCGGAGCTCCTGGACACCGGCCTGGTGGCGGAAGGTGGCGACGGCCCGAGCAGGGGCGGCCGGCGGCCCATCCTCCTCCGGTTTCAGGATGAGGCGCATGTCATTCTCGGGGTGGACATGGGTGCGAGCCATGTGGCCGTCGCCGTCACCGACCTTCGGGGGCGGGTCCTCGTCTGGACGGAGGAGGCGCACCCGGTGCGCGATGATCCGAGCGGAACTCGTGCTCTGATCATCCGACTCGCCGACGAGGTCCTGGGCCGTGTTCCCGGAGCGGCTCGAAGACTTCTCGGAATCGGCATCGCAGTCGCCTCGCCGGTCGATCATCTCGATCCGCTGCATCTGTCCGAGACCGTGCTTCCTGCCTGGAAGGGCCGAAGTGGCTTCGAGCTGCTTCGCGAGCGGTATGGCGTGCCGGTCTTCGTCGACAACGATGCGAATCTCGGGGCGCTGGCGGAGCGCTGGTGGGGAGGTGGGAGAGGACTCGACCACTTCACCTTCATCAAGCTTGCAACCGGAATCGGCGCGGGGCTCATCTTCAGGGGGCAGATCTATCGCGGTGCCACGAATGCTGCCGGGGAGATCGGCCACATCTCGATCGACCCGAGGGGAGAGCCGTGCGTGTGTGGCAACCGGGGGTGTCTCGTCACCTTCGTGGGCGGAGACGCGCTGGTGCGAAAGGCCGAGACGCTCGTGGCGGAGAACCCGGGAAGCCTGCTGGCGGAGCGCTGCATCAGTCCGGGAAGTATCGAAGAGGCCGCCCTTCTACGGGACCCGGTCGCGATGCAGCTCGTCCGGGAAGCGGCCCAGCACCTGGGGGTGGCCATCGCGGGCCTGCTGAACCTCCTGAACCCCGGTGCGGTCATTCTCGGAGGGAGCATGGCACGGCTGAAAGAAGACCTGCTCGTGCCACTGCGGGAGACGGTCGTGCGCCGAACGCTCGTCAGTTCCGTGGCAGCATCGGAGATCCGTGTGAGCGATCTCGGCCCCCAGGGCATCGCGCTCGGGGCCTCCACACTTGTTCTGTCCCTCGCCCTTGCCAACCCCGCGCTCTTTCCGGGCATGCGGGGTATCGCCGCAGGGGAGGGGCGATGATGGCCGACTCCGGGGCGCCGAAGGATCACGAAACCCGTCCGGAAGACCGAATCCCCTTCCACCACAAGGTGATCTACGGGGCCGGGGCCTTTGTGAACAACCTTCTGGCGGCTGCGATCGGTGGCATGGCCATCATTCTGAACCTGGGTCTCGGGATGAACCCGGCGCTCGTGGGTGCGCTCGGCGCGATCCCGCGACTCACGGATGCCCTGACCGACCCGATCATGGGGTACGTGTCGGACAACACCCACACCAGGTGGGGCCGCCGCAGACCCTACATCTTCTGCGGGGCGATCCTTGCGGGGCTCCTCTTCGTGCTCCTCTGGCAAATGCCCGAAGGTCGCTCCGAGTCGTACTACTTCTGGTACTTCCTGATCGGCTCGATCCTCTTCTACTTCGCCTACACGGTCTTTGCGACTCCCTGGGTCGCCCTGGGTTACGAGCTCACCCCGGACTATCATGAGCGGACCCGGCTCATGGGGGTCCAGAACTTCGCGGGCCAGCTGGCCTATGTGGTCTCTCCCTGGTTCCTCTGGATCATGACGAACCAGGCTTGGTTCGACACGCAACTGGATGGGGCGAAGGGACTCGCCATCGGGGTGGCGATCGTGGCGGCGAGCCTCGGCGTCCTGCCTGCCATCTTTCTTCGCGAGCGGTTCAAGAAGGCTCCGGGCACCGCCGCGAACGCTGCTGGCTCCATCATGGCCTCCGCGCGGTCCCGTTTCAGGCGGGGGGTCGCAGGATTCCTGAAGGGGATGAAGCTGACGGTCCAGTCCAGGCCCTTCCTGAAGCTTTGTGTTGCCACCTTCCTGGTCTTCAACGGCTTCATCCTGATCTCGGCCTTCTCGGTCTACGTCATCATCTACTACGTCTTCGCGGGCGATCAGGCCATGGGTGCCCAGTACGCCGGCTACGCCGGTTCGGTGGGTGCTGTGTCGACATTCCTCGTCATCATCGTGGCCACCTGGCTCGGGACGAAGTTCGGGAAGCGCAAGGCCTTCTTCATCACGACCGGCATTTCGGTGTTCGGGTACCTCCTCAAGTGGTTCTGCTACAATCCCGACTACCCGTGGCTCGTCATTCTGCCCGCACCACTGATGGCCTTCGGGCTGGGTGGGCTCTTCACCCTGGTGCCCGCGATGATGGCCGACGTCGTGGACGTGGATGAACTGACATCGCACGCCCGACGCGAGGGAATGTTCGGCTCCATCTTCTGGTGGGTGGTGAAGCTGGGAATGGCGGCTGCCTTGCTCGGTGGAGGCTTCCTCCTGAATGCTACCGGCTTCGACGTCGCGCTGGAGGGCAACCAGACCGAGGGCACGCTCCTCGCTCTTCGTCTCTTCGACGTCCTGATTCCTGCTGCGACGTCGGCCATTGCAATCTGGGTTGTCGCGACCTACCCCATCACGGAAGAGGTAGCCCAGGAGGTCCGGGCCACCCTCGAGGCCCGCAGGGGAGCGCCGGAGACCCTGGCGGCCTGATCCCTGGTTGCGTTTGGGCGCCTCCGTCCCGGTGCCTCAGGCGCGATCGACGATCGTGAAGCTTCCCCCGAGGGAGGCCTCTGCGCTGCCACCGACCCAGACATCGAAGCGCCCGGGTTCGACCACTTGGTTCATGTCCCGCCCCGGAAAGGCGAGTGAGTGCGCCGACAGTTCGAAGTCCACCGCCCGGGATTCGCCGGGTTCGAGGGCCACGCGACGAAAGCCCTTCAACTCACGGACGGGTCGGGTCACGGAGGCCACGGGGTCCCGCACGTAGAGCTGCACGACCTCGATGCCGGGCCGGGTTCCGGTGTTCTCCACCACTGCCGAGACTCGAACCGATCCATCGGGCGTGGTCTCCGTGGGGCGCACCGCCAGGTCCCGGTACCGGAAGGAGGTGTACGTCAACCCGAAGCCGAAGGGGAAGAGCGGGGTGTAGTGTGTGTCGAGGTGGTAGGAGGTCAATCCGGTGGAGAGTTGAGAGGCACCACGCGGAAGGTCATCGATGTGAACGAAGCTATCCGGAGTCGGAGGGCGGCCCGTGTTGCGGTGGGCATAGTAGATGGGGATCTGACCTGTCACCCGCGGAAGGGTCATGGGCAGCCGTCCCGAGGGTGAGGCATGCCCGAAGAGGAGGTCCGCGATCGCAGGCCCGGCCATCGTGCCGGGGTGCCAGGCCATGATGAGCGCGCCCACCTGGTCCAGAACGGACTCGAGCGCCAATGGTCGGCCGGCCAGCACCACGAGGACCACCGGTGTGCCTGTGCCCCGAACCGCGCGCAGGAGCGCCTCCTGTGCGCCCGGCAGGGAGATGTCAGCTCGGCAGTGCGCCTCCCCGGACAGCACGGATTCCTCGCCCAGAAAGAGGAGGGCTACGTCGGCCCAACGAGCAGCGTCGACGGCATCCCCGAACTCCGACTGGCTGCGGCTTCGTCCGGTCTCCAGAACGCGAACATGCCTCACCTCGCCTCTGCTTCCATCCCCGGCCTCGCCTTCCACGAGTTCCCGGATGGCTTCGAGCGGCGTCACGCTGAGCGAAGGGTCTGCATCGAAGATCCAGGTCCCCAGCTGCTCGGTTGCCTCTGCTGCCAGCGGGCCAAGCACGGCGACCTTGCGAAAACGGTCGGGAGCGAGGGGCAGCAGCTCTCCTTCGTTCTTCAGAAGCACCGCACTGCGTACCGCTGCCTGGTATGCGAGGTCTCGATGAGAAGCTGGGGGCGTGGCCAACCGCCGGGACGGATCCGTGTAGGGTTGCTCGAAGAGCCCCAGGCGAAACTTCACCCTCAGGACCCGAGAGACCATGAGGTCGATCTGTGCCTCGTCGAGCGCACCGTCGGCAACAAGGGTGGACAGGTGCTGCTCGTACAGGCGTCCGACCATGTCCATGTCGATCCCGGCCAGCGCCGCTGCGAGAGCCGCCTCCCGACCGTCTTCGCAGAGCCCGTGCACGCAGAGCTGGGGAATCGATTCCCAGTCGCTGACGACGAACCCGTCGAACCCCCACTCCTCTCGGAGAATCGTCGTCATGAGAAAGCGGTTGGCCGAGGCCGGGATTCCGTCGAGGTCGCTGAAGGAGGCCATGAGGGTGCAGACACCCGCATCCACGGCGGCACGGAAGGGAGGGAGGTGGACGCTCCGGAGCTCCCGCTCGGGAATGTTCGTCGTGTTGTAGTCACGGCCTGCTTCGCTGGCCCCATACCCCGCGAAGTGCTTGGCGCAGGCCGCCATGCTGTCCGGGGCCCCCAGCTCCCGACCCTGAAACCCCCTGACCATGGCCACCGCCAGCTCGCTGGCGAGGTGAGGGTCTTCACCCAGGCACTCCGCCACTCGCCCCCAACGCGGATCCCTGCCGATGTCGACCATGGGTGCGAAAGTCCATCGAATGCCATGGCTCGTCGCCTCCCGCGCCGCCATCCGCGCTCCAGCCTCGACCAGATCCGGATCCCACGTGGCTGCCTGACCGAGGGGGATGGGGAGGATGGTCCGGAACCCGTGGATCACATCCCGACCTACGAGGAGTGGGATGCCCAGACGGCTCTCCTCGACGGCGATGCGCTGCAGCTCGTCCAGGGTCGAGACATCGACCTGGTTCAGGAGCGACCCAACCCGGCCCGCACGAACCTCCCGGATCAGTTCATCCGAGGCAGGGCCGTCCGTGCCCTGCAACTGGTTCAGCTGGCCAATCTTCTCGCCCAGCGTCATCTGGTCCAGGAGGGTGCGGATCCGGTGTTCGATGCTCTCCTCGGGCTCCGTGGTCACGGGATTCGGCGACGTCGACCTGGGCATGCTCACATTGCGATCTGGAGGTACGTCCGGATCTCCCACTCGCGCCCCCGTGGCCCCTCGGCGAGAGGATCGCAGGTGACAACGCCACCCGATCCAGTCGTCTCGACGGGACAGTAGCGGGGGGAGTGCTCATCGAGGCTTCGCCAGGTCCCTCGGAGCCCGAGGCGGGTGTTCGGGACATTCCACCACTCCGGGCGCCCGAGGTTCCAGGACACATCGCCCATCACCTGTACGGGGAAGGTCAGGTTGAAGTCCCGGTGATAGTCGAAGGGACCCCAGTCGTTGAACCGCACGAAGCTCTCGAGGCGCACCGGGCCGCGAATCAGGCGCAGGTCGGTGCCATAGCGGTTGATCCTGCGCGGGTCGGAGCCCCGAGCCTCGCCCGTTCCCACATAGGGGTTCAGGATGATCCCCGATCCGCCGCCCCACTTCGAGACCACCCGCGCGTGCACTTCCCAGAGGTCTCGAGCCGGTGTGCCACCCGGAAAGGCGAAGGTCGACTGACCATCTTCCATGACGCCGATAGCGGCATCGGCCGTGGTGTGGTGTCGGCGGAATACGAACCCTGCGCTGAAGGCGAGCGCGGCGTCTTCCTGCATGTCGCTGTCCCACGCGTACATCCAGGTGGCGGGTGTCGGGTCGTACGTGAAGAGGATCTCGGCTGCCGTCGTCTCCCGGTTGACCCGAACGGCGAAGGGGTCCCTGAGAACGTTGCGGGGCCTTGCGGGGGCTGGTGCATCGGCGGGTACAGGCCCGACGAGCGGGCGCTGCCACATGAAGTTCGGAGCAATCTGCAGGTTGCCCACCGCATAGGTGAAGCCACTCAGGAACTGCCTCTGGTTGCCGCTTCCGTTGTCCTTCAGCCGCCAGCCGGTGAAGGTCTGCGTCTGGTCGTAGCCCCCCTCGGCCACCAGGCCGGTGGCGGAACCGAGTACATAGCCGTTGACCGGGCCAAGCTGGAAGGTGGCCTTGGCCTTTCCGCCGAAGGTGTCTTCCGTCCGAATTTCGTCGAGGAGCACCTCGTAGTTCCCGGGTTCTCCTCGAACCCGCTGGAAGCTCTCCCCGACGCGAGGCTGGCCGCCCCAGATGCCCCCCACATCGATCTCGATTCCTCGCCAGTTCGTGGCCGCGTGCAAGGTCGCACGACGGGTGGGAGGAGTGGGAATGGCAAACGAGCTGGTCACCTCACCCTGGCGGGCGATGTCTTCGTGGAAGAGTCCGGTCACCTCGAAGCGGCCGAGATGAAGGGTGTACTTGGCAAGGACAGCGGGGTTCGCGCCCCACCAGAGCTCGGGTCCGAAGGCGACCTTCAATCCATCGAGACTGCGCTTGCCCGTCCACTCGAACCCGACCGGGGCCACACCATTGTAGATGTCGATGTTGGGGCCGTAGTTCGCTTCTCTGTAGATGTTGAAGAAGTCGCCCTCGTATCCCCAGTGGTAGTGACCTGTCCGGTAGAAGCCGTCCAGCCGGAAGTTTCGGTCATCCCACGTGACGCTGGCAGCGTGGATCCTGACCCTTTCGAAGTCCGAGACGGTCAGAGTCCCGTCGTCTCCGACAACCCGTCGCTGGCGTCCCACATTCTCGTAGAAGATCTCATCGATCGGATTGTCGGGAACCGCGCCCAGGATGTTCACCGAGATGTCGGCGACGAGGTTGGGCGCCGGATTCACCTGACCGTCGACGTAGAAGGACTGCTTGGTGTCGAAGCCCTGGAAGGAGGGGCGACTCGTCGATCCCTGTCGGGGCTCATCGGGCGTGCTGACCCGGCTCCCCCCCGTGGAGTAGGTCTCGAAGTCCATGCGGATCCCGCTCAGACGAGCCACGCTTGCCCGGGTCCCGAGAAGGCTGGCCCGGTCACCGCGGGCCCTCAACTCCGCCTCGATCTCGGTGATGCCGGCGAAGTGGGCCGCGATGCGCTCCCGGTCGGTGTCCGGCGCGTAAGGATCCAGCTCGAAGATGCTCTGTAGCGCGTAGTAGGCCGCCCGGGGGAAGAGTTCAAAGTGGCCCCGCGAGTCCGTCGGGCCCTTGGCCATGATGCCCCACCACTCCTCGTTCATGTTGTTTTCGCCGGGGACGTAATCTTCCCAGTAGGCGTCGTTGGCCCAGGACGCATAGGTGTCGTGGATGTCGAGGCGCTCTGTCTGGCCGTGCTTCCACCATCCATCACTCCACTGGAAGACCGCGCCTCCGATCGCATTCCCGAATCCTCCGTGCCCCGCCGCTTCTTCGTAGATGTGCTCCCACTGGCCGATCAGGTAGCGAGCCTGCATCGCCTGGTCTTCCCTGAAGTTCACCGCATGGAAGGCGTCTGCGCCGAACTCGGTGAAGAGCACGGGGATGCCCATCTCCTCGTCGACCCGTTCGAAGAAGTCGGTGAAGCGGATCCCTCGATAGACATTGGAGCCGAAGATGTCGAGGTTCGACACCTCCTCCGCGATGATGTCCAGGTACTGAAGGTCGCCATTGGCCATGGACACCGGCGTGTTGGGGTCGATCGCCTTCACCGCATCGACGACCTCCCCCATCAGCGAGTACAGGTGCCGGGCCATGAAGGCAAACCGTTCTCCTTCGGGAAGGTTCTGCGTCTCGGCGGACTGCCACTCGAGCCCGTAGTTGTTCTCATTGCCGAGGAGCCAGATGAGAAGACCGCGCGCGCCCGCCAGCTCCCGAACCATGTCCTCGACCTCCCGGGTCAGGAGTTCACGGACCCGCGGGTCCGAGTAGTCCGTCGCAGGGAAGTAGCGCCCTCCCAGCGTGACGCCGTAACGCCCGACCGGGTGGTTCACGATGGTCCAGATCCCAAAGTTGTCGTAAATGTATTCGATCCATCGCGCCGGAATCCCCACGTAGGCCCGGATCGAATTCCCTCCCATCGCTTGCAGGAGACCCATCTCCCGGTCCAGCGCCTGTCTGATGAACTCGTCCGGCTCACCCCAGAAGTTGTAGGTCGTGGTGGTCCCGATGGGAAAGTAGTCCCAGTTCACGGCCTTCACCATGAAGGGTTCTCCGTCGACCATGAGTTGGTGACCCGAGTCGTCCTGCACGACGCGGACATCTGTGCCGCCCTGACCGGGCAACTGGGAGAGGGCCTGGACGGGGACGAGCAGCAAGGCCACGACGAGGGCACGGACCGGAAGGCGGAGGCAGTGGGGCCGGTTCATGGGAGCTCCGGGATGGGGTGGGCGGCGCAGGAGGCGACCCCTGCAGGAGCGGCAGCTCAGGCCGCACTTTGTTCGGTTACCGAACAAAGTGCGGCTCCCACACTCCCGGTGTCAAGGCCGGGCACGGGAACGACCCCGGCGTGTGGCTCCGCGGGCGCCCCGCGCAGACCCTTGCGAGGTCGCTTCCGGGAGAGAACCTTGGATGCGTACCGGGGCCCGGCTCCGCCCCGGGACGAGGCGGCAGTCGACTCGAACCGGCCCCCGGGAGGGATTCTGAAACTCGAAGGCAAGGAGGCGGAAAGGACCGGGGAAGCTGCCGAGGGTGCACGCGGCCGCGGCGCGGGGCTCGGCACCTTTGCGGGGGTGTTCACCCCTTCGATCCTGACGATCCTCGGGGTCATCATGTACCTGCGCTTCGGGTGGGTCGTGGGGAACGTGGGGCTCCTCGGGACGCTCCTGATCGTGGTCATGTGCTCCTCGATCACCTTCCTGACGGCGCTCTCGATGTCCTCGATCGCCACCGACCGGAAGGTGGGAGCGGGCGGGGCCTACTTCATGATCAGCCGGTCGCTCGGGCTCCAGACCGGGGGGGCGGTGGGCGTGCCCCTCTACTTCGCGCTGACCCTCTCGATGTCGCTCTACATCCTGGGCTTCGCGGAGATCGTGGGCGACGTCTTTCCGCACCTGGACCAGCGCTGGGTCGGGGTGGTGACGGCGGTGGCGGTCGCCGGGCTCGCGATCCACTCCGCGAGCCTCGCGATCCGCTCGCAGTACATCGTGATGGCGGTGATCGCCCTCTCCCTCGTGGCCTTCGCCTTCGGGGGGCCGGTCGAGCCGAGCCAGATCGAGCTGACCGGTGATGCTCCCGACCGCCTCGTCGTCGGGTTCTGGGTTGCCTTTGCCGTCTTCTTCCCGGCGGTCACGGGGATCGAGGCGGGGGTGAACATGTCGGGCGACCTGAAGGACCCCGGGCGCTCGATCCCGCGCGGGACCCTGGCCGCGCTCGGGGTCGGGTTCGCAGTCTACATGACCCTTCCCTTTCTCTTTGCGATGTGGGCCGACAGCGAGACCCTCATCGAAGACCCCTTCATCATGCGGCGCATGGCCTTCTGGGGTCCGATCGTGCTCCTCGGCGCGATGGGGGCCACCCTCTCGAGCGCGATGGGGAGCATTCTCGGGGCCCCGCGGGTGCTCCAGTCGATGGCGCGCGACGAAGTCCTTCCGCGACCGCTGCGCTTCCTCGGGCGGGGGAGCGGCGCGGACGGAAGCCCGCGGATCGGCACCGCCGTGACCCTCGGGATCGCGCTCGTGGCGATCTTCTTCGGCGACCTGAACATGGTGGCACCGATCCTGACCATGTTCTTCCTGGCCTCGTACATGACGGTAAACTTCGCCGCAGGGGTGGAAGGCTTCCTCGGGAGCCCCTCCTTCCGGCCGCAGTTCCGCGTGCACTGGCTCCTCCCGATGGCGGGGGCGCTCGGATGCCTCCTCGTCATGTTCCTGATCAATGCCGTCGCGACAATCGCGGCGCTCGCGGTCGTGATCAGCGTCTTCGTCTGGCTCAAGCGGCGGGGGCTGACGAGTGCCTGGGGCGACGTGCGAAGCGGCCTCTGGCTGGCCCTCATCCGGATGGGTCTGCTCCGGATCGGGGAGCGCGAGGACCCGCGGAACTGGCGTCCGCACCCGCTCGTACTCTCGGGCGAGCCGACACGACGCTGGCCCCTGATCGACCTCGCGAACGCGATCACGCACAACCGCGGGCTCGTGACGATCGCGAGCGTGCTCCCCGAGGGGGCCAAGGAGAGCGAGCGGCAGGCCGAGGCCGAGGCCGAGATCCAGAAGTACCTGAAACGCCGCGGGGTCGAGGCGTTCGTCCGGATCGTCACCGCGCCCGACCCCTTCACGGGGGCCGAGCGTCTCGTGGAGGTCTACGGGTTCGGCCGCCTCATCCCGAACACCGTGATCCTCGGGACCAGCGAGCACGTGGAGCGTCGCGACCGGTTCTGCGCCCTGATCGAGACCTTCCATCGCAAGGGGCGAAACGTCGTGCTGATCCGTGACCCGGACGATGTGGGGTTCACGGACCGGCGCCGGATCGATGTGTGGTGGGGTGGGCTCCAGGCCAACGGGGGGCTCATGCTCGTGCTCGCCTATCTCCTGCGCACGAACGTGGACTGGGAAGAGGCCGAGGTGCGCCTGAAGCTGGCGGTCCGGACCGAGGAGGCGGCGGAGCAGGCGCGTGCCGAGCTCGGCTCCGTGCTCGAGAGCCTCCGCATCGGCGAGATCCGCCTCGACATCATCGTCGCCGGCGACACCCCCTTTCGCGAGATCCTGAGGAAGGGTTCGCGGAAGGCCGACATCGTCCTTCTCGGACTGGCCGCACCGACCGGGGACCCCGCCGCCTTCCGCGAGCACTACGACCGGATGCAGGAGCTCTCGGAGGGGCTGCCGCCGACCGCCTTCGTGCTTGCGGCCGGAAACCTCGAGTTCGCCGAGGTCCTCATCGACCGGGCCGAGGCGGAGGCCCCGACCCCGGAGTGATCGGGCGGGGGGTGCGCTCGGGTGTGTCCCGCGCGTCGGGCGGCGAGCTACTCCCCGATCAGGTTCACGACGATGCGGCGTTCGCGAGGGCGTGTGTCGAAATCCATCAGGATCACCTGCTGCCAGGTGCCCAGGGGGATGCGCCCCTCCTCAAGGGGGAAGGTGAAGGAGGGACCCACGAGGCTCGCCCGTACATGGGCGTGCCCGTTGTCGTCGCCCCAGGTGTCCTCGTGCAGGTAGTATCCGTCGCGGGGGGCGATGCCCTCGAGGGCCGCCGCGAGGTCGCGCTCGACGAGCCCCGGCTCGAACTCGGTGACGGATAGTGCAGCGGTCGAGCCGACCACCATGGCGACCCCCTGGCCCACCCGGATCCCGGAGTCGCGGACGCCGCGCTGCAGCTCCTCGGTGAGGTCGAGGATGTCGTCGTTGCCCTCCGTTCGCCGCTCGATCGAAAAGGTGTGGGTCGTCATGGCGTGCGCCTCGCGGGGTGGGATCCGGGTGCTGGAAGGATGGTGCGACCGCGAAGGTAGACACCGGGCGCGGCGCGAGGCAACCCGCGAGGCGCCGGCGGGGGCGCCGGGCGGGGCGGCATCCATGCGAAGCCTGCCGCCTTGCGGTCCGGGCTGCCCGCGCGCGAGCTTTCGTGCGCCGGTCGAACCCGAACCATGGAGAGTGCGAAGGATGTCGAGGCGCGCGCGCCACGCCGCAGTCCTCCTTGTGCTGGCGGCTCTCGTCGTCTGCGCGTGGGTTGTCGTCGAGCGCCACCTGATCGCACGATCGGTGCTTGCGCACCCCGTGGTCGGGACGGTCACCACCCTCGCGGAGGCCGAGGGCTGGACGGTGCTCGCCGAGCGGGTCGTGCGCCCGGGACCCTTCGAGCCGCTCTGGCTGGCGGGGATGATCGATGCGCCCTTTCGTCGGGAGCTCGTCTTCGTGTCACCCGGGTCGAGCGCCGAGGAGCTCGGTCCCGCGGTCAGCCGCGCCCTCTTCGGTGCCGGGGGCTGGCCCCCGGACGAGCCGCACGACGGCGTGCACTGGCGCACGAGCCGGATCACCTCGACCCTCTCCCTGAGCCCGGCGGCGGCGATCGACCGCGCGCGCACGCGGGGGAGCTACCTCGGCTACCCGGCCGAGACGACCCGGGTACGTCGCACGCGACGGAT